>JBDSXT010000088.1:0-6210 GCA_039925985.1 Sphingomicrobium sp.
CCGGCGTCATCGGAGGCTGCGACCTGTCCGTCGTCGTGTTTTCGGGCGTTCCGCTTGGCTGGCTGCAAGCTGCCGGTGGAACTAGATTGGTTCCTCACCGCAGTTCGGCGGGATGAAGAGATGGTCCTAGGCATTTGTTCCCCCACTTATGCCGCTCGCCCGGTCGACGCGCGACGCCCAGCGAAACACGTCGTCTGTCAAAGGCTCACAAGATGAAGCGTCGCGCCCTGCATCGTTCGCGATCGCGGCTCAAAGCTCCCGCCGTCCCCGGTAGAGCGAGGCTTGCGTCCGTGTCTGGAACACCTCGTGGCGCTCGCAGCTGGCGCCCGTCCCCGGTGGCCAATGGAAGCGTTGCGCACAGTATCGTCGACGCAGTATCTTGAAATCAAGTCCCCCCTCCTGCGGCTGCCAAAGGCTCAAAGTTTTCCCTGAAAGTTGGCTAATGGCGCTAACAGTTTCGGTGCTCCGGCGCCTAATATTCCCTGCTCCTTGGATGCAGGGAATAGGGGACAGAATCGGCAAAAATTTTTCAGGGGACGCGGTCCACTCGGACATGGATCTGGAAGCCCTTGGGCACCCAATTTTCCCTGCAAAATTCGGCCATCTGGGATTTTGCAGGTTCAGACCCGTTCCAGCGATTCGAAGGATTTCCGCCACTTTAGGGCTGGTGGAGCTGAGGAGGATCGAACTCCTGACCTCTGCAGTGCGATTGCAGCGCTCTCCCATCTGAGCTACAGCCCCGCGCCCAGCCAGACGGTCTCCGCCCGATGGGATCGGGCGTTTCGGGAAGCGGCTCAGATAGCCGCGCTTTTCGCCCCATGCAATCGCCGCCCAGCCCGCTTTTTCCAACGCCCAGCCCGCTCTTTCCACTGCGCCGCGCCCTTTCCACGGCGCCGCGCGAAGTCTAACGGCTTTGGGCAAGGGAGAACGCCGATGGCCCGCGCCTGGCATTTGAAGAGCCGCCCGCAAGGGCTTCCGACCGCTGACAATTTCGAGCTGAAAGCGCTCGACCTGCCGGGCCTTGAGGGCGGCATGGTCCGCGTCGCCAACCGCTGGCTGTCGGTCGACCCCTACATGCGCGGCCGGATGAACGACGTCAAAAGCTACGTCCCGCCGTTCGCCATCGGCGCTCCCATGGAGGGCGGCGCGGTCGGCGAGGTCGTCGAGTCCCGCTCCGACGCGTTCCAGCCCGGCGACTGGGTGGTGCATATGGCCGGCTGGCGCGACGAAGCCGTGCTGCCCGCCGCGGCATTGAACAAGCTCCCCGATCTCGGCGTCGAACCACAGCAGTTCCTCGGCAATCTCGGCCTGACCGGGGGCACGGCCTATTTCGGGCTGCTCGATGCGGCGTCCGCCAAGGAAGACGATGTCGTCTTCGTCTCGGCCGCCGCCGGCGCGGTCGGTTCGGCGGTCGTCCAGATCGCCAAGGCCAAGGGCATGAAAGTCATCGGCTCAGCCCGCGGTCACGAGAAATGCGATTTCGTCTGCTCACTGGGCGCCGACGCGGCGATCGATTATACCGAAGGCCCGCTGGTCCAGTCGCTCAAAGCCGCCGCGGCGAAATTTGGGGACGGCGGCATCGACGTCTATTTCGACAATGTCGGCGGCGACCACCTCGATGCCGCGCTGGCGCTCGCCAACCGCGATGCGCGCTTTGCGATTTGCGGGATGATCGACAGCTACAACAGCGGCCAGCCGGCGTCGTTTCGCTACATGATGCGGATCATCGCCATGCGCATCCGGCTGCAGGGTTTTATCTACACCGACTACGTGCCCCGGCTCGGCGAATTCTACCGCGACATGGCCGGCTGGATCGCCAGCGGCGAGGTCAAATCACGCGACACCGTGATCGACGGGCTAGAGCGCATGCCGCAAGCGTTCCTCGGCCTGTTCGAAGGCGCCAATACCGGCAAGATGCTGGTCAAACTTTGACTGTCGCTGCTACCGCGCGTTGAAATTGCACGCCGCGGGATTGCCGCTTTGCAGCCCGGTGCGCAGCGCGGCCATCCGCTGGGCGGCGGAACCATGGGTGAAGCTCTCAGGCGACACCCGGCCCTGCGCTTGCTGTTGCAGCGTGTCGTCGCCGATCGCTTCGGCCGCCTTCATGCCTTCCTCGACATCGCCGGGTTCGAGCGCCGCCGTCCCGTCGGGCGCCTTGGCGTTGGCCGCCCACACGCCGGCGTAGCAATCGGCCTGAAGCTCGATGCCGACCTGGATGGCATTGCCGTCGGCGCGGCCGGCGCGGGCCTGGGAAGTCGCTGCTTCGTCGAGCCGGCCTTCGAGGTCCTGAATGTGATGGCCGACTTCATGGGCAATCACATAGGCTTGCGGGAAATCGCCCGGTGCGTTGAAGCGCGACCGCAGCTCGGTGAAGAAGGCGGGGTCGATGTAGATGTCCTTGTCGGTCGGGCAGTAGAACGGCCCCATCGCCGCCTGTGCCGCGCCACAGCCCGATTGGTTGGCGTTCGAATAGGCAACCAGGGTCGTCGGCGTATACTGCTTCCCATTCTTGGCGAAAATGTCGCCCCACACTTTCTCCGTCGACAACAGCACCGAGGTCAGCGTTCGCTTGTCGTCCGCGCTCAGCGTCGATGCGCCGCTCGCCGATGGGCTGCTGGTCGTACTACCGCCGCCGAGAATGCCGCCGCCACCGCCAAGCGAGGTAAGCGCGCAATAACCGAGCAGCAGCACCAGCACGCCGACGATCCCGAAGCGACTCAATACGAACGGCAGCAGGCAGCCGAGCAAATTGCCGCCGCCCCCGCCGAACCCGCTTTGCCCGGTCCGGTCCTCGAAATTGCCGCTGCCGTCGTCACCCAAGCGCATGATGCCGCCTCCTGTTGCCTGTCCGTAATGCGCGAACGACCATCCCAGTTGCAAACCGCCGCCGCGAAGGCAATCAGCGCGGTCGGAGGCAGTCTATGATTCTCGAAGGCAAGGTTGCGCTGGTCACCGGATCGACCTCGGGCATCGGCCTCGCCATCGCCCGCGCGTTCGCCGCCGAGGGCGCCGAGGTGATGCTCAACGGCTTCGGCGACGCGAGCGAGATCGCGCGGCTCTGTGAGGAGCTCGGCGCGGTCCACGATGACGCCGACTTGTCGGACCCCACAGCGATCGAGGCGATGCTCGCCCGCTGCACCGCCGAGCTCGGCCCGCCCGACATTCTGGTCAACAATGCCGGCATCCAGCACGTTGCGCCGATCGAAAGCTTTCCGCCGGCCAAATGGGACGCGGTCATCGCCATCAATTTGACCGCGGCGTTCCACACCATCCGCCTAGCTTTGCCCGCCATGCGCGCCAGCAAATGGGGTCGGATCATCAACACCGCATCGGCGCACAGCCTCGTCGCCTCGCCCAACAAGTCCGCCTATGTCGCCGCCAAGCACGGCATTGCCGGCCTCACCAAGACCGTTGCGCTCGAGGCCGCGCGCGACGGCGTCACCGTCAATTGCATCTCGCCCGGCTACGTTTGGACGACGCTGGTCGAGAACCAGATCCCCGACACGATGAAGGCCCGCGGCCTGACCCGCGAGCAGGTGATGAACGACGTCCTCCTCGCCGCCCAGCCGACCAAACGCTTCGTCACTCCCGAAGAGGTGGCGGCGTTCGCAGTGTTCCTGTGCCGCGACGAAGCCGCCTCGATCACCGGCGCTAATCTGTCGATGGATGGCGGGTGGACGGCGGCATAAAGCGACACGTTTCGTTTCGGCATCGCTGAATGTAAGTTAGCCCTTCGAAACGCCGAATCGAAGAGATGCCCATGCCCACCGCGACCCCCGCCACCGAACAATGGCTTGACGGCACCGGCGGCCGCATCTTCACCCGCCACTGGGAGCCTGGCGGAACAGCGAAAGCCAACCTCGTCCTTTGCCATGGCGTCAATTCGCACGGCGGCCAATATATTCGCGCCGGCGAGGAGTTCGCGGCGCGTGGCTTCGCGGTCACCGCGCTCGACCTTCGCGGCCGCGGCAAATCCGACGGCGAACGCTTCTATATCGAAAGCATCGACGACTATGTTTCGGACCTCGGCCAGGCGATCGAGCTCGGCCGCTCGCACCACCCCGACTTGCCGCTGTTCCTGCTCGGCCATAGCGCCGGCGGCGTCACCGCCGTCACTTTCGCGCTCGACCATCAGGATCAGCTCGACGGCCTGATTTGCGAGAGCTTCGCCTTTCGCGTCTACGCACCCAATTTCGCGCTCAAGCTGCTCGAGGGCGCCGACCATATCGTGCCGCATGCCCATGTCCTCAAATTGAAGATGGAGGACTTCTCGCGCGATCTCGACTGGGTGGCGCAACTCAACGCCGATCCGCTGACCAAGGACGAAGTCCAACCGGTCAGCACGGTCGCCGCGTTCGCCCGCGCCGGCGAGCGGTTCGAACGTGAATTCTCACGCATTACGCTGCCGGTTCTCATTCTCCACGGTACCGCCGACAAGGCGACCCGACCCGACGGCAGCCAGGAATTTCACGATTCTGCCGCCTCGACCGACAAGACGCTCAAGCTCTACGAGGGCCATTACCACGACCTCCTCAACGACCTCGGTCGCGAGACTGTGATGGCCGACATCGTCGACTGGATCGGCGCACGCGTTGGCCACAAAGCGGAAGCCGAAATGCCGGTCGCCACCTAGCGACCGCTCAGCCGATATTTCGTAACCCCTTCGTAATCCCTCGCGCTCCACACTTGGCCCCTGGCCGAGGGGTGCAACGTGAGTCGACGATCGAACGCCGGGCTGATCCTGCTATTGCTCACCGCCAGCAACTGCGACCGCTCGAGCCGCCAGCTTTCGTCGTCGGTGACTGTGAAGCTTCCGCCCGCCCGGACCGCAGCGCCGGGATTTTCGACCGCAATCGTTGCGGCGGTTCCTCGAAGCCGCGCCTAGCCGGAGGCCTCACTCATTTGGTCTCGGCCAGCTGATTTAGCTCGGCCGACATGCGCTCCATTTCGACGTCGATGATCGCATAGGCGTGATGAAGCGCATTCATCTGGTGCCACAGGATTGAACTCTGCATGGTGCCCTCGAACGGCATGCGGATGATCAGGACCTTCGTCGCGTCTTCGGGCGAGGAGCCGTCGGTGTAGGTCAATTTGACCATCTTGTCGTCGATTTCAGTGGAATGCAGTTTCATCGCGTCTCTCCGACTCGGCGTGCATCAAGGTACTGATGTGCTCTTGTCTCCCAACGCCGACATAGAACAAATGGCGCCGCCCGAAGCAAGCCACTGCGCCGCAAGATTGCTTTGCGTTTGATTGTGGCCCGCTCCGAGGGACTTGAACCCCCAACCTCCGGGTTCGAAGCCCGGCGCTCTATCCAGTTGAGCTAGGAGCGGCGACCTGTTGTCTAGGAGAGTCGCGACCCATTGTCAGCTTTGGCTCCATCGGCGGGCGAAGTGGAGGCTTCACCATAGCCGATGGTCGTCCATCCAAGCGCGACCTGCGGCAACCAGGCGATCACTACCCCCGGCGCAACGCTCGGCATAAGCCTTTGCCAGCCCGACGTGAATCAGCGTGGCCGCGACGCTTTCGGCATTAACGGCCGCATCCGCTTCTTCGCGCACCCTGCCCCGCAGATAATCGAGTTCGGACTTCGTGAAGACTTCGATCTGCGATCCGTTCTCAAACGTCACGGCACAAGCTCCTGGCTGAGTTCTGCTTGCAGCTACGATGATGACGACCGGCCGGATGCGTCTCGCGTGTTGCGCCACTGGAATGCTTTGCTACGTTCCCTTCGACGATGAACAAAGCCTCCACTCTTCTGGCCCTCGGCCTGACACTTTCGGCGTGCGCCACGATCCACCCGGGCGGCGCCGTCGAACCTCCGGCCCGCGACTGGCGCCAGATCGCTACCCCCGACGATCGCGACCGCCTGCGCGATTGGCGCGACGCTTTCGCTGCCGCCTTGAAGGCCGCCCGCGCCTCCGGGCACGCCGCCGAAATCGCCGGCGAAGGCGCGCTTCTCGAGCCCGATGCAGCGCTCGCCGGTGGATCCATCCTCAACGGCGATTACCACTGCCGGGTCATCAAGCTTGGCGCCAAATCGCCCGGCATGCTCGACTACATCGGCTATCCCGCCTTCACTTGCCGGATCGGGCCGGGGCCCGGCCTCCAATCCTTCGCCAAGCTGACCGGCTCGCAGCGCCAGGTTGGCCAGATCTACCCCGCCGACGTCCTCCGCCAGGTTTTCCTCGGTACCGTCGTGCTCGGCGA
>JBDSXT010000089.1:0-10816 GCA_039925985.1 Sphingomicrobium sp.
CGACCAGCTCGAGCAGCTCGGCATCATCGACCTGGTCCACCTTGTTGAGGTAAACCACCATGGTCGGAACGCCGACCTGCTTGGCGAGCAGGATGTGCTCCTTGGTCTGCGGCATCGGGCCATCGGCTGCCGAGACGACGAGGATGGCGCCGTCCATCTGCGCCGCGCCGGTGATCATGTTCTTCACATAATCGGCGTGGCCCGGGCAATCGACGTGCGCATAGTGGCGCGCAGCCGTCTCATACTCGACGTGGGCGGTCGAGATGGTGATGCCACGCTCGCGCTCCTCTGGAGCCTTATCGATGTTGGCATAGCTGGTGTAGGTCGCGCCGCCGGTCTCGGCGAGCACCTTGGTGATCGCCGCCGTCAGCGAGGTCTTGCCATGGTCGACGTGACCAATGGTGCCAATGTTGCAGTGCGGCTTCGTCCGCTCGAATTTAGCCTTCGCCATTTAACGCCTCTTCTTCTTTTGAAATTTGCGGGCGGCGCCGCCCAATGCGAACGCGCCCATTAGCTACAAAAAACCGGTTACGCCAGCTTCGCCTTGACCTCTTCGGCCACGTTTGCCGGCACTTCGTCATAATGGGAGAATTGCATCGAATATTGCGCCCTGCCCTGGGTGAACGAGCGCAATTGATTGACGTAGCCGAACATGTTGGCGAGCGGAACCATCGCTTCGATCGCCTGTGCATTGCCCCGCGTGTCGGTGCCCTGGATCTGGCCGCGCCGCGAGTTGAGATCGCCGATGACGTCGCCGAGGTAATTCTCCGGCGTCACCACCTCGACCTTCATGATCGGCTCGAGCAGCTTGATGCCGGCCTTTTGGGCCGCTTCGCGCATCGCGCCGCGGGCGCAGATTTCGAACGCCAGCGCCGACGAGTCGACGTCGTGATACTTGCCGTCGGTCAGCCGCACTTCGAAATCGATAATCGGGAAGCCGATCATCGATCCGGTCTCGGCGGTCTCGCGCAGGCCCTTCTCGACCGAAGGAATGAATTCCTTGGGGACGTTGCCGCCCTTGATCACGTCGGAAAAAACGAAACCCGTCCCGCGCTCGCCCGGAATGACATCAATGCGGATCTCGGCGAACTGGCCGGAGCCGCCCGACTGCTTCTTGTGAGTGTAAGTGAGCTCGACCGGCTTCGCGAGATATTCGCGATAGGCGACCTGCGGCTCGCCGACATTGGCCTCGACCTTGAACTCGCGCTTCATGCGGTCGATCAAAATCTCGAGGTGGAGCTCGCCCATCCCCTTGATGATGGTCTGACCCGATTCATGGTCGGTGGAAACGCGGAAGCTCGGGTCTTCGCGGGCCAGGCGATTGAGCGCGATGCCCATCTTCTCCTGGTCGGCCTTGGTCTTGGGCTCGACCGCGACTTCGATCACCGGGTCGGGGAATTCCATCCGCTCGAGGATGATCGGGGCATTGATCGCGCACAAAGTCTCACCAGTGGTGGTGTCCTTGAGACCCGCCAGAGCGACGATATCGCCGGCATAAGCGATCTGGATGTCCTCGCGGTCGTTGGCATGCATCAGCAGCATGCGGCCGACCTTTTCCTTTTTGTCCTTGATCGAGTTCATCACTTGCGAGGCGGTCTCGAGCGTGCCCGAATAGATGCGGGCAAAGGTCAGCGTTCCGACGAACGGATCGTTCATGATCTTGAACGCCAGCGCCGAGAATGGCGCATCGTCGGCCGGGGCGCGGGTGTCGGTGGTCTCGCCGTCGAGCTTGAGGCCTTCGACCGGCGGGATGTCGAGCGGGCTCGGCAGATAGTCGATGACCCCGTCGAGCAACGGCTGAACGCCCTTGTTCTTAAACGCCGAGCCGCACAGCACGGGGACGAACGAGAAGTTCAGCGTACCCTTGCGGATCAGCTTCTTGAGAGTCGCGGCGTCGGGCTCCTCGCCGCCCAGATACGCCTCCATGATGTCGTCGTCCTGCTCGACCGCCATTTCAATCAGCTCCATGCGGGCGGCGGCGGCGGCATCGGCGAGTTCGGCCGGAATCGGATGGTATTCGAATTTGGCGCCAAGCGATTCCTCGAGCCAGATGATGGCGCGGTTCTCGACCAAATCGACGAGGCCCTTGAAGCCCCCCTCGATGCCGATCGGCAGGTAAAGCACCGCCGGCCGCGCACCGAGGCGATCCTTGATCATGCTGACGCACATCTCGAAATTGGCGCCGGTGCGGTCGAGCTTGTTGATGAAGCACATCCGCGGCACGTTATATTTCTCGGCCTGCCGCCAGACGGTCTCCGACTGCGGCTCGACCCCGGCAACGCCGTCGAAACAGGCGACCGCGCCGTCGAGGACGCGCAAGCTACGCTCGACTTCAATGGTGAAGTCGACGTGGCCCGGGGTGTCGATGATGTTAATCCGGTGCTCGGGGCCCTTGCCCTCGTCGCCGCTCCAGAAACAGGTCGTCGCTGCCGACGTGATGGTGATCCCGCGCTCCTGCTCCTGCTCCATCCAGTCCATCGTCGCGGTGCCCTCGTGGACCTCGCCGATTTTGTACGACTTGCCCGTGTAATAGAGGATTCGCTCCGTCGTCGTCGTCTTGCCGGCGTCGATGTGCGCCATGATGCCGATGTTGCGATAGCGTTCGAGCGGATGGCTGCGGGCCATTTCTTATGTTCCTTGGCGATGTTGGGAGCCGCTTGCGCGGTGCTCCCGCAATATAGGTATGAAAACTACCAGCGGTAGTGGCTGAAGGCGCGGTTCGCTTCGGCCATGCGGTGCGTGTCTTCGCGCTTCTTGACGGCGTTGCCGCGATTCTGCGATGCGTCCATCAATTCGCCCGAAAGCCGCGCCGACATCGTCTTTTCCGACCGCGCGCGGGCAGCGGTGATCAGCCAGCGGATGGCCAGTGCCTGGGCGCGCTCGATGCGAACCTCGACCGGCACCTGATAGGTGGCGCCGCCGACCCGGCGGCTGCGGACTTCGATGCCCGGCTTCACATTGTTGAGGGCTTCATGAAAAACCTGGATCGGGTCCTTCTTGAGGCGCGCCTCAACGCTCTCAAGAGCGCCATAGACAATGCCTTCAGCCACCGATTTCTTACCGTCGAACATGACCGAATTCATGAATTTCGACAGAACCTCGTCCCCAAATTTGGGATCGGGCAGGATTTCGCGCTTTTCTGGGCGGCGACGACGGGACATATGAGCTTCCTTTCTCTTCAGCCGAATCCGGAACCTGTCCGGGGCTTACTGCTCTGAAAATTATTTGGGGCGCTTGGCGCCGTATTTCGAACGCGACTGGCGGCGATCCTTGACCCCTTGGGTGTCGAGCACGCCGCGCAGCACATGATAGCGAACGCCCGGAAGATCGCGGACACGACCGCCGCGGATCAGCACGACGCTGTGCTCCTGGAGGTTGTGGCCCTCGCCGGGGATGTAGCTGATGACTTCGCGCTGGTTGGTCAGGCGGACCTTGGCGACCTTGCGCAGCGCCGAGTTCGGCTTCTTCGGAGTGGTCGTATAGACACGGGTGCAGACGCCGCGTTTTTGCGGGTTCTGCTCCATCGCAGGGACCTTGGACTTGGCCTTCTGCGGTTCGCGACCCTTGCGGATCAGCTGGTTAATCGTCGGCATGAAGCCTTCACCTTTCGTTGCCGGAGCATATCCGGCGGTTACTTTGCTCGAACGCAAAGCGCGAAAGCGTGCGGCAGGACATTCGGCCTGCCGGGCCTTCACGACGTCGAGCAATGTTCAGCTCTTGTCCGCCGGGGGATCGCAAATCGAGGCCCCCGCGGACGACCGGCCCAATAGCCGGAGGCGGGCAAACGGTCAACCGCGCTTCAGGCGGAAATCCGGTGAGCCGCGAGCCGTTCGTAATACGGCCGGCAGCGCTCGGCGAGGGTCCGGGCCTCGTCGGGAAGCTCTACGGGGTCGCAGTCTGGCGGGCCAAAGCCGGTGGAGGCTTCGACCGCCGCATACCAGTGCGGCGCCCAGGGCCCGTCGGTTGGGCGGCGGCCGGGCGGCCAGGCGAGCATCGCCGGGTCCCACGCAAGCCCGAGCGCGGAGCACAGCTTCGACAGAACGCCCTCGGGGTTTGCAAGCACGTCGCTCGCCTCGATGACTGGCGGCGCATGGCCGAGTTGGTCGGCCTCGCGATCGAAGAAGTCGGCCTGGCGATCGAGGGCGAAATCCTCGAAGCAAGCCGCCTCGCGCTGTCGCAGATAGGAAGCGATCATGGCCTCGGGCTCGCGGATCAAAAATGCGTGGGTGAAGCCGGCGAAATCGTCATAGCCGATCGGTCCGACCATATGGTGCCACATCTGTTTCTGGTACCAGACCGGCGATCCGCCGGGCGGCGGTCCGGCGAGCGCTTGCATCACGCTCCCCCAGTCGCAATCCATCGCCGCGATCACCGTTTCGCGCATCGGATGACCGGCGCTGGTCGACTTGAGGAAGCAGCCATAGAATGGCTCGTCGGAGACGAACGTGTCGGCGCGATTGCCGAAGCTGCGCATCATAGCCGTCGACAGGTTGCGCGGCCCCGACCACATGGCGATGCGCCGCGTCACGGGCGCGTCGCGCTCGCCACATCCTCCTCAATCCGCGCGCGATAGAGAGTCTGCAGCCGCTCAGTCATCGGCCCGCGGCCGTCGCTCAAATGCCGCCCGTCGACTTCGCGCACCGGCACGACCCCGGCGAAGGTGCCCGTCACAAACGCCTCGTCGGCACCGTAGACATCGATCAGCGAGAAATTCTTCTCGAACACGGGAATTGCGTTGGCGCGGCAAATCTCAATGACGTTGGCGCGGGTGATCCCGCCGAGGCAGTAATCGCCGCTGGAGGTCCACACTTCCCCCTTGCGGACGATGAAGAAATGGGTCGAGTTGCAGGTCGCGACGAAGCCGTGGAGGTCGAGCATCAGGGCTTCGTCGGCGCCGGCCTCGATCGCCTGGATGCAGGCGGTGATGCAGTTCAATTTCGAGTGCGAGTTGAGCTTGGGGTCCTGGACCGCCGGGTCGCCGCGGCGGACATGGACGGTGAACAAGCGGATACCATGCTCGACGATGGCCGGCT
This sequence comes from Sphingomicrobium sp., assembly GCA_039925985.1. Lineage (GTDB taxonomy): Bacteria > Pseudomonadota > Alphaproteobacteria > Sphingomonadales > Sphingomonadaceae > Sphingomicrobium. The sequence goes on from JBDSXT010000089.1 coordinate 5,034, forward strand.
CGGGCTCCTTATATTCGGCGACAATGACGATGGTCGCGCCGCCGACCACGACGCGGGGGTCCTGGTACGGCGTCGAGCGGACGCCGCGGGTCACCATCAGTCGGACATGCGCGCCATCGGTCATGCTGTTTGCGTCGAGCGTCTCGTAAAGGCGCCGGGAGAGCGCATCGCGGCTCAGGCCGATGTCCATCGCGATCGCCTTGGCGCCCTCGAACAAGCGGTCGAGATGACGGTCGAGAAAGGCGATCCGTCCGCGGTGGACGCGCAGGCCCTCCCAGACACCGTCACCGAGCACGAAGCCGCTGTCGAACACCGACACGACAGCTTCGGCGCGCGGTTTCAGTTCGCCGTTGACGTTGATCAGAATTGCCGCGTTGCGCGGGTCAGAGCCGTCGTGGATGGATTGGGCCATGGCGCGACGGTGCCGCCCTACCCCGGCCTTGGCAAGAGCGCCCTCTCCTACCCCACGGGGACAGGCCGGGGTCCGCGGGACTTGCGGCCAAACGCGCGCGGCTGCCGAACGAACGGCTGGGGGTCGAACAATTGCTCGAGCGGCGGTCCGTCGAACGCGGGCTCTTCGAGGGCGACAGGTTGGGGCTCTTCCAGGACTTCAGCCTTCCTGGCTTTCCGGGCGGGTCGCTTTTTAGGCGCTTCTACTGCGACCGCTTCAGGTTCGGGCAGCACCTCGGGTTGGGCAGCGAAAACTTCCTCGTGCACGGCAGTCGCGACTTCCGGCTCCTGCGGCTCTGCGACGGCGGCCTGCGGCACGTCGACAAGCGGGCGCCGCGCAAAAAAGCCGAACGACCAATAGACTGCGAACAGAGCGACGATCGCCGCTGACCCAAGCAGCGAGGGCGATCCGATGTCATCCCCCGCGCCGGCAAACGAGGCGGCGAGAGCTAGAGCGCAGAGGACCTCAAAAAGGACCTTCCCGCGCGAACGCTGGTGGCTGTGCATAGGCCTTCTCCCCTGCACGAGTGTGCGACTCTCTCCCTACCTAAGCGTTAACGCGCGCTATTCGCTGGTCTTGCCGTCCCATTCTTCGTGGGTAGCCAAAGCCTTAGCCTTGGTCTCCTCGACTAGCCGGTCGACATGCTCGGGCGGGCCGTAGATCGTGTACAAGCGGAGCGGTCCGTTACCGGTATTTCGGACGTTGTGCCGCGCGCCGGCCGGGACGATCACCGCGAAATCCGCCTCGACCCGGTTTTCGACTCCATCGATGTCGACGGCACCTGTCCCCTCCTCAAAGCGAAAGAACTGGTCCCGGTCGGGATGGACTTCGGCGCCGATATCCTCGCCGGGCTGGAGCGTCATCAGCACCAATTGGAGGTGACCGCCGGTGTAGAGCACGCGCCGGAAATCGTCGTTTTCGACCGTCCGCGTTTCGATATTGTCGCAATAGCCTTTCACTTGGCGTCCTCCTTTACCGGGTCGTGGCCCCAATTCATCAGGCTGTACCGCCACCGCGAGGTGTAGATGTTGGCGGGACGCTGGGCACAATGGCGGCGGACATAGCCGACCACCTTGCGCATGTGGGCAAAATCGTCCGCCGCGAGGTCGTTGCGCGCCTTGCCGAGGATCTGGACGATCCGCCGCCCGCTCGCGTGGCCGACACTCTCCGGTCGATTGCCGTCCTTGCCTTTCCAGCCGACCGCCCGGCTTTCGTCGGTCTCGAGCCAGCTTTCAATCTCCGCCACCGTCATGTTCACGACGCCATGAAAAACGGCGGCAATTTTCGCCCTGTCGGGATCCGAGGTCACTTCTTCCGTTCCTTGGCCGCCCCCTGCATTGGCCGCACGAAGAGGCGCCGGACCTCGGGCCATTGCTTATGGGCCTCGACCTCGATCTCATGGACGATCCGTTCAACGTCGCCGGCCGAGATGCTGTTGAGAAAATCGACGTTGACCATGGCGGTGATCTGATCGGGCGCCGAGTGGATGGTGATCACATGGCCGACACCGACGATCCCCGCCTTTTCGGCCGCCAGCTTGCGAAGTCCCCTGACCAGTTCCGGATCGGCCGCTTCGCCAATCAACAGTCCCTTGGATTCCTTGGCAAGGACGAGCGCCGTAACGCCGAGGATGAGGCCAATGACGACCGATGCGGCGCCATCATAGAAGGGGTCGCCCGTCAGTTGAGACAGCATCAGGCCGACGGCGGCGGCGACAATCCCGGCCATCGCCGCGCCATTTTCCAACAGAACGATGAACGAGGCCGGATCTTTCGAGCGGCGAATGGCTTCAATCCATCCGACCTTGCCCTTGGCCGCCTTGAACTCGCGGAAGGCTTCGAGCGTCGACCAGCCCTCGAGCAGGAAGGCAATCAGCAAGACCGCATAAGCGATGAGCGGCGATACCGCGTGCTCGGGCTTGGCGATGTGCAGAATGCCTTCGTAGATCGACACGCCGGCACCCAGCGCGAAGACCAGGACGGCGACGACGAAGCTCCAGAAATAGAGTTCACGGCCGTATCCGAGCGGATGATATTTGTCGGCCGGCTTCTTCGATTGGCGACGACCCCAGATCAGCAGCAGCTGGTTGGTCGAATCGACGACGCTGTGGACGCCCTCGGTGAGCATGGCCGACGAGCCGGTGACCCCCGCGGCGATGAATTTCGACACGGCAATGCCAAGGTTGGCGCCGAACGCGATCAGCAAGGTGCGGTTGTTATGTGCAGGCGCGCTCATTGCGGCGGCGGCGCCTTCGCGGATTCTATGAGTTTCCCGGCCTTGATAACGCACTTGATCATCGAATTTCCCAATCAAATGTGGATCACGCGACCGAACGCGGCGAGGACGCTTTCGTGCATCATCTCGGACAAGGTCGGGTGCGGGAAGACGGTGCCGATGAAATCCTGCTCGACCAGCTCGGCGGTCTTGCCGATGGTGAAGCCCTGGATGAGCTCGGTGACCTCGGCGCCGATCATATGCGCGCCGAGCAGTTCGCCGGTCTTGGCGTCAAACACCGTCTTCACGAAACCCTCGGTCTCGCCCATCGCGATCGCCTTGCCGTTGCCGGGGAACGGGAAGCGTCCGACCTTGACCTCGTGGCCGGCTTCCTTGGCGCGAGCTTCGGTCAGGCCGACGCTGGCGATTTGCGGGCGGCAATAGGTGCAGCCGGGGATGTTGAGCACGTCCATCGCATGCGGGTGCGCATCCTTGTTGCCCAGCGCCAGCGCAATCGCCTCGGCCGCGATCACCCCTTCGTGGCTCGCCTTATGCGCCAGCCACGGCGGTCCCGTCACGTCGCCGATCGCCCACACGTCCGGCACGTTGGTGCGGCACATCGGGTCGGTGTCGATATGGCCCTTGCTAGTCTTCACGCCGAGCGCCTCGAGGCCAATGTTCTCGGTGTTGGGGGCGATCCCGACCGCGACGATGGCGTGGCTGAACCGCCGCTCGGCCGATTTGCCGTCCTTGTCCTTGATCACCGCGACCACGCCCTTGGCGTCGGCCTTGAGGCTGTCGACTCCGGCCGAGGTGAGGAGCTCGATGCCCTGCCCGGTGAGCGACTTGGCCAGCGCGCGGCTGACCTCCGCATCTTCGACGGGAACGATGCGGTCGAGCATTTCGACTACCGTCACCTTGGCGCCCAAATCGTTGTAGAAACTCGCGAACTCGATGCCGATCGCGCCCGAGCCGATGACGAGCAGCTCGGTCGGCATTTCCGGCGGGGTCATCGCGTGGCGGTAGGTCCAGATGCGCTTGCCGTCCGACTTGGCGAAGGGCAGCTCCCGTGCCCGCGCGCCGGTGGCGATAATGATGTGTTTTCCGGTCAGCTCGGTCGCCTTCCCATCCGCCGTAACCGTCATCTTGCCGGCCGCGGTCAATTTGCCGTCGCCGACGTGGACGGCAATCTTGTTGCGCTTCATCAGCCCGGTGACGCCGCGGTTCATCTGCGTGGCGACATCGCGACTGCGGGCGATGACCTTGCCAAGATCGAACGACACTTTCGCCGCCGACAGGCCGAAGCTTTCCGCATGCTGCATCTGGTGAAGTACGTCGGCCGAGCGCAGCAGCGCTTTGGTCGGGATGCACCCCCAGTTGAGGCAAACCCCGCCGAGCTCCGCCCGCTCGACGATCGCCGTGCTCAGCCCCAGCTGCGCGGCGCGAATAGAGGCGACATAGCCGCCGGGGCCCGAGCCAAGCACGATGAGGTCATAGGTTTCAGGCATTTTCTTTTCCCTGTCCGGCGATCTCCCGCGGCCGGTCTTCCTCGCCAAGCGCGACGAAGGTGAAGCGGCCGCTGGCGACTTTGGTTTCCTCGGGTCCGTCGCGTTCACGCGCGACCGCTTCGACCGCGATGGTCATCGAAGTCCGGCCCTGCTTCTCAAGGTCCGCGTAGACCGATATTTCGTCGCCGACCTGGGGCGCGCCCGGAAATCGCACCTCATCGGCCGCGACCACCACCGCCTTGCCGCGGCTGTGGCGCGACGCGAGGCTCCCCGCCGCCAGCGCCATCTGGCTCATCAGCCACCCGCCGAACACCCCGCCATAGGGGTTGGTGTCCGCCGGCATGGCCGTGACGCGGATGTGGGGGGTACGGTCAGGCATGGTCGCGGAACCGCTCCCGAACATTTGTAACTAGCCTTTGCAAGATGCTGTGGCCGCGACCGTCTAGGAGTGTTGTTTCGAGGACTACCCTAGTCCAGTCGACGCATGTCTCATCTGACAAAGCGCGTCGAAACGCGTTCCAAGCGTCGTCTGAGCCGGCAACATCGGGAGCAACGCGGTCAACCGACTGCCACAGGTCCCCGACCGTCACCCATTTCGGCGCATCCTTTACTGGCAGTTCGACATCGATCGCGCGAAACGCGTCTTCGATGGCCCACACCTCGTCGCCATCACCCCAGAGGCCAAGAGTCGCAAGCGGTTCCAATTAAGCCAGCATCCCCAGCGGCGCTTCGACCAAGCGCTTGAACGCCTGCATCAGCCGTGCGCCGTCGGCGCCGTCGATGGCGCGGTGGTCGAAGCTGCCGGTGGCCGACATCACGGTCGCGATCTGGAGGGAGTCGTTGATCACATAGGGCCGCTTTTCGCCCGCGCCGATGGCCATGATCATGCCCTGCGGCGGGTTGATCACCGCGTCGAACGCCTTGATCCCGTACATGCCCATGTTGCTCAAGGACGCGGTTCCGCCCTGGTATTCTTGCGGCTGCAATTTGCCTTCCTTGGCGCGCGCGGCGAGGTCGTGCATTTCGGTCGCGATGGCGGAAACACTCTTGCCGTTGGCGTTGGCGACGATCGGCGTGATCAGCCCGCCGGGGATCGACACCGCGACCGAAATGTCGGCGCGACTGTATTTTATGAGCGTGTCGCCGGCGAAGCTGACGTTGCACTCGGGCACTTCGATCAGGGCCGCGGCCAGCGCCTTGATCATCAAGTCGTTGACCGACAGCTTGATGTTGCGGCCGGCGAGCCCGGCGTTGAGCTCCGAGCGCAGTTTCAACAGTGCGTCGAGATTGATGTCGACGGTCAAATAGATATGCGGGACCTGCTGCTTCGACTCGGTCAAGCGCCGCGCGATGGTCTTGCGCATGTTGCTGAGCTTGACCACTTCGTGCGGGATGCCGGTGGCGAACGAGGCCGCCGGTGCAGCTGCAGTGGTTTGCGCAACAGGCGTTGTCTTCGCGCCGCCTGCCTTGTCGCCCAGATCGGCACGAACGATGCGGCCGCCGGGGCCGCTGCCGGTGAGGCTGGCGAGGTCGATGCCCTGCGCTTCGGCGAGGCGGCGGGCGAGCGGCGAGGCCTTGATGCGGTCGCCGGTGTCAGCCTTGGGCGTTGG
>JBDSXT010000090.1:0-4225 GCA_039925985.1 Sphingomicrobium sp.
TCCTGCGGCGTGTGGCTGCAGCCGGCGACGGCGCTGGCCAGCGCCAAAAGGGTCAACTTTGTACGCATCGAAGCGTCCTTCCTGATTGGGCGGCTGGTCAAAACTTGAACCCCGGAGCGGCGATCGCAGCGGCGCCGGTCATGCCGGGCGTGGCGACTGGAACGGTAGCGGCCCGCTGTCCCTTGGGTCCGGTGAAGGTCTGGCCTTCCATGTTGAACTCCACATCCGTGGGCGCCCGATAACCGTTGCTTGGCAATGCCAGCTGGCCGGACGACGGGCGCACCAGGTAGGGCGTGACGACGATCACCAGTTCGGTTTCATCGCGCTGATAGCTCGTTGAGCGGAACAGCATGCCGAGGATCGGCAGGTCGCCAAGGAACGGCGCCTTTTCGATATTGTTGCGGTTCCGGTTCTGAAGCAGGCCGGCGATCATGAACGACTGGCCCGAGCCGAGCTCCACCGTGGTTTCCGCCCGCCGAGTGGTGAGCGCCGGGACGACATAGCCACCGAACTTGACCGAGCCCGCATCACTGAGCTCGCTGACCTCCGGGCGGACGCGCATCGAGATGCGGCCATCGGCGAGGACGATCGGAGTGAACGCAAGGCCGACGCCATATTGCTTATATTCGATGCTGATGGCGCTGTTGCCCTGCGAGATCGGCACGGGGAATTCGCCGCCGGCGAGGAAGCTCGCCGTTTCGCCAGACAGGGCGGTCAGGTTGGGCTCGGCCAGCGTCGTTACGACACCGTCGTTCTGCGCCAGATCGAGCGAGCCTGTAACATCAAGGCCAAACAGCTTGCCGGCCGCGGAAAGGGTCGATCCGAGCGGGCTGCGGATGACCGCACCGGCCACATCGCTTGACTCGCCTGCCGGTGGCAGGAAGATCCCGGCACCCTGAAGAACGCCGAACTTGAAACCGCCGGTCGAATCATTGGTCAGCAGGTTGACGCCGATTTTCTTGAGCAGCGTCCGGTTTACCTCTGCAATCCGGACCCTCAAATTAACCTGCAGCGGCACTGCCGAGCGGAGGCGGCTGACGACTTGCGTGCCTTCGCCGACATAGGCTTGGACGAGGCGCTGCGCTTCCTCGGCGTCGGTCGGGGAAGAGACGGTGCCGGTGAGCAGCACCAGATTGTTCATCGGCGTCGCCTGGATGCTGGCTTCCGGCATCGCCAGGTTGAGCATCTCGCCGACCGAGCTGATGTTGTTGCCGACGCGGACGTTGGCCGAATAGACGACTCGGCCGTTGGCGCCGGTCGCGTAGACCGTGGTTTCCCCGCGGCCCTTGCCGAAGACATAGAGCTGGGTTGACGAGCGCACCTGGACGTCGGCGATGCCATCGTTGGCGACGAATACGTCGCTCATCGGCGATGACAGCCTGACCATTGCGCCGGTCCCCTGGCTAAGGGTGAGCGTTTCCGACGGCCGGGCAGCGTGCTGGGCAAGCGCGGGAGTGGATCCGGCAACCGTGCCGAGGCTGATGGCCAGGGCGGCCAAAGCCGTGCCGAGACGGGCCCGGCGAGTGATGTTGCGACTGGTCATGTTAGCGAGCCCCCACTGGAACGACGGTGATGTTGTTGCCGCGAGCGACGCGCACGACCGGGCCGGCGTAAACCGCGCCCGTGCCTCCGGTCGAAGCCGGTCCGCCGCGCAGCGCGTTGGCGAAAGACGACAGAGCGTTGCCGTCGATGGGCGACGGCGTCCTGGCAGGGACCGACCGGCGCTGGAAGCGCGAGACATCGCCGCCCGTGGTGAACGTCGTGTTGGTGTCCGCCGGGCGATTGGCGACGGCCAGGAGCAAGGTGCGCTCCTCGGCCGGATTGGTGCCTTGCGGTACCCGCACTTCACCCGATGCGATTGCCCGCTCGAGCTCGGCCGTATTGTCGGCGATCGAGCGCAGCGACAAAGTCAGCGAGCCGAGGCTTTGAGCAACGGCGATCTTTTCGGCGATTCTCGGCGTGACTTCGATCGTCACGTTCGAGAAAGTCTTGACGACGTCCTTGCCGTCCTCGCCCTTGCTGTCCATGCGCTGGTCGGTGGCGAGGACGCGTATATTGCGAACGATCGTCTCCGACACCTTGAGCGGGGGGCCTTCGCCACCACCCTGGACCTGCTGGGTGAGAACCATGTCGACCCGGTCTCCCGGGAACACGAAGCCGGCGACGCCGCTCGACGTGTTCACTGGAACCGTGACGGCGCGCATTCCCGGCCCGAGCGCCGCGGCGAGGAAGCCGCGATCGTTGGGGCCGACGAGGGCGCCATGGGTCAGCGGCTGGCCAGCGGTCACCTGGTAGCGGACGACCGTGCCAAGCAGCTTGGTCATGTCGGAATCGGGCGCGCCTTCCGTATAATAAGCGCTCTGGACCAATTCCTTGGGCCAGGGTTGGTAAGCGAGGCTTTCCGCGTCGATGATCGTCCCGACCGGAAGTGCCTTGCGCGCCACGAGAACCTTGGGCCCAAGAGGAACCGCAGGGGCAGCCGAAGCTTGCTCCGCTCCCGCCCCGGCGAACATGTTCTTGGCCATCACCGCGGTGACTACCGCAATGACCAATGCTCCAAGCAGCAGCGCAATTTTCTTCACATTCATGGCGCGATCGCCTCCCTCAAAGGGCCCCGACTAAGTTTCCACACATCAGGCAAATTGGTTAAGAAACCGTTGGGTGAGAATGGCCAAACCGCCGAAAGCGATAGCGACGCCATAAGGAATCTGCGGCCGGCCGGGGTTTTTGCGAAGGCGGTGAAGCCCGATCGCGATCAATGTCACGACCCCACCGGCAAGCGACATCAGCACGAGGAATTTGATTGTCGAGCCGGGCGAGAACCACAGCGCCAAGGCAGCCGCCAGCTTGACGTCGCCGCCGCCCATCAAGCCCGCGTAAAATGCCGCGGCCAATAAAATAAATACACCGGCGCCGGCGGCCAGCTGGATCGCCGTATCGGGCCACAAGGGCAAAGCAATCGACAACCAATAGAGCGGCGCGAGCAGCGCGACCGTGAGGTTGAGGGCGTTCGAAATTGTAAAGGTACGCACGTCGATAACCGCCGCGACCACCAGCAAAATCGCCAGGAGCCCAAGCAGCAGTTCGGTAAATCCCGCGTTGTTCATAGTCCGACCACTAGACGGTGCGGCTTTCTAAAACGTAACCATGCCGCGCCATGACCTTGCGATCAGCCTCACGAACCGAATGCGACGTCCTGATCGTCGGCGGTGGTATCGCCGGCGCCAGCCTCGGCGCGCGGCTCGCGGGCGACCGTCGGGTGATCGTCATTGAAGCCGAGGATTTGTGCGGGCGCCATTCGACCGGGCGCTCGGCGGCCTTCTGGGAAGCGAGTTTGGGCGCCGGGCCGGCACGGCGTTTGAGTTTTGCCTCGAGACCCATGTTCGATGCCGGTTGGCCGGGGTCGTCGACGCCGTTGCTGCGCCGCCGCGGCACCGTGCATCTAACCGGCTCCCACGGCGACCAGATCGAAGGCGCCGCCGAGCTGACAGGCGAACATGCACTCGTCCATCTCAACCGCGCCGAGCTCGACCGAATGATACAAGGGCTGCGTGAGCAATGGACGGGCGCTTGGTTCGAGGCGAGCTGCTCCGACATCGAAGTCGCCGCCTTCCATGCGGCCTGCCTGGCCGCGATTCGCCGCGACGGCGGTGAGGTGCGAACCGATGCGGCTTTGCGCTCAGCGGAACGATCCGGCGATGGCTGGCAAGTGGTCACCGGGGCCAGGCCGATCCACGCGGAAATCCTGGTCAACGCGGCGGGCGCCTGGGCCGACGACGTTGCGGCGCGGTGCGGAGTGGGGGGCATTGGCTTGCAGCCGAAGCGGCGGACCGTGGTCCAGCTGCGCGTCGGCCGCGATGGCCTGCACGATCTGCCGCTGGTCACCGACCTCCACACTAGTTTCTATTTCAAAGGCGAGGGTGACCGCAGCGTCTGGGTCAGCCCGTTGGATGAGACCCCGGTCGACCCGTGCGACGCCGCGCCCGAGGAAATCGACGTCGCCAACGCGATCGACCGCTTCGAAAAAGCGGTCGACTGGCCGGTCGAAGCGGTCGAGCGCAAATGGGCCGGCCTGCGCAGTTTCGCTCCCGATCGGATGATGAAATTCGGCTTCGATCCCGAGGCGGCTGGCTTTTTCTGGTGCGCGGGGCAAGGCGGCATGGGCATCCAGACCGCGCCGGCCGCGTCATTACTGTGCGCAAGCCTGATTCGCGGCGAGGCGTTG
>JBDSXT010000091.1:0-4794 GCA_039925985.1 Sphingomicrobium sp.
AGGAAGCCGTAGCCGGGGTGGATGGCGTCGGCGTGGACGACTTCGGCGGCCGAGATGATGTTGGGGATGTTGAGGTAGGAGTCGGTCGCGGACGGCGGGCCGATACAGACGGTTTCGTCGGCCAGCCGGACGTGCATCGCGTCGGCGTCGGCGGTCGAATGAACGGCGACGGTCTTGATGCCCATTTCGTGACAGGCGCGGTGAATCCGCAACGCAATCTCGCCCCGGTTGGCAATCAGCAGCTTCTTGATCGGCATCAGCCGATGATCACCAGCGGCTGGTCGAACTCGACCGGCTGGGCATCGGCGACCATGATCTTCTTGATGACGCCGCCGGCCAGCGCGGTGATCGGGTTCATGACCTTCATCGCCTCGATGATCAGCAGCGTGTCGCCGGCCTTGACCGGCTTGCCGACGGCAATGAACGGATCGGCGCCGGGCTCCGACGACAGAAACGCGGTGCCGACCATCGGCGATTTGATGGTCTCGCCCGAAACCTCCTCTGTTGGAGCAACAACGGGGTGGGCCTTACCGGCGGGTGCGGGCGCGGCGGCGGGCGCCGGCGCAACCGGGGACAGGTCGCGGCAGACTTTGATCCTGCGATCGCCATCCTCGACCTGGATCTCGGTCAGACCGTTGGCCGTCAGCAGGTCAGCGAGCTCCTGCACCAGCTTGGCGTCGATCCGCATCGGACCTTCCTTGGCCTGGTTTTTGCCGGGTTCGGCCATATGCGATGCTTCCCTCATTCGATCTTGCCCGTCATTTGCGCTTGGCGGTGGACCTTCCTATCTGCTTTTTGTCAATGTCCATCACCGCCCAACAGAGCCTGGAAATCCGCGTCAATGGCGAGCATCGCCGCGTCGCCAGCGGGTCGAACATAGTGCAAATGCTCGGCGAACTGGGGCTCGATCCGCTGCGCGTCGCGGTCGAACGCAACCGCGAAGTGGTGCCGCGTTCGAGTCTGGCCGAAGTGCCGGTCGCGGATGGCGATGAGTATGAAATCGTCCATTTTGTCGGAGGCGGATGAGTGACGGCGCAGCAGGACATCGAGGCGGACAGCTGGACGGTGGCGGGGCGGACCTTCACGTCGCGGCTGATCGTCGGCACCGGCAAGTATAAGAGCTTCGAGGAAAATGCCGCCGCAGTCGAAGCGTCCGGGGCCGAGATCGTCACGGTCGCGGTGCGGCGGGTCAACATCGCCGACCCCAAGCAGCCGATGCTAACCGACTATATCGACCCGAAAAAGATCACCTATCTGCCCAACACCGCCGGCTGCTTCACCGGCGAGGAAGCGATCCGCACCTTGCGGCTGGCGCGCGAGGCGGGCGGCTGGAACCTCGTCAAGCTGGAAGTGCTGGGCGAGGCCAAGACGCTTTACCCCGACATGCGCGAGACGTTGCGGGCGACCGAGGTGCTGGTCAAAGAAGGCTTCGAGCCGATGGTCTATTGCGTCGACGACCCGATCGCCGCGAAGCAGCTCGAAGAAGCTGGAGCAGTGGCGATCATGCCGCTGGGCGCGCCGATCGGCTCGGGGCTCGGCATCCAGAACCGAGTGACCATCCGGCTGATCGTCGAGGGCGCGGGGGTGCCGGTGCTGGTCGATGCGGGCGTCGGCACGGCGAGCGACGCCGCGCAGGCGATGGAGCTGGGTTGCGACGGGGTGCTGATGAACACCGCGATCGCCGAGGCCAAGGACCCGGTACTGATGGCGCGAGCGATGAAGGCGGCGGTCGAGGCGGGGCGGATGGCCTATCTCGCCGGGCGGATGCAGAAGCGGCTGTATGCCGATCCGAGCAGTCCACTGGCAGGACTTATCTAGCCGCGACCAGCCGAGTCCGAGTGCGACGAAACGAGCAACCGGCGGCCTCCCAAGTTGGTTTAACCCTTGCAAACAAGAGGAGAATTGCAATGGGTGAATTTACCGAAAAGGCCAAGGGCCACGTCAACGACGCCATCGGCAATGTGAAGCAGGAATCGGACAATCCCGAGACCCGCGCGGAAGGCAAGGACCAGGAAACCAAGGGCGAATTCCAGAAGGCCGAAGGCGAAGTCGAAGGCGCGCTCGGCGACGATATCTAGGCCGATCGCCAGTCAAAACCGAGGCCGCTCCGGGAAGCCGGGGCGGCCTTTTACTTTGTCGCGGTGACGATGTGCGCGGCCATCGGCGCGTCGAACCCATCCGGACCTTCGAAGCGGAGCGCCGCCCGGGAAAAGTCCGCGAACACGCGGTCGAGTGCGCTCGGGCCATATTCCTCGAGCTCGACGCCCATCGGTGAGCCGTAGGTCAGGCCCCGCGCTGCGTCCTCGGCGGACGGGCTCCGGCTTCGCAACTCGACCGTCTCGATGCCGATGCTGGCGAACCCGCCTGCGCGCAGGTCCCGCTCGACCTGCTCGGGGTCCGAATAGCTGAACGGGCCGCGTTTCATGAACATCGGCGGGTTGTCTGGAAACTGTCGGCTCATGGTTTCGTGGGCGAGGTTGCACAGCGGGTTGCGCTCGATCCCATCCCAGGTGGCGAGCAGATAGTGGCCGCCGTCGCGCAGGACGCGGTGGGCCTCGGCATTGCCCTGCACCTTGTCGGGGTAAAACATCACGCCAAACTGGCAGACGACGAGATCGAAGCTGCCGTCATCGAATGGAAGGTCGAGGGCATCGGCCTGGCGCAACGATACGTTGCTGGCATTGACGCGCTGGGCGGCGACATCGAGCATCGCCTGGTTGAGATCGGTGGCGATGATTTGCGAGTCGGGCAACGCGTCGGCCAGCGCCGCCGTGACGACGCCCGTTCCGGCCGCGGTCTCAAGAATCCGGTGGGGCTGCAACGCCTGCGCTCGCGCGGCCATTTGCTGCGCGTAAGGGCGGAACAACAGAGGCACCATGTAGCGTTCGTAATTGGCCGGGACGGACCCCGAAAACCGAACGTTGATCGAAGCCATTGGAACGCCCTCCTGATGGTGCCGGTTGTTGTATCAGGCGGAAACATGACAGACTTTGGCAAGCTTCGCGAGGCGATGGTGAAGCGGCAAATCGCCGGTCGCGGAATAACCGGCGCGGCGCTGCTTGCAGCGATGCGGACCGTGCCGCGAGAAGCTTTCGTCGCGCCCGCTTACCGTTGCCAGGCCTATGGCGATCACCCGTTGCCGATTGCGGCCGGGCAGACGATTTCGCAACCTTACGTCGTCGCGCTGATGATCGAAGAGGCGGGGATCGATGCCGGCGACCGGGTGCTCGAAGTCGGCGCCGGGTCTGGCTACGCCGCTGCGGTGATCGGCCGCATTGCCGCCGAGGTCATCGCGATCGAGCGCCATCCCGAATTGGCCGAAGGGGCGCGCGAGCGGCTAGCGCGGCTCGGATAAGGCAATGTCACTATCATCGCGGGCGATGGGACCCGTGGTTGGCTGGAGCGAGCGCCTTACGACGCCATCCTCGTCGCGGCGGCCGGCGACGCGGTCCCGCAGCCGTTGATCGACCAGCTCGCGCCGGGCGGGCGCCTGGTGATGCCGGTAGGCAGCCGTGCCTGGAGCCAGCAACTGGTCAAGCTGACCAAGCTTCCGGGCGGCCACATCGAGCGCGACAGCCTCGGCGAAGTCCGTTTCGTCCGGCTGATCGGAGACGGGAGAAAGGCCGACCGCGGATAGCGCGGTTGACGGCGTCCGAACTCGAGCAATTCACGCGACCCGCAAGGAAACTTGTCCGTTTCGGCGATTGTGCCTTCGTAAGAGGTTGCGGGTCCTAAGTTTCCTCGTCCGAAATGGAGTGAGTTCTATGGGAGTTACCAATTCGCGCATTATATAGAAATCTAGGTCGGATGCAGCCAAGATCAAGGAATGCGAGAAAGTTTCTCATGGACAAAAATGTAGAGAAAAAACTCCATCGTCGCGAGACTGTTCTATTGCACTTCAACGAACGAGATTCGCAAATTGCGCGCAATTGGCAGGACCCGAAAACCAAAGATATGTTAGAAAATAAAGATTAGGTTATGCTTACTTGGCCCCGCAATCTTGAGATAGTCGTTTGATTGCTGATCTGCTCGACGTCGGTTTTCAAATGCAGCAGGCAAATGCCTTTCTGCTGAAGCGCTCGGTCGAGAGCCGGCGCAAAATCCTCGGTCCGCTCGACCGTTTCCGCTTTGCCGCCGTAAGCGCGAGCGAGCGCCGCGAAATCCGGATTGGCGAGGTCGGTGCCGGAGACCCGCTTGGGGTAGTCCCGCTCCTGGTGCATGCGGATGGTCCCGTAGCTGCCGTTGTCGACCAGGATTACCAGCAGGTCGACTCCGCACGCCGCTGCCGTCGCCAGTTCCTGACCGTTCATCAGAAAATCGCCGTCGCCGGCGACGCAAACTATTGGCCGGTCCTTGAACCGCAACGCAGCCGCGACCGACGCCGGCAGGCCGTAGCCCATGGTCCCGCTGGTCGGCGCGAGCTGGGTCGGCATCACCCCGTAACGCCAGTAGCGGTGCCACCAGCCCGAGAAATTGCCGGCGCCGTTGCAGATGATGGTGTTTTCGGGAAGCTTGTCACGCATCGCCGCGACGCACGGGCCGAGGTCCACTTTCACGCCATCGCGAGGGGCAGGCTCCGACCATTCCAGCCATTCCTTGTGCGCTTCCTCGCCGGCTGAAAAACGAACCAGGTCGGGATCGCTCCAGTCGGCGATCACTTCCGCGAACTCGCCCATGTCGGCGCAGATCGGCAGCTCCGAATGATAGACGCGGCCGAGCTCATTGGGGTCGGGGTGGACATGGACGAGAGTTTGGCCCGGATGGTGGGGCGTGATCAATTTGTAGCCGTCGGTG
>JBDSXT010000092.1:0-5621 GCA_039925985.1 Sphingomicrobium sp.
GCGTCGCCACCAACCTGACCAATGGTAAGTCGGGGTTCAGCGAATGGTCGCAACGAGTCGACCGCCCGATGAACGACATTTTCGCCTTTGAAAGCGAAGTGGCGCGCAACGTCGCCAACGCCTTGTCTATGCGCATGGCGACCGACGCACCCGCGCCCGGCGGGACTCGCGATGCCCGCGCTTACGAAGCCTATCTGCGCGGCAAGGCGCTCTACAATGCGGCCAAGGGCGAGGAATCGGATCGCCAGGCCCGCGCCAATTTCGAAGTCGCCATCGCCGCCGACGGCAATTACGCACTCGCCCACGCGGCGCTGTCGCGAGTGCTCGCCTCGATCGCCGCGAGCAGCGCCGAAGCGAGCGAACTCAAGCCACTCTACACGCAGGCGGTCGCCGAGGCGCAGCGGGCGATCGAGCTAGCGCCGACGCTGCCCCAGGGCCAGCTCGCGCTCGGCTATGCCAAATTCGCCGGATTTCTCGACGTCCGCGGTGCCAGACCCTGTTATGACAAGGCGTATCGATATGGGCGCGGCGATGCCGACATCGTCTTGCTCTATGCGGCGTACACAGCGCGCACCCGCCGCTTCCGGGAGGCGCGGGACGCCATCGATTGGGCGCTTGCGCTTGACCCTTTCAACCCCCGCACCCACCGCGCCGCCGGGGCCATCGCTTTTGCATCCCGCCGCTATGCAGAGGCGATCACCCAGGGTCGGCGCGCACTCGAGCTCAACCCGAAAATATCCAATGCCAATGCAACCATTGGGGACAGCCTGTTGGCAATGGGAAAGTTTGCCGACGCCCGCGCGGCTTATCTGAACGAACCTTCGGCAATGTTCCGGCTGCGCGGACTCGCAGCGCTGGAACATCGCGCCGGCAATCAGCCCGCGGCCGATCGGGCGTTATCGCAACTCGTCAGCGAAGTCGGCGACTCGGCGATGTACCAGCAGGCCGAAGTGATGGCTCAGTGGGGAAGGGCGGATGAAGCGATGGCCAGGCTGCAGCGGGCGCGGGCGATCGGCGACTCGGGCCTAAGCATGATTGCGACCGACCCATTGTTCGATCCGATTTCGCGCGATCGGAGATTTACGCGCTTCGTCAAGGACTTGGGTTTCGAGTGAATCGCACTGTTCGAGGAGCCCGTTTCGTGAGACTCTGCCTGTTCCACCGCATGGGAGACCAATCATGATGACTCGCGACGATTTTGGCTCGATCGCCGGGCCTGAGGACGAGGAAGAGGACCGCGGCAGCGACACCGATCGCGGCAGTGATGTCGACCGCGGCAGTGATGTTGATCGTGGTAGCGACGTCGACCGTGGCAGCGATGTCGATCGCGGCAGCGACGTCGACCGCTAGCGCATCTCGCTGATCGCCGGATTGGCCGCCTTCGCGCGGTGAATCCAATCGAGGAAGTGGTCGCGATCGATTCGAAGATACTTGCCGGCGCTGTCCTCGCGGTAGCAGCCGAGGCCCGAATTGACGACACCGACCAGCTCGCGATCGTCGCTGTCCAGGACCAGCGGCCCGCCGCTGTCGCCGGTGCAGGTGTCGGCGTCATCGCCGGGCGTCCGCCCGGTTGCGCACAGTTGATACTCCGGGGCGTCCGGATATTGCGCAAAGCAATCCGTGGTGATCAAATCGACCGCCGTCAGTTCCGACTGGAAACCTGAGTCCTTGGCTTCGTCGAGCTGCCCCCAGCCGGTCGCGTAAACCGGCACGCCCGGCTCCAGCGGCGGTCCGTCATAAAGCGGAATGGCTTCGACCGGGCCGGCATTTTCAGGGTGAGTCAGGGCATCCGCGACGAAATGGATGAGGGCGACGTCGTAGCTGTGCTTGGCCTTGCTCCAGTCCGCATGCCGGACCATGCGGTCGATGCGGTAGGTCACGCCCTCGTCATTATCGATGAAATCGGCACCAAGCCGCACCCGGTGGCCGTTCCGGATCCGCTCGGCGTTGATGCAGTGGGCCGCGGTCAGCACCCAGCCCTGAGCGATCAAGGTGCCGCCGCATTTGTGCGCCATGTCCCAGCCGTCGCGTCCCGACTGCAGGTCCTCGGCCGACCAATGGGGGCTGCCGCTGTAGATCTGGGCCTGCCACGGCGTGGCGCCGGTAGTTTCCTCGGTTTCGGCTGGCGCTGTTTCATTTTGATCAGCAGCTGGCTGGGCGGCGAGCGCCAGCGCGTAAAGGATCGGCAAAAGCTGCGGCATGGTCGTTACCCCCCGGAGGGCGGATTATGCCACCCAGGCGAGGTTTTGTCGCCCCTCGCTTTGCTCGTGCGCTCCAAATCACAACATGCCCCGGCATGGTGTGTTTTGTCGCCGCTCCGCTAGCGCTCAGCGCGCTCCAGTTCTTCGGCATGCCCCCGGCATGTTGCGTCGTCGCCCCTCGCTTTGCTCGTGCGTTCCAACACACAACATGCCCCCGGCATGTTGCGTTTTGGAGCGGGTGAAGGGAATCGAACCCTCGTCGTAAGCTTGGGAAGCTTCTGCTCTGCCATTGAGCTACACCCGCAAGTCGCTGAACTCTAACGGGTTCAGCAAACGTGTTCAGCAAGTTTTACAGCACTTTTCACAGCGCCGCCCTGATGTGCTCGCCGATTGCCATAACGACGCGATGCCGGTCAACATAGGTACGACGAATGCGGGTCCCGGGCTCAGGCGGCGCGCTTAATAACCGCGTATGAAGAAATTGGCGGTTAGCCGGCCTTCGCGCGGGTTGCTGCTGCGGTTCATACCGTCAGGAATGATGCCCGAATGCAGCAGGCAACCGGGATAGATAATCATCCGGTCCGGCAACGCCTCAACCGCGCCAATCTGCTCAAAACGGTGGTCGCTTCCGAGAAGGTAGCCGGAGCCGGCCGGAAGCGCCGCCTCTTCTTGCCGGTTGACTTGAACGAAGGTGTCGACGTTCAACTCGGTCACTACCTCGACGTCGGTGGTGCGCTGGCGATAGAATGCCGTGCCGCTGCCCGCCGGCACGTTGAGGTAATGGAGCAGTGCGAAAATTTTGGGGTCCGTCGTGTCGAAATGCGCGCTACGCTGCGCTGGGCCGAGCTCGGATGCGGCGGTAGTGACCATCGAGAAGCTCGCTTCCAGCAGATCAAAACCGCGGACGTTGAACGCCCCGCCGATAAATTGAGCCGCGTCGGTGAGCGTCTGCCTGACGTAATTCCAAGCGCGGCCCTCGACCTCTTCAATGACTCGCCGAAGGCCAGGATAGAAATTGCCAGGCTGATCGGGAAACGGCGCCAGCTCGGCCGCCATGTCGATCACATCGTCGACGCCACCGCGGAATTCGTCGATCACCAGAATTGGTGTTGCGCTTTGCCCGACGCGGCGCAATTCAGGCTTCACGTCAAAGCATCCATCGCCTGTCCTCGATACTCACGCACTGACCAAAAGGAGAGGGCTTCAGTGGATCGTGGCCGCCGCGGGCTCATCACGCAGCCGGACTCGTGCACCCCGCGACGCGAGCGCGAAACTGCACAACACAGCATAGCAAAGAGCAGGCACAATAAACGCGGTCACGTAGCTAGTGGCCCCGGAGACCAGCCCGACGAGCGGCGGGATTGCGGCGCCCCCGATGATCGAGAAACACAAGAAGCCAGAGGTCGCTTCCTCGGACGCAGTTGACCGTTCCAGAGTGATGGTGAAGATCACCGGGAACATGATCGAGTTGAACAGGCCGATCGCCAGCGCGACATAGCCCGAACTTACCCCGCCGATGGCGAACACGTAGAGGCACATCGCGCAGGCCATGCCGGTAAACACCGCCAGCAGCTTGGGCGCGTCGACCCGGGTCAAAAGCGCCGATCCGATCAGTCGGCCGACCATCGCGCCGCCCCAATAGAGGCTGACCATCTTGCCGGCATCCTGCAACGCGATGCCCCACACGGCGTCGCTGTTGAGAAATAGCGCCATTTGCGTACCGATTGCGACTTCTGCCCCGACGTAGAGAAAGATGGCGGCTCCGCCAAACAGCGCCCAAGGCGACGAAATCGCCTCGCTGAAGGTGGTGATGATGCCCTTTCGAGAGGTTTCGACGGGAGGCGCGGGGGCGGCCGCGGTAATCACCTTGCGGCCGGCCCAGATCAGGATCGCCACAAGGATGATGAGACCCGCAATCCAAAAGAAGGCACGGTCGATGCCGGCCAGCGAGCCGGCCCGCGCTGCCTCGGTAATCACCGCGCCTTCCTTGACCTCGATACCCTTCAGGAACAGTACCGAGCCGAGAAACGGTCCGATGAAGGTGCCGAAGCTGTTGAACGACTGGCTAAAGGTCAGCCGAAAGTGGCTGCCTTCGGGCTTGCCGAGCGCCGCGGCGAGCGGATTGGCGGCAACCTGGAGAATGGTGATGCCGCTGGCCAGAGTGAAGAGCCCCAACAGCACAATCGGATAAGCGGCGATGTTGGCCGCGAACAGCATGATCAGGCAGCCGGCGACCATCATCGCCAGCGCGATCAGCACTGTCGGCACGGCTTTGCGACGGGCGAGCAGAACCGCAGCCGGGAAGCTCATCACTCCGTAGGCAATAAAAAATGCCGATGCGCTCAGCTGGGCTTCGACGTCGCTCAGGCTGAAGATGCCCTTCACCGCAGCAACCAGCGGGTCGATCAAAGATGTAATAAATCCCCAAGCGAAAAACAGGCAGGTGACGATGACATATGCAGCCGTTTCGCCGCGCTTGGCCTGCACCATCCTTCGGTCTCCTCTTGTCTGCTTGTAGAACCTGCATGTTCTGCAGAGATTTCTCGCTCTGGGCAATTGTTGAATGCGGATTGCTCAACCGGCGATGGACGAAGGTGTGCAGAGGGATGGTGGCGTTCGCCGATGTCTTGGACAATCGATCGTTTGGCCGACTCCGCCCAGTCGTAGTGCCGCGGCCGAATCAGCGCCGACCGAGCGCGACGAAGCGGACAGCCATGCCGCCGCCCGGCGCGATCCTAGCGCCGAGGCGATCGCGGGCCGTGACGTTACGTCGTTCGATGACGATCTCGCGCGGATTCGTGCGGTAGTCGGCGTGGTCGCCGTCGCGATAAATCTCGGCACGGTAGCTTCGGCCACTCTCCAAGAAGTCGAGGGCAACATCGAGACGCCGCTCCTGCTCGTCGCCGACGGCGCCGAGAAACCAGTTCGCCGAGTTGCGATCCTTGCGCGCGATGACCGCCATGTCGCCGACATCGCCAGCGAGCATTCGCGTGTCGTCCCAATCGACGACGACGTCCTTGATGAATTGGAACGGCCCCGGATTGGCCTGGTAATTCGCGGGCAAATCGGCGGCCATCTGAATCGGTGAGTAGATCACGACGTACAGCGCCAGCTGCTTGGCCAGCGTCGACAGGATCGCGGTGTTGTTCTTGCCTTTGAGGCTTAGAATGCCTGGCGTGAAATCCATCGGCCCGGAGAGCATACGGGTGAACACCAAATTCGCTTCGTGCTCGGGCGGGTTCTTAGGCTCGCCCCAGGCGTTATACTCCATTCCGCGCTGGCCTTCGCGCGATACCCAGTTCGGGTAGGTGCGGCGCAGACCAGTGTCCTTGACCGGCTCGTGCGCATCGATCGAGATGTGACGCTTGGCTGCTTCGGTGACGACCTTGAGATGGTGCTCGACCATCCGCTGTCCCTCAT
>JBDSXT010000093.1:0-11441 GCA_039925985.1 Sphingomicrobium sp.
CATCGCTGTTCCGACGCGGTCTATGAGAAACTCGTCGGCCGGCCCGGATCGTTCGACGCGCGCATTGCCTACGTCGCCGAAAGCGGCGCTAAGAATGCGCGGGTCAAGCGGATTGCGCTGATGGACAGCGACGGCACCAGCCATCGTTATCTCAGCGCAGGCGAGTCAACGGTTCTCACTCCGCGCCTGTCTCCGGGAGGCGAGCGCCTGGCCTACGTCAGCTATGTTGCCGGCCAAGCGCAGGTTCGTCTGGTCGACCTGGCGAGCAACGAGGACCGGCCGCTGCTTCCCGGCAATGCGATGAGCTTCGCGCCACGCTTTTCGGCGGACGGCAAACGCCTGCTGTTGGCGATGGCCGTCGACGGCAACACCGATGTCTATGTCGTCAATGTCGACGGGACCGCGCTGCAGCGCCTGACGAGCGCGCCGGGCGTGGATACCGCCGCCAGCTTCGCGCCCGACGGCAGCCGGATCGTCTTCGAGAGCGACCGGTCGGGGACCGAGCAGCTGTACACGATGAATGCCGACGGATCGGACCAGCAGCGGCTAAGCTTCGGCGGGGCGCGCTATGCGTCGCCGTCGTGGAGCCCCGACGGCGAGCGGATCGCTTTCACCCGTGTCGCCGGCGACGGCTTGCGCGTTGGCATCATGGCGGCCACCGGGTCGGGCGAACGGATACTGACCACCGGCCCGCAGGACGAGGGGCCAAGCTGGGCGGCCAGCGATCTTCTGTTCCAGCGGAGCGATGCCGGCGGCCGGACGGGCCTTCAAATGGTCTCCGTCGATGGCGGCAATCCGCGCCCGATCCTGACGCCGCAGGACGGATCGGACCCCGATTTGTCGAGCGGAGGGGCGAAGTGATGCGCTGGACGATTGTTATTGGGCTGATGGCGGTGGGCGCGGCGGCGCAGGTTCCCCCTGCCCCCGTCACCATCGAAATGATGCAGGCGGACTTGGTCGCGAAATCTGGGAGCGATACCGTCTATTTTGCCGGCGATTCGCATGGCATTGATGCTGCCGGGCAGGCAACGCTGGCGGCCGAGGCGCGCTGGCTGCTCGCCCATCCCGAGGTTCGGGCGCGGATCGAAGGTCATGCCGACGAGCGGACGCCGCGCGATTATGCCCTCGCGATCGGCGAGCGGCGCGCCAGTGCAGTGCGCGATTATTTGGTGTTGCAGGGGATCCCTGCGGCCCAACTGACCATCATCAGCTGGGGAAAAGAGCGTCCCGCCGTGGTTGGGACGAGTGACATGGCGCTGGCTTTGAACCGCCGGGTATCGACGGTGCTGATGCGCTGATCAGGCGGCGTAGCGCTGCTGTCCGGAACCGAGCCACGAGCGCGCCTGGCGCTGCGCCTCGGCAATCTCCCGAGCCGTCATCTCCACAGCGATCTCGGCCCGGCACTGCTGGCCGCGAGCGCAGCCCGAAAGCGCCGCCAAGTTGAACCATTTGTGAGCTTCGACCAAGTCGACCGGAATGCCGCCCTGCCCGGTCGAGTAGGTCACCCCAAGCTCAAACAATGCGTCGACATTACCGCGCTCGGCGTCGGCCACCCGGCTCCGGATCAGGAACTCCGCGGCTTTCTGACTGATTGCACCCATGACGTATCCCCTGTTTCCTCTGCCAAGGGGTTTCGCCTGCTGAAGGCAAACAAATGGTTAACGCAGGCGTCACCAAATTTAAGATGCATCCATTTCCACTGCGATATTGTCGATCAGTCTGGTGCCGCCCATTGTCGCCGCCGCGATCAGCCACATTGAGCCGGAAGGTTTGTCGAGTGGCTCCAGGGACTCCGGATCAACCAGCGCGACATAATCGATGCTGAGGAAACCGGCGTCGACCAGCGACTGCTTGGCGGCCGCCAATGCTTTCGGGATTGGTTCTCCTGAAGAGATCGCTTGCGCCGCAGCCTTCAGAGCCTTGGGGAGTGCCACCGCGAGCTGTCGATGGTCCGCGGAAAGATAGGCGTTGCGCGACGACAGGGCGAGGCCATCACGATCCCGAACCGTGGAAACTCCGACGATCTCTCCGCCGATGGTGAGGTCCGATGCCATCCGCCGGATGACCGCGAGCTGCTGGAAGTCCTTTTCGCCGAATAAAGAGAGGTCGGGGACTATGGTAAGAAACAGCTTGGCGACGACGGTGGCAACGCCGTCGAAGTGGCCTGCCCGGGCCTCGCCTTCCCAGCGCTCGGACAATCCGGTGACGTGGATTTTGGTTGCGAATCCAGTGGGATAGACATCTTCCACTGCCGGCAGCCACAGCAGGTCGCAGACCGCCGCTTCAAGCATCTTGGCGTCGGCGGCCTCTTGGCGCGGGTAGCGGCCGAGGTCTTCGTCGGCGCCGAACTGCATCGGATTGACGAAAATCGTCGCAATCACCCGGTCGGCCCGCCGCCGCGCCTCGGCGATCAGCGCCATGTGCCCGGCGTGAAGCGCGCCCATGGTCGGCACCAGCGCGATTTTTTCACCGGCTCGGCGAAGCTCGGCAAGAGCAGGGCCAAGCTCATCAAGGCGACGGACAATTTGCACCGACGCGGCCCCTCCGATACACCCACGGTCGAGCCGCGCTTGCGCACGCACGGTGGCAAAGATCAAGGGTTTGGGGGAGCGATGAGCCAGCCGCATTTCATCATCTTCGCCAACGAAAAGGGCGGTACCGGCAAATCGACGACCGCGGTCCACACCGCGATCGCGCTCGCTGCGTCAGGCCACCGGGTAGGCGCGCTCGATCTCGATAGCCGCCAGCGGACGATGACCCGCTATCTCGAGAACCGCGATGCGACCATGCGCCGCCTGGACAAACAATTGCCCCACGCGCGTTATGAAGTGCTCGACGATCATAGCGACAAGGGTCTGGGCGCGGCGATCGGGCGTCTGTCCGAAGACGCCGACGTAATCGTCATCGACACGCCGGGACGCGACGACGACGTCTCCCGGGCGGCGATCCTCAAGGCCGATACGTTGGTGACGCCAATGAACGACAGCTTCGTCGACCTCGACCTGATCGGTCAGGTCCACCCCGAGAATTACAAAATCACCAAGCCGAGCTTCTATGCCGAGATGATCTGGAACAGCCGCACCGAGCGCGCCAAGACCACCGGCCGGAGCGTCGACTGGGTCGTGCTGCGCAACCGCCTGCAACACGTCGATAGCCACAACCTCCGCCGCGTCGGCGCCGCGCTCGATGAGCTGGCACGGCGCGTTGGTTTCCGCGTCATCCCCGGGCTCGGCGAACGAGTCATTTACCGCGAGCTGTTCCCCAAGGGGCTGACCCTGCTCGACCTCGGCGACTTGGGCGAAGTCGGCATGGGCCACATCACCGCGCGGCAGGAATTGCGCGAGATGATCGCCGGGCTCGGCATTCCCACGGCGGGGGCGAGCGTGCCGGAGCCGGTCGCAGCCGCCGGCTGACCCTTTTCGCCGCGCCCCGAGTTATGAAGGCATGACCCACATCTTCCACGCGTCGATCCTGCGCGAATATGACATTCGCGGGGTCGTCGGCGACACGCTGACCGATGCCGACGCCTATGCACTTGGGCGAAGCTATGCGGCGCTCGCGACCGGCGAAGGCGCCAAGCGGATCGCGGTCGGTCGCGATGGCCGCACCCATTCGCCCGAGCTTGAATCGGCGCTGGTCGAGGGGCTGACGCGCGGCGGGCTCGATGTCGTGCGGATCGGCATGGGACCCAGCCCGATGCTCTATTTCGCGACCGCGACCCTGGGTGTCGACGGCGGCATCCAGGTCACCGGCAGCCACAACCCGGCCGACTCTAATGGCTTCAAGATGCTGCTCAACGGCCGCTCGGTATTCGGCGAGGAAATCCAGGCGCTGGGCCGACGCGCCGCCGCCTGCGACTGGTGCGAAGGCGCCGGCATGGTCGAGCAGGCCGATGTGACCGAAGCCTATGCCGCGCGGCTAGTCGAAGATTTCCAAGGCGGCACCTTCCGCATCGGCTGGGACGCGGGCAACGGCGCCGCCGGCCCGGTGCTTGAAAAGCTCGTTAATCGCTTGCCGGGCAAGCACCATACGATCTTCACAGAAGTCGACGGGAATTTTCCCAACCATCACCCGGACCCGACCGTCGAGGCGAATCTCGCGGATCTGAAAAAGCTGGTCACTTATGAGGAGCTCGATTTCGGGATCGCCTTCGACGGCGACGGCGATCGCATCGGCGCGGTCGACGGCCTGGGCCGCGTCATCTGGGGCGACCAGTTGCTGGCGATCCTCGCCGGGCCGGTACTCGAGGCCGAACCCGGCGCGACCATCATCGCCGATGTGAAAGCGAGCCAAGTGCTGTTCGACCGCATCGCCGAGCTGGGCGGGACCCCGCTGATGTGGAAGACCGGCCACAGCCTGATCAAATCGAAGATGAAGGAGACCGGCGCGCCGCTCGCCGGCGAAATGAGCGGCCACATCTTTTTCAAGCACCGCTGGTACGGTTTCGACGACGCGCTCTACGCCGCGGTCCGGCTGATCGAGGCGGTGAATGCGAGCGGCCAGAGTCTCACGCAATTGATGGACGAAATGCCCAAGTCGGTGGCAACTCCGGAGATGCGCTTCGAGGTCGATGCCGCGCGCAAGTTCGCGGTAGTAGACGAGGTGCTGGCACGGCTTTCAGCGAATGGCGCCAAGGTCGACGCCACCGACGGCGCCAGGGTCAACACCGCGGACGGCTGGTGGCTGCTACGAGCATCGAACACGCAAGATGTGCTGGTCGCGCGGGCGGAAGCCAAAGACGAAGCGGGGCTTGAGCGCTTGGTCGCGCAGATCGACGAGCAACTCGCGCAGTCAGGCGTGAAGCGGGTCGAGGCGGCGCACTGAATAACCCTCCCCCTCGATTTCGAGGGGGAGGGACCAGCGGAGCTGGTTGGAGGGTTCATTCTTGAGCCGAGGGCCCCTCCGTCAGTTCTTTGGATGCCACCTCTCCTGCCAATACAGGGAGGAGATTTCGCCAATCATCCTCATAGCCGACGAGATTCAGTTCGCGCGCCTTGATCTGGTGGGTGATGCGCCAACCCACTTCGTCATTCCCGCGAAACCGTCATGCTCATCCTCATGGCGGCCCCTATTGGATGGCAAACAGCAATGCGGCCGAGCCGAGGACCAGACTGGAAATCAGGAAGACCGCCCCTGCGTAAACGATGGCCAGCAGCCAGCCGCGTTTCAATTCGCGCCGGAACCAACTCGCTTCGACGGCGAGGTAGAACAGCGAGGCGGCGAGCAACATCGCTTCAGCCAGCACGAGCCATGCGCCAGTTAGTCGGGACAGGGTTCCCGCGCTGCTGTAGAACAGCACAACCGGGGTGGTTGCGAAACATTGCGCGTAGAACATCGGCTGCAAGGTAACGCGGTCGAGTTCTCGCCCGAAGATCCGGGCGGCGAACGCGCCGGCGATAACCGGCACCGCGGCGAACGCGACGATGCGGAACAGGATCAGGCTGGTGTCGTCCCGGATCAAGCGGGCAAGGCCGCGATTGCTGGCGATCAGATCATGGTCGCCGACCAGCACGACCGCCAGCCCATGCGCAAGGAGGATGGTCAGCAACAGGAATATTGGCGGGCTCAGTATATCGCGAAACTGCTCGCTGGCGGGTAGTGAAAGGTCCTGTTCGCCGCGGCTCATCATCTGCATCGGGTGCCGCACGGAGCGCCATAATGTGCGCGGATAGAAAACCAGCCACGACATGATCTCGTAGAGCAGATCCTCGAAGGACTTGAGAAAGACGAGAAAGGGCATGCGCGATCCGAAGTTGAGGCCTTTCCCGTAACCGATGTCAGCGACCGCGCCTATGGTCGCCCGAGCGACGCGCCGAGGTCAATCATCCTCATCCTCGTACCCGACGAGATTCAGCTCGCGCGCCTTGATCTGGTGGGTCATGCACCAGTGCATCAGCGCGTCCTCGCGGCCGTGAGTGATCCACACTTCCTTGGGGGCGACGTCGCGGATGGTCTGGGTGAGCTCGTCCCAGTCGGCATGGTCGGAGATGATTAGCGGCAGCTCGACGTTGCGCTGGCGGGCGCGCTGACGGATGCGCATCCAGCCCGAGGCCATCGCCGTAACCGGATCGGGTAGTCTGCGCGACCAGCGGTCGTTGAGGGCGCCCGGCGGGCAAATGACGATATGGCCGGCCATCTCGGCCTTGGTCGCCCCGGCGCACGGGCGTAGCTCGCCAAGCGGGACGCCGAGTTCCTCATAGAGGCGGCACAATCTCACCATCGCGCCGTGATAATAGATCGGCTCGTGGTGGCCGCGCAGGCGCAGCTCGGCGATCACCCGTTGCGCCTTGCCGAGCGCATAGGCCCCGACCAGCACGCAGCGTGACGGATCGGCGTGGAGCCGGTGGAGCAGACGGTCGATCTCGGCGCCGGTATCGGGATGGCGGAAGACCGGCAGGCCGAAGGTCGCCTCGGTGATGAAGATGTCGCACGGCACCGGGACGAAGGGCGCGCAAGTCGGGTCGGGGCGGCGCTTGTAGTCGCCCGACACGACGACTCGCTCACCGCGGTAATCGAAGACGATCTGGGCCGAGCCGAGGACGTGGCCGGCGGGGACGAAGCGAACGTCGACCTCGCCTAGGCGGACGGTTTCGTCATAAGCGACCGGCTTGGCCGCTTGCTCGCCGTAGCGGACGTCCATGATCGCCAGCGTCTCGGGCGTTGCCCACACCGCATGATGGCCGCCCCGGGCGTGGTCGCCATGGCCGTGGGTGACCAGCGCCCGCGGTTTGGGCACCGAAGGGTCGACCCAGGCGTCGGCCGGGGCCACATAGATGCCTTCCGAAGTCGGCTCGATCCAGGAACCCAAGCGGGGCATTGCGAGCTATATAGTGAGTCAAGCGCCGGTCGGTTCCGGAAACGATGGAGCAATCAATGGACGAAACGCTGTATGGGATGATGAACATCGTTGGCCCGATCATCCTGCTGATCCTGCTGGTGTGGGTCGTCCTGCGATCGCGCCGCAAGCGCGGCCAGACGGTCGAAACGACCCGCGAGACCGAGCAGGGGACGCGCTCGGCCTATGCCGAGGAGGAGTCGCGGCGACGCGAAGGGACCGACGACCGCTGAGCGCAACCGCCTTACCTGAAGTCGTCGAGCGCTGGTTTGCCGAGCGCGGCTGGCAGCCGTGGCGGCACCAGCTCGAGATGCTCGACCTGGCGAGGCGCGGGCGAAGCGGGCTGCTGGTCGCGGCGACCGGCGCCGGCAAGACGCTGGCCGGCTTCCTGCCGACGATCTGCGAGCTGATCGAGGCGCCGGCCGAGGGGCTGCACACGCTGTATGTGTCGCCGCTGAAAGCGCTGGGCGTCGACGTTCAACGCAATCTGCTCGGCCCGATCGGCGAGATGGGGCTGGCGATCCGGGTCGAAACGCGCAGCGGCGACACGCCGTCGGACCGCAAGGCGCGGCAGCGGGTGCGGCCGCCGCAAATCCTGCTGACGACGCCCGAATCGCTGAGCTTACTGTTGAGTTATCCCGAAAGCGCGACGCTATTCGCGGAGCTGAAGACGATCGTCATCGACGAGCTCCACGCGTTCGCCAAGGAAAAGCGCGGCGATCTGCTGTCGCTGTCGATGGCGCGGCTGCAGGTGCTTGCGCCGGGGCTTCGACGGGTCGGGCTGTCGGCGACGATCAGCGACCCCGAAGCCTATCGCGGCTGGCTGGCGCCCGACGCCGACGCCGAGCTGGTCGACTTGGTGATCGGCGATCCGGGGGCCGAGCCGGACCTGTCGATCCTGATTCCGGATGGGCGAATCCCGTGGTCGGGGCATTCGGGGCGACATGCGGCGCGCGAGGTGATGGGGCTGATCGAGCAGCACAAGACGACGTTGATCTTCTGCAACACCCGCAGCCTCGCCGAGCTGATTTTTCAGGATTTGTGGGCGGTCAACGACCAATCCCTGCCGATCGGCATTCACCACGGCAGCCTGGCGCTGGAAGCACGGCGGAAGATCGAGGCGGCGATGAGTTCGGGGCGCTTACGCGGGCTGGTCGCGACTGCCAGCCTCGACCTCGGCATCGACTGGGGCGACATCGACCTGGTCGTCCAGATGGGCGCGCCCAAGGGCAGTTCGCGGCTGCTGCAGCGGATCGGCCGCGCCAATCACCGGCTCGATGAGCCAAGCCAAGGCATCATCGTCCCCGGCAACCGCTTCGAATATCTCGAGGCGCGGGCAGCGCTCGACGCGATCGACGATGGCGAGCTCGATCCCGAGAACTTCCGCCCCGGAGCGCTCGATGTGCTCGCCCAGCATATTCTCGCCGTGGCGTGCGCGGGGCCGTTCGAGGAGGCGGAGTTGCTGGCCGAACTGCGCTCCGCCGCGCCCTATGCGGGTTTGCGCGACGAGACCTTTGCCGAGGTGCTCAATTTCATTGCTACCGGCGGCTACGCGCTGCGCGCCTATGATAAATTCCGCCGGCTGGTGCGCGATCCCGACGGGCGGTGGCGGATCACACGTCCTGCCGTCTCACTCCAGCACCGGCTCAATGCCGGGATCATCGTCGAGGCGCCGCTGCTCGTCGTGCGCTTCAAGAGCGGCCGCCGGCTCGGCACGGTCGAGGAGGGGTTCGCCAATACGCTGGTCGTCGGCGATCACTTTTTCTTTGCCGGCCTCTCTCTCGAAGTCGAGCGGATCAAGGACGGGGAAATCTATGTCCACGCCTCGTCCAAATCGGCGCGGATTGTCACTTACGGCGGGCAGCGCATGTCGATGTCGACCCACCTTGCCAATCGCGTCCGCCACATGCTCGCCGACCGCAACGACTGGCACCGCTTTCCGGACGACGTGCGCGAATGGCTCGAGGTCCAGGACCAGCGCTCGGTGCTGCCCGAGCCCGAGCAATTGCTGGTTGAGACGTTTGAGCACCACGGCCTTCATTATATGGTCGCTTACAGCTTCGAGGGCTGGAACGCGCACCAGTCGCTGGGGATGCTGATCACTCGGCGGATGGAGAATCTGGGCCTCAAGCCGCTCGGGTTCGTCGCCAATGATTACGGGCTGGCCTGCTACGGCCTCAACCCGATCCGCGATCCCAAAGCCTTGTTCTCGCCCGACATCCTCGAGCGCGAGTTCGTCGACTGGGTCGAGCAATCCTATCTGCTCAAGGGTGCGTTCCGCGAGGTTGCGGTGATCGGCGGGCTGGTCGAGCGCCACCATCCCGGCAAGCGCAAGTCGGGGCGGCAAGTGAGCTTCTCGACCGACCTCATCTACGACGTGCTGCGCCGTTATGAGCCCGAACATCTGCTGCTGCGCGCCGCGTGGGACGACGCCCGCGCCCGGATGACCGAGCTTGGCCGGCTGGTGCGGTTGGTCGACCGCGCGTCGGCGACCATGGTCCATGTCGAGGCGGAGCGGATCACGCCGATGGCGGTGCCGCTGATGGTCATCGTCGGCCGCGAAGCGATGCCGCCTGGCGGCGAGGCCGACGAAACGCTGCTGATCCAGGCGGAAGCCCTCGCCCAGGAAGCGATGCAATTGTAATTATCCGGACTGTCTGCGACTCTCCTCCCATGAAACGCCTGCTCATCCTGCTCATGCCGCTCGCGCTCGGCGGCTGTGTGACCTCGGTCGCCAAGACTGCGTTCGATGTCGTGACGCTGCCCATCAAGGTCGTCTCGGCCGGCGTCGATGCGGCGACCACCAGCCAGTCGGAAGCCGATGAGAAACGCGGGCGCGAGCTTCGCAAGGCGGATGAAAAGCGCGCTCGCGACGAGCGCAAGGCGGGAAGAAAGGCTGCCAAGGACCCTGATCGCAAATAGCGCAGCTTTCGCTGGAATGACGGGTAAGGCGTGGCTAAACGAGACCATGGTTCCCTTTTCGTTCGCTGGTGAAACATTCGTCGCGGGGAGCGAGGGCGCGCTTTACTGGCCGGCGCAGCAGGCGCTACTGGTCGCCGACCTGCACCTAGAGAAAGCCAGCTGGTTCGCGCGGTTGGGGCAGTTCCTGCCGCCTTATGATTCGCAAGCGACTCTGACCGCGCTCGCCCGCGAAGTGGTGCGCAGCGGCGCCAGGCGGCTCTATTGCCTCGGCGACAGCTTCCACGACCGCTTCGGTTGCGACCGCCTCCCCGCCGCCGCCCGCGAGCTACTGATCGACCTGACCGGCCGCCTCGACTGGACGTGGATCGTCGGCAATCACGATCCGGGCTTCGCCGACCATTGCGGCGGCAAGCTTGCCGACGAGGTCGAGATTGCCGGCATTATCCTGCGCCATGAAGCGGTGCGCGGTGAGCCGCGGCCCGAAATGTCGGGGCATTTCCATCCCAAGCTTCGGCTTAGCGTCAAAGGACGGCGGGTTTCGCGCCGTTGCTTCGTGGCCTCCCCGACCAAGCTGATCATGCCGGCGTTCGGCTCGCTGACCGGAGGGCTCGACGCGACCCATCCGGAGATCCTGAGACACGTGGGCGACGGCGCTTCGGCGCTGGTCCCGGTCTCGGACCGCCTACTGCGCTTCCCGCTCGCCGCCTGATTATTCCTCGGCCCTGACTTCGATCGCCATCGTGCCGGTTGGCGACAGCAGCAGCCGGGCGATCGCTGGTCGCTTGCGTCCGAAAGTCGCGGCCTGGAGTTCGTTGCGCGCCGCGTGGCGGTCGAAGTCGAAGCCCAAGGCCTCGGCCGAGCGCATCAGCCGGTCGAGATGCTGGTCGATGTCGAGAATCCCCTCGTCGGGATCGAAATGCATGGTTTCGGTCAGGTCGGCGGATTGTCGGGGAGCGGACATTGGCCTCTCTTAATCACGTCCAGGCCGCGGACGGCAAGGCCCGCCGATTGCCTAGCCGCGTGTCTCTCCTTAATCGACGCGCATGAAAACAATTTTGCAAGCCAGCTTTGCACTGGCGCTCCTGATCGGATCCGCGGCGATCGCCCAGCCGATCGACCCGAAGGTCCAGGCGCGGATCGACCGCATTCTGAAAGGCACACCGCTGATCGACGGTCACAACGACATCGCCGAGCAGTTGGCCGAGCATTACAAGCGCAACATCGCCGGGCTGGCGAGCGCGACCGGCCAACGGCAGCCGCGCGCGTTGATGACCGACATGGCCCGGCTTCACCAGGGGCGCGTCGGCGGGCAATTCTGGTCGGTCTACATCGACGGCACGATCACCGGCGACGCGGCGATTCGCGAGACTATCGAGCAGATCGACATCGTCCGGCGGATGATCGACGCCTATCCCAATGACCTCGAGTTGGCGCGGACCGCGGACGACGTCGTCCGCATCCACAAAACGGGCAAGGTGGCCTCCATGCTCGGCATCGAAGGCGGCCGGCAGATCGGCGGCTCGCTCGCCGCCCTGCGCCAATTCTACAACCTCGGCGCGCGCTACATGACGCTGACCCACAACCAGACCACCGAATGGGCGGACAGCGCCACCGACGATCCCAAATATGACGGCCTCAATCCATTCGGGGTGACCGTCGTCCACGAAATGAACCGGATCGGCAT
>JBDSXT010000094.1:0-3037 GCA_039925985.1 Sphingomicrobium sp.
AACGGATTGAGGGCGAGTTCGCGGTCGAAGCCATCGACCTGGTCAAGGACTTCGGCGCCACCCGCGCCGTCGACGGCATCAGCCTCGCCGTGCCCGCCGGCACCATCTACGGAATGCTCGGCCCCAACGGCGCCGGCAAGACGACGACGCTGCGCCTGCTGCTGGGGATTATCGACCCGTCCTCGGGAACCCGACGCCTGCTCGGCCATGACCGGCCGCTCGATGCCGCGCGGCAGGTCGGCTATCTCCCCGAGGACCGCGGCCTGTACCCGGCGATGCAGGCGCGCGAGGCGATTGCTTTCATGGGCGCGCTGCGGGGCCTGCCGCTGCGCGACGGTCGCCGCCGCGCCGACGAATTGCTCGCCAACCATGGCTTGAGCGACTGGGGGCGAAAGCCGATCCGGACGCTGTCCAAGGGCATGGCCCAGACGGTCCAGCTGCTCGGGACCATCATCCATCGCCCGCGCCTGCTGGTCCTTGACGAGCCTTTCTCCGGCCTCGACGCGATCAACCAGGCGAAGCTCGAGGAGCTGATCCGCGCCGAAGCCAAAGGCGGCGCCACAATCATTTTTTCGACCCACGTCATCGCCCACGCCGAGCGATTGTGCGAGCGGATCGCGATTATCGCGGGCGGCAAGGTCGCGTTCGAGGGCGGGGTCGACGAAGCCCGCGATCGCCTCCGCCCGATCGTCCGCCTGCGCACCCGCTCGCCCGACGGGCCGTGGCGCGACGCGCTCCCGGACAGCGCCCGGTTCGACGGCAAGCAATGGGTGTTCGAGCTGCCGCCGGGCGGACCCGAGCCGTTGCTCAAGGCGCTGATTGACGGCGATGCCGGCATCGAGACGCTGGCGATCGAGCGGCCCGGGTTGCACGATGCGTTTGTCGCCATCGCCGGCGATGCCGCGGCGGCGGCGATGGGCGAGCTGGGGGCCGGGCAATGAAGCATCTTATCGGCTCGGCCTTTGTCATCGCCCGCCGCGATTTCGTCGCGACCGTGTTTTCCAAGGCTTTCCTGTTCTTCCTGCTCGGCCCGTTGTTCCCGGTCATGCTCGGCGCGGTGTTCGGCGGAATCGGCGCGCAGGTTGAAAAGGAGGCCGAGAAACCGGCCATCGCGGTGATCGCATCGCCGGCCGATTTTGCGCTGATTGAGTCGTCCCGGAACCGCCTTGCGGAAGCGCTTCAGGACGCGCCGATCGTCCAGCTGGTACGGTTTGACGCCGATCCCGACGCCGCCTCGCAACAGCGCCGCTTGCTCGCATCGAAAAGCCCGCCGGTGCTCGCCGTGCTCGCCGACTCATTCTCGCAGCCGAAGCTGGCCGGAGCGATCCAGGCCGACGGCTCGACCGCCCGGCAGCTCAAGCTGATCATCGCCGGCGCCCGCGCACCGCAAGCCGAGCCTGGTCCAGATATCGCCGTCACCAGCCTCGGGCGCTCATCGGGCAGCTTGGTCCAGGAGAGGATGCTGACCGCGCGCGCCGGGCAGTTCCTATTATTCTTCCTCACCATCCTGCTCGCCGGCATGTTGCTGTCGCAGCTGATCGAGGAGAAATCGAACAAGGTCATCGAGGTGCTTGCGGCGGCGGTGCCGATCGACGCCATCTTCCTCGGCAAATTGTTCGCGATGCTGGCGACGTCGGTCGTCGGCATCGCCGTCTGGAGCTCGGCGGCTGCCGCCGGGGTTGCCATCCTGGCCGAAGGCGGCCTTGCCAATCTGCCCCCGCCGGCGGTTGGCTGGCCGGCGTTCTTCACGCTCGGCGTCATCTATTTCGCGATGAATTATCTGCTTCTCGGCTCGGTGTTCCTGAGCATCGGCGCGCAGGCTTCGACGGTCCGCGAGGTGCAGACCCTGTCGATGCCGGTGACGATGGGGCAGGTGGTGATCTTCGCCGTCGCGACTCTGGCCATCGGCGCGCCCGACTCGACCGCGGGCCTCGCCGCGGCCGTCTTCCCGCTGTCGTCGCCGCTGGTGATGATCGCCCGCGCCGCGCAGCAACCGGGGCTGTGGCCGCACCTTCTGGCGATCGGCTGGCAGCTGATCTGGGTCGTACTGATCCTGCGCCTCGGCTCCCGCCTGTTCCGCCGCAGCGTCCTTCAGTCCGGACCCACCCGCCGCTGGTGGCGGCGATCCCCGAAAGTCGCCGCCAAAACCTAATCGATGGCCGCTCGCGCCATCTCCTCGAAATTTTTCATCAACGCCATCTGCGGAAACGGACCGTGACTAATCCGCGCAATCCCGGCGCTCGCCCATTGCGCGTCGGTCGGCCCACCGGGAAGCCACATTGCGTTGACCGGTAATGGTGACGCTTTTGCGATCCGTTCGACCAGCTTGAGGTCGGCCAGCCCCGGGATGAAAAAACCGCTCGCCCCGGCACGGGCATAGGCGATCGCCCGCTCGATCGCCGCGTCGGCCGCCGCTGCGTCGTGCGCGTCGGGCTTGGCTTGCAGGAAAATGTCGGTGCGGGCGTTGATGAAAAAGGCATCGCCGACTTCCGATCGCACGGCGTTCAGGCGCTTGCAGTGCTCGCCGACCGGCCACAATCCGTCGCCCCCGACGATCTGGTCCTCGAAATTGCAGCCGATTGCCCCGGTCGCCGCCAGCAAGGCGACATTCTCCGCGACTTCGCCGGGCGCGGCCGCATAACCGCCCTCGAAGTCGACCGTCACCGGCAACTCGACGGAGCCCACGATCCGTTCGGCATTGGCAAGGGCAAAAGCCATCGGCACTTCCTGGCCATCGCCGAAACCGTTCGCCGCCGCGACCGAGGCGCTGCTTGTCGCGATCGCCTTGGTGCCGGACTTGGCGACCGCGGCCGCGCTGCCCGCATCCCAAACGTTGAACAGGGTCAGCGGGTCGCCGGGAACGTGCAGGTCGCGAAACTTCTCGAATTTGGTCGCCATCATTCCTCCAGACGCTCGCTGTTGGCGACAGCGGCTTAGTCCGTCATCCCGAATGTTGCGGTCAACACTACTTGGGGAGTCAGGCGATCGCCGCCCGCGCCATCTCTTCGAGCTTGGCCATCAGCGCCCGGTGCGGGAA
>JBDSXT010000095.1:0-5386 GCA_039925985.1 Sphingomicrobium sp.
AAGCGCCGTCACCCGCGCCAAGACCCGCGAGATCATGAACGGCAGCCGCACCGAAGACGCCTTTTCGCGCTTCGAACTGCTCGAGCGCCGCGCCGATTTTGCTGAGGGCCGCGCCGACGCGCTCGGCATGACCGGGCCTAAGAGCCTCGAGGAAGAAATTGCCGAACTCAAGGCCGGCGAAAAGGTCGACGCCGAGCTGGAAGCCATGAAAGCCGCAATCGCGGCAAAAGGGAAATAAGCTATTATGGAAGACGTCCTCATTCCGCTCACCGTGGTGCCGATCCTGTTTATCGGTCTGCCGTGGCTGATCTTCCACTACATCACCAAGTGGAAGCAGGCCGGAAACATCACGCAGGCCGACGAGAAATTGCTCGACGAATTGCACGATGCCGCCCGCCGGCTCGACGACCGGCTGTGTTCGATCGAACGGATCATGACCGCCGAGAACCCCAATTGGAGACAGCAATGTCTGCCGGGTCGCAGCGAATCGACTCGGCTCCTGGCGGACGGAGAATAAGATGGCCGACGAACGCGACTATTTCCCTCGGCTAACCGAACAACCGCCGAGCCGCACGCGGTTTTACAAGGACAAGCGCAACGGCAAGATCATGGGCGTCTGCGCGGGCATCGCCGACTACGCCGGGTTCGATGTTAATCTGGTGCGCGTGTGCATGATCGCCGCAGTGTTCCTGAGCAGCGGCTCGATCCTGCCCTTCTATTTCATCACGGGGTTTGTCACTTCGGACAAGCCGCGCGAGCTGGCCGTGGCGAATCACGAGGAAAAGCAATTCTGGCAGGGCGTGCGCGCGTCGCCGACGCGAACGGCGCGCGACATTCGCGGGCGGTTCAGGGACATCGACCGCCGGCTTGCCGACATCGAAAGCTATGTGACCACCGAGAACCGCTCGCTGGCGCGCGAAATCGATCAACTTCGCTAACTTAAAGCAAGGGGGACGCAGATCATGGATCCGGACATGTTGGAGAGTTTCAAATTCGTCGGGACGGTACTTCCGTTCGTTGCGATTATCGTCGCTGTCAGTGTCGCCGGCTGGGCATTCACCACCTGGTTGCGGATCAAGAATGGTTATCCGCTCGACGGCAAGTGGGGTCAGGCGCTTCATCCCAGCACCGACAAGGAAGCGATTGAGCGGATCAAGCTTCTGAGCTCCGAAAATGCCCAGCTCCGGGCCGAATTGGGGTCGATCAAGGACCGGTTGGAGACCGTCGAGCGGGTCATCACCGACCAGCCGTCGCGGCTCGCGAGGGAGATCGACCTGCTCGGGGATCGAACCGAAGGACGCGCCTAATGAGCGCGAGGGTCGCTTTCGCGAATTCGTGTAGACTCCCGCACCAGATAAAAGGCGACCAAACATGAATAATATCGCGTCATGGATCTGGGTGCTTATCCCGCTTGCCGCGATCGGCATCGCCCCATTCAAAATGTGGCTGAACATCAAGGAAAAACAGATCGAAGCGCAGACTGGTCTAGCGGCCGAGAAAAGCGCCCAATATGCCGCGCATGTCGAGCGGCTAGAGTCGCGCTTGCGAGTACTCGAGCAGATCGCCACAGATCGCGGCGCCGAAACCGCCTCGCAGATTGAAGCATTGCGCGATCACGCGCGGCCTGTGGATGAGGAACAGTCGAGATGAATCCGTTCGAGTTCGTCCTAGCCCTTCTCCTGATGATTTTCGTCTTTGCAATCATCAGGCACAAGATGGGCATTCCTCACCGCTCGATGCGCCAGATGCGGGGCGAACCCGAAGACAGCCAGGAGGCCGTCCGTTTGCGGGAAGAAGTCAAAGCGCTGAAAGAACGACTGCAGGTGCTCGAGCGGATCACGACCGACCGCGAGAGCAGCCTTTCGCGCGAGATCGACGAGCTTCGCGACCACTAGGCCCGGTGACGAAGCGGCGTGGCGCTGCTAACCCATCGCCATGGCCACCCTGCCCGCCCTGGATGAGGTCCTTGAAGAGTATGAACTGCTCGAAAGTGAGGACCGATACCGGTTGCTGATCGACCTCGGGCGCAAGCTCGATCCGATGCCCGACGCATTGAAGACCGATGCGACAAAGGTGCGCGGATGCGCGGCATCGGTGTGGGTCTATCCACAGCGGAGTGCCGACGGGCGGCTACATTTCCTGGCCGACAGCAACGCCGCCATCACCAAGGGTATTGTCGCGCTGGTGCTGACCGTGGTCCAGGACCGGCCGGCGCAGGAGGTCGCGGATATGGACGTTGCCGCAGCACTCACCCCATTTGACCTGTCGCGTCAGCTGAGCGCCAACCGCACACAGGGCATCCCGAGTATGATTGCGCTGATCCGCGAGACCGCCGGCCGGTTGGCGGCGTGAGCGAGATTGCGGCGACCATCGCCGAAGGCGGAGGGTTCGACGCGAGGCGGTTCTTCGCGCTCGCCCGGAAAGTCGGGCACGGGCGGGCGCTTGGCATGGAATTCCAGGATTCGGGGGCCGATTGGGCAGAGCTCACTTTGCCCTGGCGCGAGGAGCTGGTTGGCGTTCCCGAAAGCGGGATCCTCGCCTCCGGTGCCATCGTCAGCCTGATCGACACGGCCAGCGGGACAGCGGTCTGGGCAGCGCTCGGGAAGTTCATTCCGCTGGCGACGATCGACATGCGGATCGACTATCTGCGGCCCGCTTTCAAAGGCGAAAGCGTGTTCGCGCGCTGCGAATGCACCAAGCTCACCAGCCGGATCGCATTCACTCGCGGGACCGCTCATGTCGGCGACCCGGCCAAGCCGATCGCCTACAGCTCGAGCACATTCATGATTGGAATTTAGAGGCCTTTAGCGGGCCGGCTTGGCTTCGCGGCGTTCCTCGACCCGGCGGAGCACGTCGAACGCGGCCTTGACCTGCTGGAAGCGCTTGGCGGCTTGCTCGTCGCCGGGCTTCAGGTCGGGGTGATGTTCCTTGGCCAGCCGGCGGTAGGCGGCCTTGACCTTGTCGAACTCGGCATCGCTGTCGAGCTCCAGCGCTTCCAGGGCGCGCATTTCATCGCGGCTGCGACTGCCGTCGCCGGGACCGCCCCATTGCCAGTGCTGGGCCTGTTGGAAAGCCGATGCCTCGGCGCTCTCGCTTGCTTCACGCGCCGCCGCATCCGCCGCGTCGAGCCCGGTGAAATAGTCCCAATTGCGATTATACTCGGCGGCGTGGGTCTCGCAGAAGGACCAGCGCTCCTTGCTGTTGGGGGCTTTGGGTGCAGGGCGGTCGCCGGGCTCAAGACAGCCGTCGCGATCGCAGATGCGCACCCGCGTCGCCTCACGCGACTTGCCGCCGTAGGGCCGCCAGCGCGGGAAGCCCCAGTCGTCGGATCTCTTGTAACCTGCCATGCAACCTCAAACTAATGACGCGAGCGAAGCGCTACCAGAGCGCCCGAAAAATAAGTGCCAGAGGGCCTGTAAGCCGGGTTCTGTCCACCGCCGAAGCGGATGGGCGACCATTCCTCTAGGGGACAAGTTGCCTTGCCCCTCCAGCGACCAACCCGGGCGACGAGCCGGAACAGGCCCATTTGCCACCCCTATTCAGTCTTGCTCCCGGTGGGGTTTACCGTGCCGCGGCCGTTGCCGGCGCGCGCGGTGCGCTCTTGCCGCACCCTTTCGCCCTTACCGATCCGAAAACCGGCGGATTCCTTTCTGTGGCACTATCCCTAACTCTTGCTTGCGCACGAGCCGCCGGGCGTTACCCGGCACCGTCGTTCCGTGGAGCCCGGACTTTCCTCGCCTCCCGCAAGCGGAAGCCGCGGCCGCCCGGCCCTCTGGCGCCGGAGGATATGGGTTATTGTGGGCGCGGAAGCAACAATGCCAGCAGTTTGGCGCGGCATTCGCCGTCGATGATGCCGTCGATGAGGTCGGGCCGAAAGCGGCGCTGGAAGGCAATTACCCCGAGTCGCGGCTCGGTGACGTCGTAGCCGAACCGCTCGAGCGCGAGCAGGAAGCCGCCGTCGGTCCAGAACGGGTCGATGAGGTCCCGCCTCGGGCTCGGTAGAGCCAGACGGCGGCGGGCCAGGGCTTCCCAAGGAAAGAGCTCGCCTGGATCCTCCTTGCGGGCGGGCGCGACGTCGGAATGGCCGACAATGTTGCCGCGGCCAATCGCGTGACGCTCCTTAATCGCCGACACCAGCGGGATGAGAGCGGCGATCTGCTCGTCCGGAAAGGGGCGGTAACCGAATTCATGACCGGGGTTGACGATCTCGATGCCCACGCTGGCCGAATTGACGTCGCTGATGCCGCGCCAACGCGATTTGCCCGCATGCCAGGCGCGTTTCGACTCCTCGACGAGCTGGAACACACTGCCGTCTTCGTCGACCAGATAATGGGCTGACACCTTGGCCTCGGGCGATGTCAGACGATCGAGCGCCCCGGCGGCGTCGGGCATGCCGGTATAGTGCAGTACAATCATCGACACTGGCGAAGCCCGCTCGTCGAAATTCGGTGATGGCCGCTCGATCAAATCCATGCGCGATATGGCGCACGAGCCGGCGCTTCCGGTCAAGCCCCCCGGGCGGAACGCTTGGCGGTATTTTCAATTCCGGCCGCTGGGGCATCCGCCAGACGATACAGGCCGCGTGCCTTGGGGTCCGTGGCGAGCCGACGAGTCTGGCCGATGACGGTTTCACCGGCGCCAAGCATCAACCAGCCCTCCGGCGCCATCGCCGACGACAGCCGCTCGAACGCAAGCGTGCGTTTTTCGGCGCTGAGATACAGCAGGACATTGCGGCACAGGACGATGTCGAAATCGCCGGGGTGCGGCGGTTTCTCGAGCAGATTGTGGACCTGGAAGCGGACCGGCTTGCGGATCGCTTCGACCGCGCGCCAGCCGCCGTCGCTTTCCTCGAACCAGCGGATCATCTGCTTGATGCCGAGGCCGCGCTGGACCTCGAATTGGGTGTAGACGCCGCAGCGGGCGCGTTCGATCGCGGTGTTCGAAACGTCGGTGGCGAGGATGTCGATGGTCCAGCCATTCCAGGCCGAGGCATTTTCGGCGAACAACATCGACAGGCTATAGGCTTCCTGGCCCGTCGAGCAGCCAACGGACCAGATCCGAATGCGACGGCTAGCCGCGTGGCGCCTGGCAAGCTTGGGCAGGGCATGAGCGGCGATCAAGTCGAACGGCGAGCGGTCGCGGAAGAAATAGGTCTCGTTGTTGAGCAGTGCCTCGACGACCTGGTTCGACAGGCTCGGTTCGCGGCCCATGACGAGAATCGTGATCAGCTCGTCCAGAGTGGCGATGCCGCGTTGCCGAAGGAGCGCGGCCAGCGCCGACTCGATCCGCCAGCGCCGGCTCATGGTCAGTTGCTGGCCGGTACGCGCTTCCAAGAGGCTGCCGAGGATGCGGCTGGAGCTGTCGCTTACTTGCACGGCATTTCCCG
>JBDSXT010000096.1:0-10422 GCA_039925985.1 Sphingomicrobium sp.
TCAGAGCTGATCCGCGCTGGTTCGCTGAACAGCCAGGACGAGTTGGTTGCCAAGCTTCGCGGTCTGGGTTTCGCAGTGACTCAGGCGACGGTTTCTCGCGACCTCGACCAGATCGGCGCGGTCAAGGTCCGCAAGGGCGGCGCCATCAGCTACGCACTGCCCGACGCGGTGGGGATCAGCGACTGGGCCGGGCGGCGGCTCGCCAGCCTGGTCACCGAGTGGGCGCGCTCGATCGAGCCGGCCGGCAACCTTGTCGTCATCACCACGCCGCCAGGCCTGGCCCATCTGATCGGCGTCGCGCTCGACCAGGCCGAACTGCCGGACGTCGTCGGCACGATCTGCGGCGACGATACGATTTTCATCGCGACCCGAAAGCCTCGGCAAGCAGCGGCACTCGCCAAGCGATTAACCGCTGGCGGCGACCTTTCCGAGTAGCCGGTCGATTCCAGCGACGGCTTCTGGCTCATTGAGCTCCGGCGCGTGGCCAACCCCCGACACCGTGACCAGTTCGGCATCCGAATGCGCGTCGATCATCGCTTGCGCAGCCGATGCCGACAACAGGTCGCTGAGTTCACCGCGGACGAGGAGCAGCGGCTTGCCGTCGAGCTGCTTGTACAGTGGCCACAAATCGAACGCCGGCGCTGCGCCGTCGTTGCGCTGGTTGAACGGCTCGGCGATGGCCATGTCATAATCGAAAACGATGCCGTCGCCGTCTTCGATGCAGGAGCGCCGCGCGGCGCGAACCCAGTCGTCATGGCTATTGGTGGCGGGCAGGCCACTGGTGATGCCAGCAATGAAGTTGGCCGCTTCATCCCAATCACGAAATCGGCTCGCCTTCCCGACGTAACCGCGGATCCGGTCGATCCCCGCCTGGTCGATTTCCGGCCCAACGTCATTGAGGATCGTCGCTGCAATCCGCTGCGGCTGCATCATCGCGATTAACATCGTCACCAGCCCGCCCAGCGAAGTGCCGACGAACACCGCTTGGGCGATGCCAAGGTCGTCTAGCAGCTGCAGGACATCAGCCGCGTAGGTCGGCGGCAGATAGTGTGCTGGGTCCGGATCGCGATCGCTCTTCCCGCGGCCGCGAAAGTCGGGGACGATAAGCCGCCAGGCGCCGGCGTAATTCTCCGCGAACTCCGCGAAATCGCGCGAATTGCGAGTGAGTCCGTGCAAGCAGAGGATCGGCGGCACGTCCGCCGGTCCAGCATAGTCGCGATAATATAGGCTGAGCCCGTCGCGGCTGGTCCAGCGACAATCCTTCCAGCTATTTGCTTCAATGTCAGCCGCTGGTGAATCGTTGGGCATGTCAGCGGGCTCCCAGGCCATCTCGGACCAAGCGGTTGGTGATCGCCGCCACTTCATCGGCGTCGCTATGTCCCCACACCGCGAACCGCAATCCAAGGAAGACATTGGCGCCCATCAAGGCCCAGGCGATCACTTCGTGAGCCAGCGGCGATTCGTCTTGGCGAAGCTCGCCCCGCGAGGCGGCGTCGCCAAGTCGTGCCGCAATGCGCGAAGCCGTCGTTTCATAATGGCTGCGAAACCCTTCCGGATCGACGAATTCAGCCTCGTCGATGATGCGATAGACATGTTTGTGTTCGGCTGCGAAGCGCAGGAAGGCGGCGAGCGCTCGCCGCTCGCGTTCCAGCCCGTCGCCTTCGCCGCTCAGCTCGGGCGCGACATGATCGCGGACTTGCGCAGACATGTCGCGCACGAGGGCCTGGAACAGCGCCTCCTTGCTGTCGAAGTAGGTATAGAACGTCCCAAGAGCGACCTCGGCGCGGCTGGTGATGCTGACGATCGATGCCTCGGAAAAACCGCGTTCGCCGAACTCTTCGAGGGCCGCGGTGAGTATTTTGCGCAAGGTCTTTTCGCCGCGAGCAGTGCGCGGCGCCTTGCCGCCGCTGGCGCCGATCGCAGCCGTGTCGTTTGTCGCTCGTGGCGCGCGGGCGCCGCTGTGCTTGGCGTTCGCCTTACCGGTCGTATCGACAGTCCCCGTGATCGCCAAATCAAGCCCCCCTGATGCACACCCAATAAACCAAGTTGAAAGTCGGTTCAACTTTCATTACGATGTCCGGCAGACAGGCTGTTCGCGGTTGGGGAACCGGGCCTGAGAGGGGACTAATGATGAATCGTTCCAGAATGATCGCGCGCGCTTCCTGGCTTGTTGGCGCGGCCGCCATTGCACTCGCCGCAATGCCGGCTCTGGCACAGTCGGTTGAGCAAACCAATGCCGACGCCGCGTCTCAACCCCCGGCCCCGGAGGCGACCGCGGCCGCCGACGCCGAAGGCCAGGACAGCGCCACGGGCGAAATCGTCGTCACCGCTCGAAGGACCGAGGAATCGCTGCAGCGCGTTCCCGCCGCCGTCTCCTCGTTCAACGAACGCGCGCTCGACCGGCTCCAGGCAACCGACACCACGGCGCTTCAGGGCGCGGTCCCCAACCTCAACATTGTCCAGGGCCGCGGCTCGTCCAACGCTACCAACATTTTCATTCGCGGTATTGGCCAGCCCGACGCACTTCAGACGTTCGACCCCGCGGTCGGCGTCTATGTCGACGATGTCTACTTCAGCCGAATCCGCGGCAATCAGCTCGACCTGCTCGACGTTGAGCGGATCGAGGTCCTGCGCGGCCCCCAGGGTACGCTGTACGGCAAGAACACTATCGCCGGCGCGATCAAGTTCGTTTCACGTCGCCCCGGCCAGGCCTTCCGCGCCAACGGTTCGGTCGCCGTCGGTAATTATGGCCAGCTCGACCTCAAGGGCGCCGCTTCCGGCCCGGTGTCCTCGACGCTCGCCGCGGGCTTTGCGGTCATGCGCTCGACGCATAACGGATACGTCAGGGATGAAGTGCTCGACCGCCGCTACAGCGACAAGGATAGCATCGGTGCGCGCGGCGCTCTCGCCTTCACCCCGAGCAGCAACGTCCGCGTAGATTTGACCGCGGATTATTCGCACGACGATGCCGCGCTCAATGTCGGCCGGCCGCTCAACAATCTGACCACCTTTTCGGGTGGCACGCTGGTCGTGTCCGAACCGACGACGCCTTACCACTGGCGAGGGCGGACCAGCCCGCAATTGCCTAACTCGACCAAGCTTCGGCACTACGGCTTTGCCGGCACCGCGGCGATCGACGTCACCGACGCACTGACGCTCAAATCGATCACCGCATATCGCAATTTGAAAACCCGCGATTTCGTCGACATCGACGCCACTCAATATGAGGTCGGCGACGTCCAGGTGAATGTCGACCAGCATCAGGTCAGCCAGGAATTCCAGGCGACTTACAGCGGACCGCGGTTCATCGGCGTTGCCGGGCTCTATTATCTCAAGGAAGACATCGGCTCGCACCAGGAGGCCTATGCCGACGATTTGCTCGGCCCGGCGTTTTTCAACAGCGGCTTCCTCCGCACCGTCGACGACGACCTGACCACCAAGAGCTATGCCGCCTATGTCAACGGCAGCTTCGAAGTCGTGCCGTCGGTGAGGGTTTCTGCCGGCCTGCGCTACACCAAGGAAACCAAGGACTATTTCCGCACGACGAGCACGTTCTTCTCTCTGCTGCCTTCGTTCAACTCAACCTACGCTTTCGCGCCACCAAAGGGGAAATGGAGCGACTGGTCGCCGATGGCGAGCGTCGATTGGCAGGTAATCCCGTCGACCATGGTCTATGCCCGCGTTGCCAAGGGGTTCAAGTCGGGCGGGTTCAACGGGCGCGCCAACACGATCGCTGAATCGTCCA
The DNA here is from genome assembly GCA_039925985.1 of Sphingomicrobium sp. Taxonomy (GTDB): domain Bacteria; phylum Pseudomonadota; class Alphaproteobacteria; order Sphingomonadales; family Sphingomonadaceae; genus Sphingomicrobium. Next base: position 3,746 of record JBDSXT010000096.1, read on the forward strand.
AATATGATCCCGAGACCGTCTGGTCTTACGAAGCTGGCTTCAAGAGCAGCATTGCTAACCAGCTTCGGGTCAGTGGCGCGGTCTTCGACAACAATTACAAAGATTTCCAGGCGCGCGTCTCCGGGCTGGATACCGATCCGGTCACCGGGCTTCCGTCGCCGAAGCTGTCGGTGCTCAATGCCGGCAAGATGCGCATTCGCGGCGCCGAGCTTGAGGCGGCGTGGACCCCGGTCGCGGGTCTCCTGATCGATGGCCAGCTCGGCTACCTCGACGCCAAGTATAAGGAATTCGACGACGTCCGCTTCGTCACGACGGGGGGCAGCCGCGCCTTCCAGACCCCCGCCTTTGCGCCCAAATGGACGCTTCGCGGCGGCGCTCAATATGCGTTCGATCTCGGCGGCGCGGGCGGCATCACTGTCGGCGGCCAAGCCCGCTACAAGTCGCGCACTGCACTTGCCGTCGACAACACCTTTTTGATTGCGGGCAACGGCACGACCGAAGTCCCTGGCCTCTTCCAGAAAGGCTATTGGCTGTACGACGCGCGGATTGTCTATGAACTGGCGAACAAGAACTTCGCCATCGGCCTCTACGGACAGAATTTGACCAAGAAAGCTTACAAGACCGACGCTCAGGAATTCTCGTCGGTCGGAGGCATTCGCACCGTCTATTACGGCGCGCCGCGGACGGTGATGGTCAAGCTAACCGCTCGCTATTGATCTGCGCCTCGGGGCGCTTGCTTACAGCGAGCGCCCCGTGCGAGGCGGCCGCATGATGCTTGCCTATCGGCCCGACCCCAAAATCCTCGACCTCGGACCGGACTTCTACGACGCCGTCGAACCCGCCCAATTTCCAAAAGCCATTCCCCGCTTCCTCAACAGCCGCTGGGCCGACCAGGTCGGCCTCGGCAACCTCGAGGATGCCGCCTGGGCAGCGCATTTCTGCCGCTTCGAGCCACTCGCTGGAAACCTCGAGCGACCGCTGGCCCTCCGGTACCACGGGCATCAGTTCCGCGTGTACAACCCCGACATCGGCGACGGCCGCGGCTTCCTCTTCGCCCAGCTTCGCGACGAACATAACCGTCTGCTCGATCTCGGCACCAAGGGTTCGGGCACCACGCCCTACAGTCGCACCGCCGACGGCCGCCTGACGCTCAAGGGCGGGGTTCGCGAAGTGCTCGCCACTGAGATGCTCGAAGCGCTTGGGGTCAACACGTCCAAGAGTTTCGCACTGTTCGAAACCGGCGAAGATCTGGTCCGCGGGGACGAGCCCTCGCCGACCCGGTCGGCGGTCCTGACCCGCCTCAGCCACGGCCACATCCGCATCGGCAGCTTTCAGCGCCTCGCCTTCTTTGGCGAAGCGGACAACGTCGACAAATTGGTTCGCTACTGCCTCGCCAATCTTTACGGGGAGCAGCCCACGGACGCCGCCGCCGACAATGCGCTTCGCCTGTTCGACCTGGTGGCCGCTGCCACCGCCAAGCTCGCCGCGAGCTATTTGGCCGCCGGTTTCGTCCACGGCGTCCTCAACAGCGACAATATCGCCATCACGGCCGAGAGCTTCGACTATGGCCCATGGCGCTTGACGCCCGAATGGGACGCCGACTTCACCGCCGCATATTTCGATTATCACGGCCTTTACGCATTCGGTCGCCAGCCCGAGGCGATCCACTGGGACCTCGCTCAGCTGGCCGGCGCGCTGACGCTGATGGCCGACGCTCCCCCCCTGTCCGACCTGCTGGCGAACTGGAGCGACCTCTTTGAACAGGCGTTGGTCCAGGCGCTTCTTAAGCGCCTCGGCGTCGCACCGGCCAAGTACGATCGCTCGCTCGCCGCCACATTGATGGCTGCCTTGCAGTCGCGCGAGGCGACCATCGACCGGATCTTCGTCGATTGGCGCGGCGGTCGCGATCCCGGTGCCGAACGCTATCCCTCGCCGCCGTTCCGCGCTCTGGCAGCGGCCTTGGCCGGGCGCGCGTCACCCGCCAGACACCCTTACTGGTCGGACGCCGAGCCCTGTTCGATGCACATCAACGAAGTCGAAGCGATCTGGGCCGCCATCGCCGAGCGCGACGACTGGGCTCCGTTCGAAACCAAAGTCGCCGCGATCCGCCGAATGGGCGACGCAATGCATGAGGACGCGCCCGCCCCGGCTTGACGCCACAGCCAAGTTCGTGGGAGCGCTTCAAGCAATGGCGAAAAAATTGGTGTCGACAGAGCCGGCGACCGGCACCGAAATTTGGTCGGGGGAGATCGGCGACGCGTCCGTCGAAGTCGCCGCTGCCCGCGCCGCCGCGGTCCCCTGGGCCGCTCACTCGCTGTCCTATCGCAGCGAAGCCGTGCTCCGCTTCGCCAATGTCGTCCGCCAGCGCGAGAATGACTTTGCTACCCTGATCGCGCGCGAGACCGGCAAGCCGTTCTGGGAAGCCAAGACGGAGGTCGCGGCGGTCATCAACAAGGTCCAGATCTCAATCAACGCTTATTCCGAACGTACGCCCCAACGCCGGCTCGAGGCGGCGCTCGGCAACAAGATCGCGGTCCGCCACAAGCCGCACGGGGTGCTGGCGGTGCTCGGCCCGTATAATTTCCCCGCGCATCTGCCCAATGGGCACATCGTCCCGGCGCTGATCGCGGGCAACGCGGTCGTCTTCAAGCCGTCCGAGAAAACCCCTGCGACCGGCGCGTTCCTCGTCGATTGCTATCACGCCGCGGGCATCCCCGAAGGAGTCGTCCGGCTGCTCATCGGCGGACCCGACGAAGGCCGCGTTTTGGCTTCGGAGCCGGGCATCGACGGATTGTTGTTTACCGGTTCGGCGCGCGCCGGCCGGGCCCTGCACAAGCAGTTCGCCGACGCTCCGCACAAGATCCTCGCGCTGGAGCTTGGCGGCAACAACCCGCTGGTGGTGTGGGACGCTGCCGATCTCGAAGCCGCCGCGACGATGGTCGTCCAGTCAGCCTATTTGTCGGCGGGGCAACGCTGCACCGCGGCGCGGCGGCTGATCGTCGAGGATGGCAAGGAAGGCCCGTTGCTCGAGGCCATTCAGAAGCTCACCGCCCGCCTGATCGTCGCCGAGCCGTTTGCCGATCCGCCGCCGTTCATGGGTCCGATGATCGATGTCGCCGCCGCTGACCATCTGCAGGAGCAATGGCTCGAGCTGATGATGAAAGGGGGCAAGCCGCTCAAACGGCTCGATCGCCCGATCGCCGACCGCCCGTTCCTGACGCCGGCGCTGATCGATGTCACCGATATCGCCGACCGGCCGGACGAGGAGCTTTTCGGTCCGGTGCTGCAACTGATCCGGGTCAAGGATTTCGATGCAGCCATCGACGAGGCCAACGCTACCCGGTTCGGCCTCGCCGCCAGCCTGATCGGCGGCAGCCCGGAGCTCTACGATCGCTTCTGGGCCAATGTCCGCGCCGGTGTCATCAACTGGAACCGGCCGACCAACGGCGCGCCCTCGAACGCACCGTTCGGCGGCATCGGCCTGTCCGGCAACCACCGCCCGAGCGCTTATTACGCGGCCGATTATTGCGCTTACCCGGTGACGAGTAGCGAATCCGCCCTCACCCGAGCCCAGATCGATCAGGGCCTAAACGACCCTAACCTGGACGAAGACTGACGGCACGCCCGCCGCAAATGGGGCGCCCGCCGAAGCAGGCGCCCACCCCCTCCCCCTAACTGTTGCGAATCTCCGGCAGATATTGGTCGTCGGCGGCGTCGCTGAACTTGGTGAACCGCCCCTCGAACCTCAGCCGTTCCTTGCCGGTCCCGCCGTGGCGGTTTTTCGAGATGATCAGTTCGGCCATGCCCTCGACCTGACTGTGCTTGGCGCTCCACTCCTCGAACGCCGCGAACACCTCGGTCGGGTCGCCCGGGATCGGATGCTTGGGCTCGTGCGACTTCAAGTAATATTCCTCACGATAAACGAACAGCACGATGTCGGCGTCCTGCTCGATCGATCCCGACTCGCGCAGATCCGAGAGCTGCGGACGCTTGTCCTCGCGTTGCTCAACCGCGCGGCTGAGCTGCGACACGCCGATGACGGGGAGGTCGAGTTCCTTGGCCAGCTGCTTGAGCCCGCGACTGATCTCCGAAATCTCCTGCACGCGATTTTCACCGCCGCCCCTGCCGGTCCCCTGGAGCAATTGCAGATAATCGACGACAACCAGCCCGATGCCCTTCTGGCGCTTCAGCCGGCGCGCCCGCGCCCGCAATGCGGCAATAGTCAGGCCGGGCGTGTCGTCGATATAGAAGGGCAAAGTATTCAACCGGTCCGCGGTCCTCGCAAAGGATGCGAACTCCTGGCGACCGAGTTTGCCGGTGCGAACCTGCTCTGCGGTCACTTTCGATTGCTCCGACAGGACGCGCGTGACCAGCTGCTCGGCCGACATTTCGAGGCTGAAGATCGCCACCGGCGCTCCCGCCGATTTGGCGGGCTCAATGCCATCGGCCTGGTCCTGCAGGAAGCGCTCGGCCGCGCTGACCGCCATGTTGGTGGCCAGCGCCGTCTTGCCCATGCCGGGACGGCCGGCAACGATGATCAGGTCCGAACGCTGCAATCCGCCGATGCGCGAATTGAGGCTGGTAAAGCCGGTCGTGATGCCCGTCAGGCCGCCGCCGCGGTTGAGCGCTGCTTCGGCGTTGCGAATCGAGGCCATCGCCGCTTCGCCGAACGACTTTGCCTTGCCTTCGGCGCCGCCCTCTTCGGCGACCTTGTAGAGCTCGGTCTCGGCTTTCTCGATCTGGGCCAGCGGGGCGACTTCCTCGCTGGTGTCGAGCGCGCTTTCGACCAAGTCCCGGCCAACCCCGATCAGAGCTCGAAGCAGCGCCAAATCGTAAATTTGCGCGGCGAAATCGCGCGCCCCGATCACCGCCGCACCCGACCCGGTGAGCTGCGCCAGATAGGCCGGTCCGCCGACTTCTTTGATCCCCTCGTCGGCGTCGAACAACGGCCGAAGGGTCACCGGATTGGCGATCATGTTGCGGTCTGTGAGCCTCAGGATCGACTCATAGATGCGGCCGTGCAGCGGCTCGAAGAAATGGTGCGGCTGGAGGCGAGTCTGGATGTCCTCGACCAGCCGGTTGTCGATCATCAGCGCGCCAAGCAGCGCCGCTTCCGCCTCGACATTCTGGGGAAGCGCAGTGCCTCCAGCGGGCTCCGCGGAGTCCGCGATTCGTAAGATTTCTGCCATGGTTTCGGCTTACCGATTTTGGCCCCACAACCTCCATCCAAACTGCGCGCCTTGCAATCTTTTTCGTGGATTGGCCTGTGGATGAAAGCGGCATTGCGCGGCGCGCCCAAGCCCGGCTAGGCCCATTGCCATGAGTGTCCTTTCCGATCGCTGGATTCGCGAACAAGCGCAGCAGCACGCGATGATCGAACCGTTCGTCGAGGCGCAGCGGCGCGACGGCTGCATCAGCTACGGCCTGTCGTCCTACGGCTATGACGCACGGGTCTCCGACGACTTCAAAATCTTCACCAATGTCGACTCGGCGATCGTCGACCCGAAGAATTTCGATTCCAACAGCTTCGTCGACCGCAAGACCGACGTCTGCATTATCCCGCCCAACAGCTTCGCGCTGGCCCGCACCGTCGAATATTTCCGGGTGCCGCGCGATATCCTCGTCATCTGCCTCGGCAAATCGACCTATGCGCGCTGCGGGATCATCGTGAATGTGACTCCGCTCGAGCCCGGCTGGGAAGGCCATGTGACGCTCGAATTCTCCAACACCACCCCGCTCCCCGCCAAGGTCTACGCCAACGAAGGCGCCTGCCAGTTTCTGTTCCTCAAGGGCAACGAGCCGTGCGAAGTCAGCTACGCCGACCGCGCCGGCAAATATATGGGCCAGCGCGGAGTGACGCTCCCCAAGCTGTGACGCTCGACGAGGCCCGCGCCCTCGACGCGGCCGATCGGCTGGCCTTTACCCGCGATCGCTTCCAGCTGCCCGAAAGCGTCTACCTCGACGGCAATTCGCTCGGCCCGCTGCCTGCCGCGACCAGCGAGCGGCTGCGCGAACTGGTCGAACAGCAATGGGGCGGCGAACTAATCACCAGCTGGAACAAGCACGCCTGGATCGACGCGCCGGCGCGGATCGCCGCCAGGCTCGCGCCTTTGCTCGGCGCTAAGCCAAGCGAGCTGATCATCGCCGACTCGACCTCCGTCTGCCTGTTCAAGCTGCTCGGCGCGGCGGTCCACGCGCGACCCGGCCGATCGATCATCCTCACCGAAGACGGCAATTTCCCGACCGACCTCTACGTCGCCCAAGGCGTGGTCGAGCTCCTTCCCCGCCTCCATCTCAAGACCGTACCAGCTAGCGAAATCGCCAACGCCATCGACGATCAGACCGGCGTCGTCATGCTCACCCACGTCGATTACCGCAGCGGCGCGCGTCACGACATGGCCGCGGTCAACGCCGCCGCCCACGCCCAAGGCGCGCTGACCGTCTGGGACCTGTCGCACAGCGCCGGGGCCGTCGCGCTGGACCTTAATCGCGACGGCTGCGACCTGGCGGTCGGCTGCGGCTACAAATATCTGAACGGCGGGCCCGGCGCCCCGGGCTATATGTTCGTAGCCGAGCAGCTGCAGGATCAGCTTCGCTCGCCGATCCAGGGCTGGATGGGTCACGCCGAACCCTTCGCCTTCGAATCCATTTACCGCGCGGCACCCGGCATCGCCGCT
>JBDSXT010000097.1:0-9938 GCA_039925985.1 Sphingomicrobium sp.
TTACCGCCACCGCTGATGCGCGAACGCGCGCCGACATCCTGACCCAGCTTGGCATTCCGGAAGAAGGGCTGGTCCTCGCCGGGTTCGACCGGCCCAACATCCGTTATCACGTGCGGCCGCGTGACGGCATTGGGACACAACTCAAGCAGCTTCTGAAGGACCAACCGGGTCCAGGCATCGTCTATGTCCAGAGCCGCGACAAGGCGGAGCGACTGGCTGAGCAATTGGCGGCGACCGGAAGGCCAGCCCTGGCTTATCATGCCGGGCTGGAGGCGCCGGTCCGAGCCCGCAACCAGGCGGCGTTCGTTCGCTCCGAAGAGATGGTGATGGTGGCGACGGTCGCCTTCGGCATGGGCATCGACAAGCCGGACGTTCGTTTCGTCGCCCATGCCGGCATCCCGAAATCGATCGAGGCCTTTTACCAGGAAACGGGCCGAGCGGGACGCGACGGCGAACCCGCCGAAGCGTGGCTGTTCTGGGGCGCCGAGGATTTCGCGAACGCACGGCGGCGGATCGAGATGGAAGTCGATTCCGAGCGCCGGCCGCCGGAGCGCGAGCGGCTCAATGCGCTTGCCGGGTTGGTTGAAACCCCGAGCTGCCGGCGGGCGATCCTGCTGCGCCATTTCGGTGACAGCGCCCCTGACCGCTGCGGCAATTGCGACAACTGCCTCGACCCGCCGCAAACCATCGACGCCAGCGAAGTCGCGCGTAAGCTCCTGTCGGCAGCATTCCGGACCGAAATGCGCTTCGGCGTTGCCCATCTGGCCGAAGTGCTTGCCGGCAACGACAGCGAAAAAGTGCGAGGCTTCGGTCACCACCGCCTGTCGGTATTCGGCATCGCCAGCGCCGAGGAAATCGCCTTGCTGCGACCGGTCGCGCGCGCGTTGATTGCTCGCGATGCCTTGCGCGCCGACGCTTACGGCGGCCTGTCTTTTGGGCCCAGCGCCAAGCCAATCCTCAAGGCCGAAGAAGGACTGATCATCGCGGTCCCGCCAGCCCGCAAGCGTAAGCTGCGACGGGAGCGAAGCAACGAGCCCGCCGATCCCATGTTCGAAGCTTTGCGCGAGGCGCGGCGCTCGCTTGCGGCCGAAGCTCGCGTCCCGCCCTACGTCGTCTTTCACGATTCAACGCTGCGCGAGATTGCCGCCAGCCGGCCGGCGACCTTGAGGGAACTGGCTCAGATCAGTGGCGTTGGCGAAGCCAAGCTCGCTCGTTATGGCGAGACAATGCTCGCGGCGCTCGCCGGCGCGGGATAATTGTTCACGCTGGCGACAGCGGCATAGACCGATGGGGCTCAAGCTCCTGATTTAATAGGAATTGACATGATCCGTAGAATTTTTCTCGCCTCTGCCGCGGTCGCGATTGCGACCAGCGCTCAGGCTGCTCCCCCCAAGCCGTCGGCGGCCCTGCCGGCCTCGAACCCGTTCGCGCATCCCAGCACCCTGCCGTTGCAGGCGCCCGACTTCTCGAAGATCAAGGACAGCGATTATTTGCCTGCGCTTCTGGCCGGAATGGCACAACAAAAGCGCGAAGTGACGGCGATCGCCAACCAGACCGCGACGCCGACGTTCGACAACACCCTGGTGCCACTCGAGCGGTCGGGCCTGTTGCTCGAGCGCGCGAACCTTGCGTTCTCCGCGGTCAATGGCGCCAACACCAACGATTCCCTGCAAGCGACCGATACCAAGACCTCGCCGCTCTTCGCCCAGCATTCGGATTTCATCTACCTCAACCCGAAGCTGTTCGGCCGGGTGAAATATCTTCACGATCATCAGGCTGAGCTCAGTCTGCACCCCGAGCAGGCCAAGCTCCTCGACGTCTACTACAAGCAGTTCCTTCATTCTGGCGCCGAACTAGCGGGCGCCAAGCAAGCCCAGCTGAAGACGATGAACACGCGGCTAAGTACGCTGCAGACCTCATTCACCCAGAAGCTTCTCGCGGCTGCCAAGGCGGGGGCGCTGCATGTGACGGATGCTTCGGCGCTCACCGGCCTGTCCAAGGAAGATCTTGCCGCGGCTCAGCAAGCGGCCAAAGACCGCAAGCTGTCGGGCTATGTCGTCACGCTGCAAAACACGACGCAGCAGCCGGCGCTTTCATCGCTCACGAACCACGCAACGCGTCAGGCGCTGTTCGAGGCGAGCCTCAATCGTGCCGAACATGGCGACGCCAACGACACGCGCGCGCTGATCAGCGAGATCGCACAGGTTCGCGCCAAGAAGGCGGCGCTGCTCGGCTATCCGACCTGGGCTGATTACGCGCTCTACGACCAGATGGCGCAGAACCGCGAAGCGGCAATTGGCTTCCTCGACCGGCTCGCCCCGGCGACCGCGGCGAAGCAACGCCAGGAGGCCGCCGACATTCGCGCCTTCGCCGCTTCGCAGGGCGCCAATTTCCAGGTTACGCCTGCCGACTGGAACTATTACGCCGAACAAATCCGCAAGCAGCGCTATGCGCTCGATAGCGATGCGCTGAAGCCCTATTTCGAATTCAACAAGGTCCTGACGGACGGCGTCTTCTACGCCGCCAACCAGCTTTATGGCCTGACCTTTACCGAACGCCACGATGTCCCGACCTGGAGCCCGGACATGCGCGTGTTCGAGGTTCACGAGGCCGACGGCAAGCTGCTCTCGCTGTTCATGATCGATCCGTGGAAACGCGACAACAAGTCGGGCGGCGCGTGGATGTCCAACCTCGTCAACCAATCGTATCTGCGCGGCACCCAGCCCGTAATTTACAACGTCGAAAACTTCGCAAAGCCAGCAGCGGGCCAGCCGGCGCTGATCAGCTTCGATGATGTAACCACCATGTTCCACGAGTTCGGCCACGCCCTGCACGGCATGTTCGCAGCGCAGACCTATCCGACGCTGTCGGGCACCAGCGTTGCTCGCGACTTCGTCGAGTTCCCGTCGCAGTTCAACGAGAATTGGGCGCTCGATCCCAAGGTGCTGCCGCACTATGCGGTACACTACCAGACCGGCGCACCGCTGCCCCAGGACTTTGTTGACAAGATCAAGCGCTCGCGCACCTTCAACCAGGGCTATGACAATGGCGAGGTCCTCGAGGCCGCGCGGCTCGACCTCGATTGGCATTCGCTGCCAGCCGGCGCGGCGCGACAGGATGTCGACAAGTTCGAGGCCCAGGCTCTGGCCAGTGGTGGGTTCGACACGGCCGACGTGCCGCCGCGATATCGCTCAAGCTACTTCCTGCATATCTGGAGCAACGGCTATTCGGCGGGCTATTATGCCTATCCGTGGACGCGCATGCTCGGGCAGGACGCATTCAACTGGTTTGAAACCCATGGCGGCCTGACGCGCGCCAATGGCCAACGCTATCGCGACATGATCCTGTCGCGCGGCAATACGGTGAACTATGGCGAAATGTATCGCGGATTTGCGGGACGGGACCCCGATATCCAGCCCTATCTAGAATATTATGGTCTACCCACCGTAACCGGTCCTGCCGCCGTGCCCGCGCCGCCCGCAGTCCCACCGGCCCCGCCGCCGCCACCCCTCAAGGGCGAGCGGGGGTAGGCGCCGATGATCAGTCAGCTTGACGAACGGACGCTGGTCAGCGGGCAGATCGCGCCCGCCGACGTCGCCGAGTTTCAACGCCAGGGCGTGACCATGATCATCAACAATCGGCCCGATCACGAGGACGAAGGCCAACCGCTCAGCGGCGACATCGAGGAAGCCGCGGGGCAGGCGGGAGTCGAATTCCGCTTCATCCCCATTGCCCGCGGCATGGGACCAGCCGACGTCGATGCAATGCGCGCCGCAATGGACGAGTGCGGCGATGGCAAGATGCTGGCCTTTTGCCGCTCGGGCACTCGATCGACGCTGGCCTGGGCGGTTGCCCGGGCCCGGCAAGGCGCTGACCGCGAAGAGCTGGAGGCCGGCGCCGCCAAGGCCGGGTTCGACCTCAGCGCCGTCGCGCACCTGCTCTAGCCGGCCTTACCAGGGGACCAGGTCGCCGGCGGCAATCTCGTCGGCGCGGGGCGCGCGGCCGAGTATGGCGTTGCGATGCGGGAACCGGCCGAACCGCTCAATGACCTCGAAATGCTTCTTGGCGAAGCCGAGGAGATAGGTGTCGCCGAGTGCAGTGAAAAGCGCCATCGAGCGCCGCTGATCGGCGAGCACTTCGCTGTGCTGGAACGGCATGTAGAGGAAGCCGCGCTCCTGCGGTTCGAGCTCGCTGTCGAACTTGCGGTCTGTCGCGGCCTTGGCGATTTGCAGCGCTAGTGGATCGGTTGAGAACTGGTCGGCGTGGCCGCGGAACATGTTGCGCGAGAATTGGTCGAATAGGATCACCCCGGCGAGCGCGGTCAGCGGATGATCGTCGAAGGCTGCCGCTGGAAGCTCGCGCTTCTCCAACCACAATTTGAGGAAGCGGCGGCGGATTTCCTGGTCCAGCTCGGGACCCGCCTTCCACCAGGACTGGGAATCCAGTCCGAACCAATGTTTGAGGACGTCGCTTCGCCAGGCGCTCAACTTGCCGTGCCGCCGACGGTCAGGCCGTCGATCAACAGGGTCGGCTGGCCCACTCCTGCGGGGACCGTCTGGCCGCCCTTGCCGCAGATGCCGACGCCCTCGTCGAGCGCGAAATCATTGCCAATGCCCTTGACCCGCGTGAGCACGGTTGGGCCATCACCAATCAGCGTGGCGCCCTTGATCGGCGCACCGATCCGTCCGTTTTCGATTTTATAAGCCTCGGTGCAGCTGAAGACGAATTTGCCGTTGGTGATGTCGACCTGGCCGCCGCCGAAGCTCTTGGCGTAGATGCCGTTGGGCACCCGCTCGATGAGCTCGCCCGGATCGTCGTTGCCGCCGAGCATGAAAGTATTGGTCATGCGAGGCATCGGCGCGTGGGCGAAGCTTTCGCGCCGCCCGTTGCCCGTCGGCGCCATGCCCATAAGCCGGGCATTCAGCCGGTCCTGTAGATAGCCTTTCAGGATGCCGTCCTCGATCAGCACCGTGCGGCCGGTCGGCGTGCCCTCATCGTCGATAGTCAGCGACCCGCGGCGTCCGGCGATTGCCCCTTCGTCGATGACGGTGACGCCGGGCGCCGCAACCCGCTCGCCCAGCCGGCCTGAGAACGCTGACGCACCCTTGCGGTTGAAATCGCCCTCGAGACCGTGGCCGATGGCTTCGTGGAGCAGGACGCCCGGCCAGCCGGGGCCGAGGACGACCGGCATTTCGCCGGCCGGCGCAGCGACCGATTCCAGATTCACCAAAGCCTGGGCCAGCGCGATGTCGATGGCCCGGTTCCATTCGGCCGGTTCGAACAACCGGCCGTAAAGATAGCGGCCGCCGAGCCCGTGATAGCCGGTCTCGCGGCGGTCGCCGTCTTGGGCGACGATCTGGATGTTGAGGCGGACCAGCGGCCGGACATCGTGGGCGACAAAGCCGTCGGCGCGGACGATTTCTATGACGCTCCAGCTGCCGGCAATCGACACGCTGACCTGCGCCACGCGCGGGTCGCGGGCGCGTGCAGCGGCATCGATCTGCTGGCACAATGCGACCTTCGCGGCGAAGGGAATATCGGACAGCGGATCTTCGCCGCTGTACATCGACTGGTTGGTCCGGCGTGGCGAGGGAGCCGCAGCGCCGCTTGCGGGATCGAGCAATTGCAACGTCGCGGCGGCGCGATCGATCGCCGCGGCGCTGATTTCATTGGCGTGGGCGAAGGCAGTGGTTTCGCCGGTCACGCCGCGCAGGCCGAACCCGGAGTTGGTCTGATAATCGGCGGTCTTCAAACGGCCGTCGTCGAAGCCAAAGGCCTCGCTGGCGCTATATTGCAGATAGAGCTCGCCATCATCGGCTCCGCCCAGATGCCGGGCTGCGAGCCGCTTTGCCTGGTCGGGATCGAGCATGCCGTCGCGGTACAGAAACCGACGCGGATCGGCGCCGGTCGTCACTTCTTGTTATCCGCGGGACCGCCCTCAAGCACGAACCGGCGGTCGCAATAGCCGCATTCGACGAAGCCCGTCTCGGGCTCGATCCGCAGGAACACGCGGGGATGGCCGAGCGCCGCCGGGATGTCGCCGGAACCGTCGCAGGCGACTTGGAGGGCCTTGACGCGGATGATCTCGGGAGGCGGAATGGGCATCGGCCTTACGTAGCCATTGCGCTCATGGGCTTCAATGAGCAGCGCTTTCGCTCAAGGATATTGAACGTCGACCGTGAACGTGCCGACGTAAAGCCCTTCGACCTGGTTGGCATTCACGTAAAGCGTCCCGCCGACATTGAATTGAAACGGCTCCTTGGCGACGACATTGCGGTTGGAGTTGCCGGACAGCGTCCAATTGTCGACGGTCATGGTCTCGGTCCCGCCAACCCTGGTTACGGTAGTGGCGGTCTTGGGAATGCGGATGATCACCACGTTCTTGACCGGCGAAACCGCCTCGAACAGCGCCGAATAAGCTAGGCCGCCTGCCGCAATCACACCCCCCGAAGTGGTCAGCGCCTCAGTCGTGGGATTGACGGTCGCGGTGCCGGCCGTGGTCACCGACAGATTGCCGAAATTGAGATCGTTCAGTTTGCGCAGGCTCGCCGGGTTGGTGATCGTCGCGGTTCCGGTGGCATTGGTGTTGGGAGCGACCGGCGCGGCGAGCGCCGGCGACCATGCGACCAGAGCCGCAAGACCCAGAAGCAGGCCGCGAAAAAGGGGTAAACCGCTCATTTGGGCTTTTCGTAGAGCGACAAGATCAAGAGGAAGGTAGCGATCAGGGTAAACCGCGCGTTTACTTGTCGCCGCACCGGCCCATCCCTATGCGTGCCGCAATGACTGCCGTCGACGCCGCAATCCGCATTGAATCGCTGTCCAAGACCTATGCCAGCCAAGGGAGCGAGCCCAAGCCTGCGCTCGACAACGTCAGCTTCGACGTGCCGCGTGGGCAAATCTTCGGCCTGCTCGGGCCGAATGGCGCCGGCAAGTCGACGCTGATCAACATCCTGGCCGGGCTGGTCTCCAAGTCGAGCGGCAAAGCGACGATCTGGGGCTTCGACATCGACGAGCACCCGCGCAACGCCAAGCGCTCGATCGGCATTGTCCCGCAGGAGATCCTGTTCGACCCGTTCTTCTCGCCGCGCGAAGCGCTCGAGATCCAGGCGGGGATGTACGGGGTTCCGCCGGCCGAGCGGCAGAGCGACGCGCTGCTTGCGGCGATGCACTTGACCGACAAGGCCAATGCTTACGCCCGGACGCTGTCGGGCGGCATGAAACGGCGGCTGCTGGTTGCCAAGGCAATGGTCCATTCGCCGCCGATACTGGTGCTCGACGAGCCCACTGCGGGCGTCGATATCGAGCTTCGCCGCGAGCTTTGGAATTATGTCCGCGAACTCAACCGCAAGGGCGTGACGGTGGTGCTGACTACTCACTACCTCGAGGAAGCCGAGCAGTTGTGCGACCGCATCGCCATCATCCACCATGGCAAGCTGATCGCCAACGAACCGACGCGCGAGTTGATCGCCAAGGCACAGGACAAGGCCGTCGTCGTCACCTTCGACCGCGACATCGACACCGTCCCGACCGCGCCTTGCTTCGAGGATATCGTGCTCCTCGACCCGCGAACGCTCGAGATCACGTACCGCAAGGACCGCGTCAACGCCGGCCAGGTGCTCGCCTCGCTCGCCGCCGAAGGGCTCAGCGTCATTGACGTCTCGACCCGCGATCCGGATCTCGAAGACGTGTTCCTGAGCCTGGTCAGCGAAGGGGCCGGCAAGGACCAGGCCGCATGAGCAATACCGACGACGTGCTGATCGTCGGTTCGGGCGCGGCGGGGCTGACGGCTGCGCTCAACCTGGCAGAGACGCACAAGGTCGCGGTGATCGCCAAGGGCGGCCTGAACGAAGGCGCGACCGGCTGGGCGCAAGGCGGGATCGCCGCCGTGCTGGAGAAAGGCGACAGCTTCGAGGCGCATGTCCGCGACACGATGATCGCTGGAGCCGGGCTCAACGATGAGAAAGTCGTCGAGCATGTCGTCGGCGCAGCGCCGGAAGCGATCGAGCGGCTGATTGCACTCGGCGTACCCTTCGCGGAAGAAGGCGGCGCGCTGCACCTGACCCGCGAAGGCGGCCACAGCCACCGCCGCATTGTCCACGTCGCCGACGCCACCGGGCGGGCGGTGCAAACGGCATTGGAAAGCGCGGCCGCCAAACACCCCAACATCCGGCTCGTCCCGGACATGGTGGCGATCGACCTGATCACCGGACGCCACGCCAGGAACTTCACGACCAACGGCGCGATCCACGGGCTCTATGCCTACAACCGCAAGACCAAGCGGGTCGAGACGCTCACCGCCCGCGCGACCATTCTCGCAACCGGCGGCGCCGGCCGCGCCTATCTCTATTCGACGGCGCCGCGCGGCGCGACCGGCGACGGCATCGCCATGGCGTGGCGGGCTGGCTGCCGCATCTCCAACATGGAGTTCATGCAGTTCCACCCGACCTGCCTGTACAATCTTGAAGTCAAGAATTTCCTGATCACCGAGGCGGTGCGCGGCGAAGGCGGGCAATTGAAACTGCCGCCCGGAGTCAAGGGCGGCGGCGAGCGGTTCATGCAGAAGTTCGACAAGCGCGCCGAGCTCGCACCGCGCGACATCGTTGCCCGCGCCATCGATCACGAAATCAAGCGGCTCGGCCTCGACTATGTCCACCTCGACATCTCCCACCGCGAAGCGGATTTCGTGACAGCGCACTTCCCCAACATCTACGAGCGGCTGCTCGGCCTCGGCATCGACATCACCAAGGAGCCAATCCCGGTGGTTCCGGCGCAGCATTACACGTGCGGCGGCGTGGTCGTGGATCGCGATGGCCGAACCGATGCCCCGGGGCTCTATGCGGCCGGAGAGGTCACCCAGTCGGGACTGCACGGGGCCAATCGGCTGGCTTCCAACAGCCTGCTCGAATGCCTGGTGTTCGGCGAAGCGGCGGCGCGCGACATCGTCAAGAACTGGGTCGAACTTGCGCCGCCGCCGGCGATCCGTGCGTGGGACGAAAGCCGAGTCACCGACAGCGACGAGGAAGTCGTGATCCAGCAGAGCTGGGGCGAGATCCGCCGCTTCATGTGGAACTTCGTCGGCATCGTCCGCACCACCAAGCGGCTCGAGCGGGCCAAGCGGCGGATCGACATGCTGCGACAGGAGGTCGGCGATTATTACCGCAACTTCCGCGTGACGCCCGATTTGATCGAATTGCGCAATCTTCTCGAAGTTGCCGATTTGATCGTCCGCAGCGCCCTCACCCGCCACGAAAGCCGCGGCCTCCATTTCACGCTCGATTATCCCGAGATGGCGGCCGAGGCGGTGGATACGGTGCTGGTTCCGTAGGCGAGGATGAGCGCTGTCCGAATCCTGGTCGACGCCGATGCTTGCCCAGTGAAGGAAGAAATCTACCGCGTCGCACTCCGCCGTGAGGTGCCGGTGACGGTGGTAAGCAATAGCCGGATGCGGGTGCCCGATCATCCGCTGGTCGAGCGGGTCGTGGTTTCCGACGCGTTCGATGCCGCCGACGACTGGATCGTTGAGCAGGCCGATGCGCGTACGGTCATCGTCACCGGCGACATCCTGCTCGCCGACCGTGGCCTGAAAGCGGGAGCGACAGTCATCGGCCATAACGGCAAACCGTTCACCGCCGCCTCGATCGGTAGCGCCATCGCGACCCGAGCGATCATGGCCGATCTCCGCGCCAGCGGCGACGTGGTTGGTGGGCCGCCGCCGTTCGCCAGGGCCGACCGTTCGCGCTTTCTGCAGGCGCTGGATGAAGCGTTGGTGAGGTTGACCGCAGCGGGCAGAAAATAGTCGACATCGGCACTGCCGAGTTAACCCTTTCTAAGGTCCCGTGGCGCAAACCGGTTTTTCTGGGAAAGGGCGGAGACTGGCCATGGGAGTAGCGGGTTCGGACATGCATGCGGCCGATCAGTCGGCCGCGGACGGCCTGTTG
>JBDSXT010000098.1:0-3188 GCA_039925985.1 Sphingomicrobium sp.
CGCGAAGATTGGCGCGGCCTTGAGGCTCTGGTCGCCCGCCTTCGCTCGGCTGGCAATCGAACGCATAGCGACGATGAACTGGTCGAGTGCAGCCTTGGATTCGGTCTCAGTCGGCTCGACCAGCATCGCGCCGTGGACGACCAGCGGAAAGTACATGGTCATCGGGTGGAAGCCCTCGTCGATCAGCGCCTTGGCGAGATCGATCGTGCTGAACCCATCGGCGAAGCCGCGATCGGAGAAGATCGCCTCGTGCATGCAGGGGCCGCTTTGCCCGAACGGCGCATCCAGCACATCCTCGAGGCTGCGCAGCACGTAATTGGCATTGAGCACCGCGTCCTCGGCGACCTGGCGGAGGCCGTCGGCGCCGTGGCTCAGCATGTAGGCGGCCGCCCGCGTGAACATGCCCATCTGGCCGTGGAAGGCGACCATTCGACCGAAGCTCTGGCCGTGATGCTCGCCGGCGGTTTCCTCCTCGACCAGAACGAAGCGGCCATCCTGCTGCTCCACGAACGGCAATGGCGCGAACGGCGTAAGCACTTCGGACAGCACGACTGGCCCCGACCCCGGACCACCACCCCCGTGCGGGGTGGAGAAGGTCTTGTGCAAATTGATATGCATCGCATCGATGCCGAGGTCGCCCGGGCGGACCTTACCGACGATCGCGTTGAAATTGGCGCCGTCGCAATAGACCAGGGCGCCAGCCGCGTGCACCGCTTCGGAAATCGCGATCATGTCGGGTTCGAACAGGCCGCAGGTGTTAGGATTGGTGATCATCAACGCCGCCACGTCTGGACCAAGGCGGGCTTTCAGCGCTTCGAGATCGACCCGGCCCGCCGCGTTGGCCGGAATATTCTCGACTCGATAGCCGGCAAAGGCCGCAGTCGCGGGATTGGTGCCGTGCGCGCTTTCGGGCACCAGCACCACTTCGCGCGCGTCGCCGCGAGCTTCGAGCGCGGCACGAATACACAGCAACCCGCAAAGCTCGCCGTGCGCGCCGGCCTTGGGGCTCATCGCCACCGAGTGCATGCCGGTCAGGGTAATCAACCAGTGGCCGACGAGGTCGATCAGCTCGAGCGCCCCCTGCACGGTGTCGGCCGGCTGGAGTGGGTGAATGTCCGCAAACCCGGGCAGCCGCGCGACCTTTTCGTTGAGGCGCGGGTTGTGCTTCATGGTGCACGACCCAAGCGGGAACAGCCCAAGGTCGATCGCGTAATTCTGGCGGCTGAGCCGCGTGTAATGCCGCACCGCCTCCGGCTCCGACAGGCCGGGAAGGCCGATAGCGCCCGTCCGCGCCAACATCTCCCCCCCCGCCCAGCGAGAGGGTCCGGGGGAGGGTATGTCAAAATCAACGCCCGTCGATTCGCCATTGTCCATTTCGAACAGCAACCGCTCTTCCAGCATTAGCCCACGGTTGCCGGTGACGGTCACAGCTTCACCCTCTTCGGTGGTCGGAGCCGCGGGCCGCCATCCGGACGGATTGACGGTCATCGCACAAGCTCCTTGAGGGCCGCCTCAAAGGCGTCGATATCGGCGTCGGTGACGGTCTCGGTGACCGCGACTACCAGCCCGTTCTCGAGCGCATCCGCGCCGGGATAGAGCCGCCCGAGGGAAACTCCGCCGAGGATTCCGCGGTCGGCCATGTCGCGCACCGCCGGCCGCGCCTCGACGGCCAGCCGCAGCGTGAATTCGTTGAAAAAGCTGTCGTTGACCAGGCTGATACCCGGGATGTCCGAGAGCCGTTCCGCGACTTGAACCGCGCGCGAGTGATTGATCTCGGCCAATTGCCGCAGCCCCTTTTCGCCGAGCAGGCTCATGTGGACTGAGAAGGCCAGCGCACAGAGCCCCGAATTGGTGCAGATGTTGGACGTCGCTTTCTCGCGTCGGATATGCTGCTCGCGGGTCGACAGAGTGAGCACGAAGCCGCGCTTGCCTTCGGCATCGACGGTTTCCCCGGCGAGGCGCCCGGGCATCTGCCGGACGTGCTTCTCGCGGCACGCGAACAGCCCGACATAGGGGCCACCGAATTGCAGCCCGACGCCGATCGACTGTCCCTCGCCGACGACGATGTCGGCCCCCATTTCGCCCGGGGACTTGACCAGCCCCAGTGCAACCGGCTCGGTGACCACGGCAATCAGCAAGGCGCCCGCCGCGTGCGCCGCCTCGGCGATCGGGGCGAGATCCGTGATGCGCCCGAGAATATCGGGATATTGGACGACCACCGAGCTGGTCTCGCCGTCAATGCTGGCGATCAGCCGCTCGGCGTCGGTCGCGGCGGTCAGCTCGGGCAACCTGGTGTCCAGCGCATCACCAGTGAACCGCGCCATGGTCCTCGCGACGCTGACATAATGGGGGTGAAGTCCCGACGACAGGATCGCCTTGGTCCGGCGCGTAATCCGCCGCGCCATGCCGATCGCCTCCCAGCAGGCGGTCGACCCATCGTACATCGAGGCGTTAGCGACCTCGCAGCCGTACAGCCGCGCGACCTGCGTCTGGAACTCGAACAACACCTGAAGCGTGCCTTGCGCGATCTCGGGCTGGTACGGCGTGTAGCTGGTCAGGAACTCACCGCGCTGGATGATGTGGTCGACGCTCGCCGGCACATGGTGGCGATAGGCACCGCAGCCGAGGAAGAAGGGGACTTCGCCGGCTACCAGGTTCTTGCGGGCCAGCGCCGTCAGCTGCCGCTCGACCGAAAGCTCGCTGGCATGGCCGGGCAGACCCTCAATGGTGTCGGGCAACCGCGCCGCTTGCGGCACGTCGCGGAACAATTCGCCGACCGAGCCGACGCCGATGACGCCGAGCATGTCGGAGCGGTCGGCCTCGCTGAGTGGAAGATAGCGCATCAGGGTTCCTTGCCGGGGTCGTTGACGTTCCACAGCAACGTCATGACGAACGGCTGGTTGAGGACGGGCGCACGGTCAGTGCAATAACTCACCAAACATTCGGACCTGAGGCGGGCAACGACCACAACCTTGGCCGGCAACAACGGCACGGTCCATTGATCGAAGCTCTCGCCGCCGGCGAAGCTTAGGCTCATTCCCTGGCTGCGCGGCCGTTCGGCAAGGATGCAATCGAGACGGCTGCAACGGTCCATCCAGCCTTCGACCTGGATCCATTGCCCATCCCAGCGCATGGGATCGGAGCGCACCTGCTCGATCGTGACCGGGGTCCCTTTGGGAAAGTTGGCC
>JBDSXT010000099.1:0-3929 GCA_039925985.1 Sphingomicrobium sp.
GGGCGGAGGTCGCGCGGACCGTCGACGAAGCCTTGGCGCTGGCGGCGGACCAGCCGGTGTCGGTGATCGGCGGCGCGGAAATCTTCCATCTGTTCCTGCCGCTCGCCCACCGCATCGAATTGACCGAGGTCCTCGGCAACGTTGCCGGGGACACATGGCTCGACGATCCGCGGGCGAATGGCGCCTGGCGCGAACTGGCTTGCGAGGATCACTCGGGCAGCGGCGTGCCGTTCCGCTTCGTTACCCTGGAGCGCGGCTAGCGCGACTTCGGCATGGCCGCTGCATATTTGCGGAAGCGGGCGATCTGATCGCCGAGCATCCGGTCGACGGCCGGGGCAAATTTGTCGGCGCCGCCATTGGCGAAGCCCGCGACCTTATAATCCAGCGTCAGGCGCGAGCCGCCGGCGATCCGCTCGACCGTGATGTCCATCACGCCCGCCGCCGCCTCAAACAGCAGCGGCCCAAGCGCGCCGGTCAGCACCAGCCGCTTGCCCGGTTCGACATAAGCGACATGCAGATGCTCGATCCCGCCGCCACCGGGCAAGGACTCGCAAAAGCAGCCGCCCGGATTGAGCGAGAGGCTCAGATTGGAAGATTTGCCGCTGTAGGTGTGCTCGGCGTTCCACCATTGTGAAACCTGGGTAAAAGCGTCGAACGTCGCCGGTTGCGGAATGACGATCGCAACGCTGTGACGAACCTCGAAACCGTTCGAGCTTGCCGCGACGACCTCGGCGCGCGCCGCAGCCGGCGCCACTATCATTGCCAGCGCTACCAACCACTTCATGTGTGCCTCCCCCGATTGCGGAAAACAGCATGCCGTGGGCGCGGCTAGCTGTCGAGGATCGCCTCGATCTGCGCGGCGACGTCGTCGACGGACTGCATGCCGTCGACTCGATGGACCAGGCCGCGCTCGTCATAATATGGCAGGATCGGTTCGGTCTTGGCGCGATATTCGGCCATCCGCCGGCGCACCGTCTGCTCATTGTCGTCGGGTCGGCGGACGAAGTCGGTGGAGGCGCAGTGGTCGCAACGGCCATCAGCCTGCGGTGGTTTGAAGCGATCGTGGTAGCCGGCGCCGCAACCCTTGCAGCTGAAGCGACCGGCGATCCGCTCGACCAGCGCGTCTTCGTCCACCACCAGTTCGATCACATGGTCGAGGCTTCGGCCGCGGTCGGCGAGCAGCTGGTCGAGGACCTCGGCTTGCTCGTGGGTGCGTGGAAAGCCGTCGAAAATCGCGCCATGGCTCCCGGCCGCATCGAGCCGCTCGCCAATCAGCGCGCTGACGATCGAGTCGCTGACCAGCTCGCCGGCGGCCATCACGGCTTTGGCCTCGAGGCCGATCGCGCTGCCGTTGGCGACCGCCTCGCGGAGCATGTCACCGGTCGACATCTGGATCATCCCGCGTTGCGCTTGGAGCCGCGCCGCCTGGGTGCCCTTGCCGGCGCCAGGCGGGCCGAGCAGGACAATGTTCATGGGTTGACGTTGCGCCATCACTGTCAGGCGATCAGCGCCGGCGCCCGGTCTTGAGCTTCGCCTTCTTGATGAGGTCGCCATATTGGTGCGCGATCAAATGGCTCTGGATCTGAGCGACAGTGTCCATGGTGACATTGACGACGATCAGCAGGCTGGTCCCGCCGAGGCGGAACGTAAGACCGGCCTGAGCTGCGAGGATTTCCGGAATCAGGCAGATCAGCACGAGATAGGCGGCGCCGACAACGGTGACCCGGGTGACCAGATAATCGAAATAGGTCTCGGTCGCCTTGCCGGGGCGGATGCCGGGGATGAAGCCGCCGTGGCGCTTCAGATTGTCCGCCGTCTCTTCGCTGTTGAATTGCACCGCGGCGTAGAAGAAGCAGAAAAAGGCGATGCCGAGCGCGTACAGTGCAAGATAGACCGGCGAGCCATGCTGGAGCAGCGTGGAGACGGTGATCAGCCAGTCGCCCGAATTGGGATTGCTGCCGGCGCCCGACATTTGGAGGACCGTCAACGGCATCAGCAGCAACGATGACGCGAAGATTGGCGGGATCACGCCCGAAATATTGATCTTGATCGGCAGATGGCTGCGTTCCTGCTGCATCGCGCCGCGCGCCGTCTGGCGCTTGGGATATTGGATCAGGACCCGCCGCTGGGCTCGCTCCATGAAGCAGATGAACAGGATCAGCCCGATGGTCAGACCGACGACGCCGACGACGACAACCGGATTCATCGTTCCCGTGCGGCCGCCTTCGAGGAGCTGCGCGATCCCCTGGGGGAGCCGCGCGACGATCCCGGCCATGATGATCAGCGAGACGCCGTTGCCGATGCCGCGGCTGGTGATCTGCTCGCCGATCCACATCAGGAACAGGGTGCCGCCGACAAGGCTGATCGTTGCGGCGACGCGGAAAATCATCCCCGGCTCGACCACTGCGGCGATTCCCTGGGTCGCGCCGAGGCTCTCGAGCCCGACCGCAATCCAATAGCCCTGGACCGTGGTCAGCAGCACCGTCAGGTAACGGGTGTATTGATTGAGCTTCTTGCGCCCGGTTTCGCCCTCTTTGCGCAGTGCTTGCCAAGCCGGGTAGAGCGTCGCGCCGAGCTGCACCACGATTGACGCGGTGATGTACGGCATGACGCCCAGAGCGACGATGCTCATCCGCTCGAGCGCGCCGCCGGAAAAGGTGTTGAACACGTCCAATATGCCGCCGCTCTGCGTCTGGTAGAGCGCGGCCATGGCTCCCGGGTCGATACCGGGCATCGGCACGAACGACAGTAGCCGGAACAGGATCAGCGCGCCCAGCGTGAACCACAGGCGCCGCTTGAGTTCGGTCGCTTTCGAAAAGCTCGAAAGCGAGATGTTCGATGCCAATTGTTCGGCTGCGGATGCCATTGGTGATTATTCCCCTAAACGCTGCCATTTATATAGGCCGCGCAACCGTCATTGCGAGTGCGCCCAAAATCGAAGCGTCAGGCTTTGGACTTGGCGGTCTTCTCGGCCTTGTCAGCCTTTGCTGACGCGGCAGCCTTTTCGACCTTTTCAGCCTTGTCGGCGAGGCGCGTCAAACGCACCTTGCCCTTCTTGGCCCCAGCGAGCTCGGCAGGGTTGCGGGCGGCGATGATCTCGATCGAACCCCCAGCCTTTTCGACCGCTTCGCGAGCACCCTTCGAGACGCCGGCCACCTTGAGCACAAGCTTGGCCTTCAACTCGCCCTTGCCGAGCAGGCGGACGCCGTCCTTGCCGCCGCGCGCCAGGCCGGCGGCCTTGAGCGCATCGTGGTCGAGCGTGCCCTTGGTATCCAGTTTTCCGCCGTCGATCAGCTTCTGGATCGCGCCCAGATTCACTTCGGCATAATCCTTGGCGAAGATGTTGTTGAAGCCGCGCTTCGGCAGCCGCATGTGGAGCGGCATCTGGCCGCCTTCGAAGCCGAACACGGAGACGCCCGAGCGGCTCTTCTGGCCCTTTTGGCCGCGCCCGGCGGTCTTGCCCTTGCCCGAGCCGATGCCGCGTCCGACCCGCATCCGGCCCTTGCGGGCACCGGCGTTGTCGCGGATTTCATTGAGTTTCATATCGTGCACTCGCTTTCGCTTTTGTCGCGCGTTGCTCCCTCCCCCGCTTTGGGGAGGGCTGGGGTGGGGCGTGTCGGAACAGGCCCTCCCCTAACCCTCCCGCGAGCGGGAGGGGAAATACTATTCCTCGACGCTGACCAGATGCGCGACCTTGCGCACCTGCCCGCGCACTTCGGGAGTCCCCTCGACCTCCACCGTGCGCCGCATCTTGTTGAGCCCCAGCCCGACCAGCGTTGCCCGCTGAGTCTTGTCACGGCGGATCGGCGAACCGGTCTGGGTAATTTTGATTTTGGCCATGACGCTTACTCCACGATCGCTTCAGCGACCGCTTCGGCTTCGGCGCTAGCCATGCCGCCACGGCCAAGCAGGTCGGAGACCTTCTTGCC
>JBDSXT010000100.1:0-6355 GCA_039925985.1 Sphingomicrobium sp.
AGCTGGGAGTTCGACCAGGAAGAAGGGATGCTCGACGCCGCGCGGCTGGCACGCGTGATCGTCAATCCCGCTTTTTCGCTGAGCTACAAGGTCGAGCGGGACACCGAATTTCGCGATACGATCGTCAGCGTTCTGATCGACAATTCAGGCTCGATGCGCGGCCGGCCGATCGCCATTGCTGCGATTTGCGCCGACATCTTAACCCGGACGCTCGAACGTTGCGGCGTCGCCACCGAAGTGCTCGGCTTCACCACCCGTGCGTGGAAAGGAGGCCAGAGCCGCGAGGCGTGGCTCGCCGACGGCAGGCCGGGTCATCCGGGCCGCCTCAACGACCTTCGCCACGTCATCTACAAACGCGCCGACGAGCCCTATCGCCACGCCCGGCGTAACCTCGGGCTGATGATGCGCGAGGGATTGCTCAAGGAGAATATCGATGGGGAGGCTTTGCTGTGGGCTCATCACCGCTTGATCGGGCGGCCCGAGGAGCGGCGCATCCTGATGGTCATCTCCGACGGCGCGCCGGTCGACGATTCGACGGCATCGGCCAACGGCGGCACCTACCTCGAGCACCATCTGAGGCAGGTGATCGACTGGATCGAGCGGCGCTCGACGGTCGAGCTGATCGCCATCGGCATCGGTCATGATGTCACCCGCTATTACAACAAGGCAGTGACGATCATGGATGCCGACCAACTCGGCGGCGCCATGATCGAGCAATTGGCTGACCTGTTCGAAACCGGCTGAGCCGCGCCGCGGCGCAAAAAAATGGGCCCGGCACGATTTCTCGCACCGGGCCCCCCTCGTTACGCGACGCGAGGGAACACAAAGGACGGGGAAGGGGGAAAACCCCGTGCCTATAAAGTCTTATGTCGGGGTGGAGCCGTATGGACGCTGAACGTGAAGTGCAGCGACCGTTCAGGATCGCGAGGCCGCTCGCCGGCCTGATCATGGCCGCCGTGCTTGTCCTGGCGCACCGAGCGTTGCTGACGATTCCCAATCGCCACGAACTGGGCTGGCGCGATGCGCGCGTCGCTTTCAACCTGGTTCCAATTGATGCGGAGGGGTTGGGGCCGCTCAAACTCGTCGGGGCATGGAAACTGACCAGCGACGATCCGCGTTTTGGCGGCATTTCGGCGCTGGCGGTCGACCGCGGCCGGATGCTGGCGCTTACCGATTCAGGTGTGCTTGTCCGGTTCAGCGCGCCCGGGCAGACGCCGGGGCCGGCATGGATCGGCGAGTTACCCGATGGTCCAGGGAGCCCCAACTTCAAGCCCAACCGCGATTCGGAGGCGCTACTCCGCGACCCGCAGGATCGTGGCTGGTGGGTAGCGTTCGAGAACCGCGACGAGTTGTGGCTGTACGACCGCGATTTTGGCCGCGCGCTCGAGCGTATCCATCTTGGAAGCCGTGGCTGGGGCGCCAATCGTGGCGTCGAAGGGATGGCGCCGGACGGGACCAGCCTGCAGCTTCTCCCGGAAAGCGGCGACAGCCTGCTCCGGGTCACGGAATCGCGGGCGCGTTCGATGCCGATTGCCAATGCCCGCGGTCGGATCTCGGACGCCGCGGCGCTCGGCCCTCGGCAGTCTTTCGTCATCGAGCGCCGGCTGACGCCGCTCGGCTTTCGCAACGCTCTCGTGATGCTGGACAAGACGCCCAACGGCTACCGGTTTGGTCGCCGGCAAAGACTTCCGCTCGGCCCGATCGACAATGCCGAGGCGCTGGCGATCCAACGCCTTGCCAATGGCACGCGACGGCTGTGGCTGATGACCGATGATAATCTGCAACCGCCGCTGCGGACGCTGCTGATTGCGCTGGATTTGCCCGCCCGGAAGCGGAAGCCGACCCGTTAAGCGGCGGCCGCGGCGGTCTCTTTCGCCTTCTTGGCGATTTCGCGCTTCAGCTTGCGGGCTTTGGTCGACAATTTGTCCTCGCCGGTCTTCGCCAGCCAGTTATCGAGTCCGCCGACATGCTCGACCGAGCGCAGGCCGTGGGTCGATACCCGCAGCTTGACGCCCTGTCCCAGCGCATCGGAAAGCAGCGTCACATTCTGCAAATTGGGCAGAAAGGTGCGCTTGGTCTTGTTGTTGGCGTGGGAAACATTGTTACCCACCTGCCGGCCCTTGCCGGTCAGCTCGCATACGCGCGACATCGTGTTTCAATCCTGATTAGAGCGAACGGCAAAGGCGTCCGGAAAGAGCGGCCCGTTACCCGCTTGCGCTTGTCGCGTCAACTTGGCACGGGGGGAAACACCCCGCCAGTTCTGCGTTATTACTATCCCAGACACAGTCAGGAAACCAGCGCATGCGAGCGATTCTCCTCGTCCTTATTCTGGCGGTGGTCGCCATCATCGTCTTGGTCGCCACCGGTCTCGTCGATATTCGCCAAGTCCGTGGCACCAAGGTGCCTAGCGTCAGCGCGACCAACAACGGCGTCACTGCAAGTGGCGGACAAGCCCCCGCCTTCGACATCGAAACCGGCTCGGTTTCGGTCGGCGCCCGCGACGCCAAGGTCAAGGTGCCTGCGCTCCAGGTCAATCCCCCCGCCAACAGCGCTGCCACGCAGAATCAGACCGCGCCCGTCAACGGCATGTAGCTTCACGCACCCGCTGGCCTTCGCTAGCCGCTACGGATGAGTTTTCCGCTACCGCCGCCGATGCGCCGCGCGCTCGACCTCGCCGCCGAGGCCGCTGCGGCGGGCGAAGTGCCGGTCGGGGCGGTCATCACCCGTGGTGAACAGATCGTTGCCGAAAGCCGCAATGCGATGCGCGGCGCGCACGATCCTACCGCTCATGCCGAGATGGTGGCGATCCGCGCCGCGGCCGTGAATCTCGGCACCTCGCGCCTTGACGATTGCACCCTGTGGGTGACGCTGGAGCCGTGCGCGATGTGCGCTGCGGCAATCGCCATCGCCAGGCTTGCGGCGCTGCGCTTTGCCGCCGAAGATGCCAAGGGCGGCGCGGTCGTCCACGGCCCGCGCATGTTCGCTCAGCCGACCTGCCACCACCGCCCGGACGTGCTCGGCGGGATCGGCGAGGCGGAAGCGGCTGCGCAGTTGCGCGATTTCTTCGCCGCCCGCCGTTAGCGAAGCGGCACGATCCTGATTTCTACCCGGCGGTTCAGCGTCCGGCCAGAGTCGGTGGCATTGTCTCCGATCGGCTGGCTTGCGCCATATCCGCGCGTTGCAATGCGCGCCGCTGCCACCCCACGGGCCCGCAGCAGAGCAGCTACGGCTTGTGCCCGCTTCTCCGACAGAGCCTTGTTACCCGCTTCGGACCCCGTCGAATCGGTGTGTCCGAGCACGTCGACGAGAGAGCGGTTATATTTTTTCAGAGTCAGCCCGATTTCGCCAAGCGTCGAAATGGCCTGCGGACTGATGTCGGAGCGCCCGACATTGAAGGTGCCGCTGGCTGGCAGCCGAACGAACAATCGATCGCCGGAGCGAATGACGTCGACGCCCGTGCCGGCCGATTCTCGCCTCAGATCCAGCTCTTGCTGGCCGACGTAATCGACGGTGGCGACGGGCTTGAGGCCCGCGGCGCGGGCTTTCTTCAGGCGCGCCGCGTACCCGCCGATGACGTCGCCGAGCAGATAGGCGGGGACTGTGGGCATGATGACATTGGGTGGCGGCGGCCGATAGGCCGGTGGCGCGAACATGTTGCTGCATCCTGC
The DNA here is from genome assembly GCA_039925985.1 of Sphingomicrobium sp. Taxonomy (GTDB): domain Bacteria; phylum Pseudomonadota; class Alphaproteobacteria; order Sphingomonadales; family Sphingomonadaceae; genus Sphingomicrobium. The sequence goes on from JBDSXT010000100.1 coordinate 3,669, forward strand.
CGTCGCCAGCAATGGCCCGACAAGCGCAACGGTGGCCAAGGTCCGGAAACGACGCATTGAGTGACTCCCCGTTCAATGTCTGGAATAGACGTGCAACCGGCATTCAGCATAAGTAGTTCCGTCGGTGAATCGACCATTGGATTAAGCGGGCCGCTTGTGGCCGACCCTGATTGAAGGCTAAATCGCCGTTCCGCTTATGAGCGACCACTTGCTTCCATTTCCGTGGCTCGACCTCGTCCTGATCCTGTCGCTGATCGCTCTCAACGGCGTTCTGTCGATGAGCGAGCTGGCGATCGTCTCGTCGCGTGAGGCGCGGCTCAAGGCAATGGTCAAATCCGGCAGCGCCGGCGCCCAATGCGCGCTGGACCTGGCGGCGTCCCCCGGGCGGTTTTTGTCTACGGTCCAGACCGGGATTACGCTCATCGGGATTCTTGCCGGTGCCTTTTCGGGGGCTCGCCTCGGCCAACCGGTTGGCCAGCGGATCGCCTTGCTTGGTGTCGACCCTGAAACCGCCGCGACCCTGGGGTTCGGACTGGTCATCGTCCTCACGACCTTCGCTTCGCTGGTCATCGGAGAGATTGTGCCCAAGCAGTTCGCCTTGCGTTCTCCCGAGCCGATTGCCGCCATCGTCTCCCGACCGCTCTACTGGATGTCCAAGGTCACGGCCCCGTTCGTCTGGCTGCTCGACCGAACCAGCGCGATGATTTTCAAGGCATTGAGGCTCGACCGCGAATCGCGCAACGCGGTGACGGCCGAGGAACTGCATCTCGTGGTCGCCGAAGCCCAGAACGCCGGCGTGCTCGACCAAGGCGAGCGCGAGATGATTTCCGGAATTGTTCGCCTGGCCGACCGTCCGGTCCGCGAGGTCATGACTCCACGGACCGACGTAGATTGGATCGATATCCACGCGACCAGCGATGAAATTCGGACCGCGCTCAGAGAGATCCCGCACAGCCGGATTCCGGTCGCCGACGGGTCCGTCGATAATATTGTTGGCGTCATCCAGACCCGCGACTTGCTCACCTATGCACTCGACGGCACGCCGCTCGATCTGAAGCTCATGTGCCGCGAGGCGCCAGTGATCCCGGACCTGATGGATGCCATGGACGCGCTGGCGGTTCTGCGACGCGCGCATGTGCCCCTGGCGCTGGTGCATGACGAATACGGTCACTTCGACGGGATCGTTACGCCCGGCAGCCTGCTTGCAGCGCTGGCCGGCGCCTTCGCTCACGATGTCGATGCCGACGAGGATCCCCCGATTATCGAGCGTGACGACGGCAGCTGGCTGCTGTCGGGGGCCGCGAGTGCGGACATTTTGAGCGATCGGCTCGGCATGCGGCTGCCGGTCGAGCGTGATTTTTCCACCGTCGCGGGATTTGCACTGTCGGTGCTCAAGCATCTTCCAATAACCGGGGAGCACTTCAAGCACGACGGCTGGTCGTTCGAAATCATCGACATGGACGGACGCAAGATCGACAAGCTGATCGCCTCGCGAACCAAGTCGAAATCCCGATCCTCAAAGGAAGAAAGCGCCGACTGAAAGCGAGCTAGAGCTTGCCGAAATGTTCCTCGAACCCGTCGACGTCACCGCGCGCCAGAAAAGCCGATTGTTCGACAATCCGATCGCGCTTGATGCGGCCGGCGAACGGTCCCAATTGCTGATCGAGCAATTCCACCTCCTGCGAAGTCAGATGCGCGAGCTGGTCAAAGCGGGTGAAGCCACGGGCGTGGATCAGTTCCGAAAGCCGCGGTCCGACGCCCTTCAATCGCAGAAAATCATCCGCCTCGGCCCCGCCTGGCACTTGGCGCCTCGGCGGCGCACCGATGATCTCGTTAGTGACAGTCGCTGCTTCGTGAGCGAAACCGCTCGTTTCGACCGAGTTCTCGCGCTTCGCTGACATGTGCGGCCGCAGCGGGGTGCTGTCCGTCAGGCGCACGCGTTGCCGCGGACGGAATGCGAAAAAGGCGAGGACTAATAGGAGCAGGACGACCGCGAGGACCGCCAGTAGATTATCTCGAAAAAGTTCGACGATCACCATCACCATCACCATCTCCACTCGGAACTCGACCGGCGCCGAAGCTCGACCAGATAGGCGATGATCAGGCCGGCGATAAAGCCGGCCAGCGCGACCCCGATGGCCTCCACAAACAAGGGCATCATTTCGCTCCGTTGGAGGCTGGCGCCGGCGTCGTCCAGCGGACTCCGGCAACGCCGTGGACGTCATCCAGGATCTGGATCAGCTGGGCGCGCTGAAACTCATCCGCCGGGCCCGATAGGACCAGCCGCCGCCGCAACGGACCGCGTTCAAGCCGGGCGGTTACCCCGGTCATTTCGAGATGGTCGAGCGTCGCTCTTGCTGGCGTCTCGATCTTTGCAGTCAGCCGCTCTGCCCCACCGAGCGGCCCGCTCCACAGCAGCGCCGCTGCAATCGCGACTGCGGCCCACGCGCCAAAGTTGATATTGCGAGTCCGCGGCCATTCGCTGACCGGGACCGCTTCCCCGGCCAGCGGATCGCGGCGAGCGACCCGCAATTGCCGATAGGTAAAGTGGCCCGCAAAAGCGCCTATGACGACACCAGCAGCGAAGATGGGCCAGAAATAGTCCCACAGCGGGTTCAAGGTGCCCGCTCCAGCTCGCGCCAGCCGATGTCGCGGCGATGGAATCCATCGGCGAAGTCGATCGCATC
>JBDSXT010000101.1:0-4394 GCA_039925985.1 Sphingomicrobium sp.
TTGAAGTTTTCGCCACGCGCGGCGCTCGCCACCGCCGCGGTGATCAGCGGCACGTGCTGCGGATAGGCCTTGAGCGTCGGCGATTCCCAGATCTTGACGCCGATCGACCGCCGCGGATTGTCCGCCCGCCACACCGCCTCCTTGCGGTTCAGCTCGATGATGGTGCCGTCGGGCCGCAACAGGACCAGCACTTCCAGCACGGTCTCGAAGATCGCCCGGAACTGCGCTTCGCTGCGGGTCAGCAGCGCCGTCCGCTCCTCGACCTGACGCTTCAGCTCAAGTTCGGCCTCCTTGGCCAGCGTCACGTCGCTGGCGACGCCGATGAACCCGGCGAGGCTGCCGTCGGCGTTGAACCGCGGCGAAGAGACGCTTCGCAGCCAGCGATATTCGCCGTCGTGGCGGCGGTAGCGGGCCTCGAGCGGAAACGGCTTCAAAGTTGCCTCGCCGGCCAGGCTCTCGGCCACCAGCCGTTCCAAATCGTCGGGGTGGAGGATCTTGGTCCAGTCGTAGGTCCGCGCCCCCTCGCGGCTCAACCCCAGAAATTCGGCATAGAAATCGTTGACGAAATCGCGAGTCCGGTCGAGCCGCGTGACCCACATCATCACCGGCGCCGAATCGGCGATCCGCCGGAACCGCGCCTCGCTTTCGCGCAACGCCCGCTCGGCGCTCCGTTGCTCGGTTACGTCGGTCGACACGGCGATAAACCCGCGCACCTCGTCGGCCGCATTGCGCCACGGAATATACTCGGACTGAAGCGCCAGAATGCCGCGGGTTTTATGCTCGAAGGTTGAGCTGACCGCCTGCCGCTCGCCGGCCAGCGCCGCGCGGATCAGCGGCTCGCGCTCGCGGAACGCCGCCTCGCCGGTAATCTCGGCCGGCGTCCGCCCGAGGATTTCCGAACGCGGCAGCTCGAGCCACTCGGCCAGCGCCTTGTTCAAAAAGCGATAGCGCATCTCGCAATCGAAATAGCCGATCATCACCGGCAATTCGTCGGCCAGCCCGAGCATCCCCAGCGGCGAGAACATCTCCGGCGGCAGGTCGGGCACCGCAATTTCCGGCGGCGGGCCGAGCTGACCGCCGAGCGAACCCCGCGCAGCCTTCGCCACCGGGGCAGTCGTCGTAGCCGGCTCTGTCACGCGCTTGGCCATCGTCCCCCTCGTTGTGCGGCATTGGCTTTAACTTGTCAGCGGCCAATTTTCTCCAGTGCCACCCGCTCCCTCAAAAAAACGCTGTCCTACTAGGATTTCGTCTGGTTCAAGCTCGTCGATGACCGACCGAACACCTGGCCCGCCCACCGCCGTCGCCCCTATTTCTGTCATCTGCGACCTGTGCCGCGCCGCGGGTGAAGCGGGCGAGCAGCCGTTCGCCGACTTGGCCGGCCTCCTGTCGTTCACGCCCGTGCTGCGCCGCCCCTACGCCAATGGCTGCACGCCCGAGCATCAGCGCGCGTTCATCGCCGCGCTCGCCGCCACCGGCTCGGACGCGAGCTTCGCCGGATGCAACCGGTCGTTTCGCATCTCTTCGACATAGGTCGCGGATCGTTCCGATCCCGCTCCTTATGCTCGGTGCTTCACTCCTCCCCCATCCTCAGTGCAGCAATAAACGCCTCCTGCGGAATCGATACCGACCCATACTCCCGCATACGCTTCTTCCCTTCCTTCTGTTTCTCCAAAAGCTTCCGTTTCCGCGTCGCATCCCCCCCATAGCACTTCGCCGTCACGTCCTTCCGCAACGCCGCGATCGTCTCCCGAGCAATGATCTTGCCGCCAATCGCCGCCTGGATAGGGATCTTGAACAAATGCCTCGGGATCAGCTCCTTCAGCCGCTCGCACATTCCCCGCCCCCGCGCTTCGGCGGTGTTGCGGTGGACGATCATGCTCAGCGCGTCGACCGGCTCGGCGTTGACCAGGATGCTCATCTTGACGAGGTCGCCGGGGCGGTGGCCGATCATGTGATAGTCGAAGCTGGCGTAGCCGCGGCTGATCGATTTCAGGCGGTCGTAGAAGTCGAACACGACTTCGTTCAAGGGCAGCTCGTAGGTCAGCAGCGCTCGAGTGCTCTGGCCGTGGCCGACGTAGGTCAAATTCTTCTGGATGCCGCGGCGGTCCTGGCAGAGCTTGAGCACCGAGCCCAGATATTCGTCGGGGACGTAGATGGTCGCCTCGATCCACGGCTCGTCGATCATCTCGGTGCGGTTGGGATCGGGCATGTCGGCCGGGTTGTGGAGGTCCATGATCTGCGCGGGCTCGGCCTTCGAATGGGTGAGGTGGATCTTGTAGACGACCGAGGGCGCGGTGGTGATCAGGTCGAGGTCATATTCGCGGGTTAGCCGCTCCTGGATGATCTCGAGATGGAGGAGGCCGAGGAAGCCGCAGCGGAAGCCGAAGCCCAGGGCGGCGCTGGTCTCCATCTCGAAGCTGAACGAGGCGTCGTTGAGGCGGAGTTTGTACAGGCTGTCGCGGAGCTTCTCGAAGTCGGCGGCGTCGGTCGGGAACAGGCCGCAGAAGACGACCGGCTGGACGAGCTTGAACCCCGGGAGGGGGGCGGCGGCCGGCCGCTTGGGGTCGGTAATCGTGTCGCCGACGCGGGTCTCGGCGACTTCCTTGATCTGGGCGGTGATGAAGCCGATCTCGCCGGGGCCGAGCTCCGCGAGTTGCTCGATTTTGGGGCGGATGCAGCCGACGCGGTCGACCAGATGCGTCGTTCCGGCGGCCATAAACTTGACCTGCTCGCCCTTGCGGATGGTGCCGTCGATGACCCGGACGAGGACGACGACGCCGAGATAGCTGTCGTACCATGAGTCGACGAGCATCGCTTTCAGCGGCGCGGCGGCGTCGCCCTTGGGCGGCGGGATGGTGTCGACGATCGCCTGCAGCACCGCTTCGATGCCGAGCCCGGTCTTGGCGGAGGCGAGCACCGCGTGGGACGCGTCGAGGCCGATGATGTCCTCGATTTCCTGTTTGACCCGTTCGGGGTCGGCGGACGGCAGGTCGACCTTGTTGATGACCGGGACGATCTCGTGGTCGTGCTCGATACTTTGGTAGACATTGGCCAGCGTTTGCGCCTCGACCCCCTGGGCGGCATCGACGACGAGGAGCGCGCCTTCGCACGCGGCCAGTGACCGCGACACTTCATATGCGAAATCGACGTGGCCGGGCGTGTCCATCAGGTTCAATTCGTAGGTCTGGCCGTCCGCCGCTTGCCACTGAAGCCGCACCGTCTGCGCCTTGATGGTGATTCCGCGCTCGCGCTCAATGTCCATGTTATCAAGGACTTGCGCGTTGCCACTCATCTCGCGGCTGGTCAGTCCGCCGGTCGCCTGGATCAGCCGGTCGGCGAGCGTCGACTTGCCGTGGTCGATATGGGCGATGATCGAGAAATTGCGGATGCGGTCGAGCGGGGTCATCGCGCCGCGCGCTAGCAGAGGGCGGGACGGCTCGCCACCCGCCGCTGTGCGAGCGGGACTAGGCCGGCGGGATGCCGACCAACTGCTCCGGAAGACCAGCGTCGGTCCCAGCCGGTTCGGCATTTCCGGCCGCGACCAATCTAAGACCGCCGCCGAACGCTTCGGCCTACAACAAGGTCGCGACGGCTGGGCGATGTGACAGCAAGCGAAGTCGCCACCGCCGTTCAAGGCGAATGAGTGACCCGGCACGGAGTTCTCAATATTTGATGGCGCCGGCGATCTTGCGGAGCAGGGCCCGGGGGATGAAGCGGGTCGCGGCGGCGCCGACCTTGTTGAGCAGGCCGGTGACGACCACCGCGCGGTTGTTGTCGAGCCCCTTAAGCCCGGCGCGGACGACGCTCACCGAATTCGCCGACAAGCGGTCGAAGGCGCCGTTTTGGCCGAAGCCGGCGACCGCTCCGAACTCGGTCCGGGTCGGTCCCGGGCACAGCGCGCTGACGCTGATGCCGCGCCCGTTCCATTCCTCGTGAAGCGCTTCGGTGAACGACAGGACAAAGGCCTTGGTGGCGAAATAGACCGCCATTCCCGGGCCCGGCTGGAAGGCGGCGGTTGACGCCACGTTGAGGATCGCGCCGCCGCCCCTCAGCACCATGTCGTCGATCACGGCATAGGACAGATCGGTCAGCGCGCGGATGTTGAGGTCGACCATCTCGAGCTGCCGGGCCAGCGGCAGCTCGTCGAACCGCCCCTTGAGGCCGAAGCCGGCATTGTTGATCAATCGATTGACCCACAGGCCGCGGCTGATCGCCTGGCGGACGACGCGGCTGGCTTCGCCGGGCTTGGCCAAATCAGCGACGATGACATGCGCATTGCCGATCTCGACAGCCAGCGCGTCGAGCCGGTCCTGGCGCCGGGCGACCAGCACAACCTCCTCGCCGCGCTTGGCGCATTGCCGCGCGAATTCGGCGCCGAGCCCGGCCGAGGCGCC
>JBDSXT010000102.1:0-16798 GCA_039925985.1 Sphingomicrobium sp.
ACAAGATCGCCGAAGCCACTAACGGCGATCTCGTCGCGGTCGCCAAGATAGACGGCGTCAAGGCCGGCGAATGGCTTGGCCCGAACAAGCTGCCGCCGCCGATCGACAGCGAATTCCCGTCGCGCAATTTCGCGCTGGCGATCGAGCCCGCCGACCGCAAGGATGACGTCCGGCTGTCGGGTGCGTTGCAGCGGCTGCTCGAGGAGGATTGCGCGCTGTTACTCGAGCATGACGAGGCGAGCCACGAAATGCGCTTGAGAGGGGTCAACGACGAGCATTTAAACACCGTTCTGGCGCGCCTCAAGCGGCGTTACGGTGTCGAAGTGAAATCCCACCCGCCGTCGATCGGCTACCGCGAATCGATCCGCCGCCCGGTGACCCAGAAGGGCCGCCACAAGAAGCAGTCGGGCGGGCACGGCCAATTCGGCGACGTCGTGATCGCGATCAAACCCCTGGCTCGCGGCGAGGGCTTCCGCTTCAACGACAAAATTACCGGCGGCGCCGTGCCGCGCCAATGGATTCCGGCCGTCGAGCACGGCGTCAAGGAAGCGATGCACAAGGGCCCGCTGGGCTTCCCCGTGGTCGACGTCGATGTGACCCTGACTGACGGCAGCTATCACAGCGTCGACAGCTCCGAACTGGCCTTCCGGATGGCCGGGCGAATCGCCATGAGTGAGGCGCTGACTGCCGCCAGCCCGCACTTGCTGGAACCGGTCCAGCGCCTGACCGTCGTCTGCCCGTCCAGCGCCACCAGCCGCATCACTTCGGCGGTCGCCAGCCGCCGCGGCCAGATGCTCGGCATGGTCCCGCGCGATGGCTGGACCGGCTGGGACCGGGTCGATGCGCTGATCCCCGAGGCCGAGCTCGGCGGACTCGAAGCCGAGCTTCGATCGCAGAGCCACGGCCTTGCGACCTATGAAGCGGCCTTCGACCATCTCGCGGAATTGAACGGGACGCTGGCCGACAAGATCGTCCAGCAGCGGATGCCCGAACCGGCCTGAGCGCGGCGGCAATTTCGCACGCGACACGCAACGTCGGCTCTGCTTAGACAGGCCGACATTATGAAGCATTGGTTCAAGGACGCGCATTTCCGGTCGCTGCTCAAGAACAGCAGTTACCTCGCCCTGTCCAAAGGCGTGGCGGGAGTCGCCGGAATCGCGACGCTGGCGTTCGCAGGGCGCGGACTCGGCGTCGTTCTGTTCGGCATGCTCATCCTGATCGTCAGCTATGCCAAAGCAGCGAGCGGGCTCAGCGCGTTTCAGTCCTGGCAGCTGATCGTGCGGTTCGGCGGATCCGCGCTGGCCACCGGCGAACACGAAGAATTCAAAGCTTCGACGGGCTTCGCCTTTGCCCTCGACGTGGTCAGCGGCTTTGGCGGCATGGTCGCGGCCATTCTGCTTCTGCCGGTCCTCGGCGGCTGGTTTGGAATAAGTGGAAAATATGTCGCACTGGCAATGCTTTACTGCACGCTGTTGCCAACCATGGCGGCGGCAACCCCGGTCGGGGTGTTGCGAGCATTGAACCGCTTCGACCTGATCAGCTGGCAGGGAACCACCTACCCCATCGCGCGGGCGATTCTCGCCAGCATCGCCTGGGCCCTGTCGGCGCCGTTCGAGGCGTATCTGGCAATCTGGTTCGTCACCGACTTCGGCGGCGATCTCTATCTGTGGTTCCTGGCGTGGCGCGAATTGCGCCGACGAGGGCTGATGGAGGGGATCACGCCGACCCTTCGCCCAACCACGCTTCCCGGTGCGTGGCGGTTCGCGATTCACGTCAATCTGACCTCGAGCCTGTCGACTGTCTGGGGGCCGATAGCCCGGCTAGTTGTCGGCGGCTTGCTAGGTCCCGCCGCCGCCGCCCTGTTCCGGGTTGCCTCGAGCCTCGCCGACAGTGCCCAGAAACCCGCCGACTTCCTTGCCAAGGCCTTTTATCCGGAGGTTGTCCGGATGGACCTGGCAACCAAGCACCCATGGCGGCTGATGCTTCGCAGCGGAGCGCTTGCCGGCGTCGTCGCCCTTGCGGCCGTGCTGTTTCTGCTGGTGGGCGGGCGCCCGCTGATCGATCTTCTGTTCGGCAAGGAATTCCTTGGGACCTATCCAATCCTGTTGGTGCTGATCATTGCGCCGGTGATCGGCATCTTCAGCTTTCCGTTGCCGTCGATGCTCTATGCGCTCGACCGACCCGATGCTCCACTCAAGGCGCGGCTCGCCGGCTCGATTGTCTATTTCAGCTGCATCGCCCCCTTGTGCCTGCGATTTGGCGTCATGGGAGCAGCGATAGCCTTCGTCGCCGGCAATCTCGTGATGGTTATCTTACTACTGCTGCAGGTGCGCGCCGAGCACCGCCGAGTTCGTGGACGGTGATCACCGGCAAGCCGCGCGTGTGGGCCTTGCTGGGCCATCGCCGAGGCGACAATTTCCAAGTGCTCGCGCTCGCGCAAGCCCTCGGCCTGCCTTTCGAGACGCTGCCGATGCGCTACAACGAACTTCGCAGACTGGACAACCGATTGCTCGGAGCTGGCCTGAGTTCCGTCGTTCCGTCCGCGCGTCAATTGCTGCGGCCGCCGTGGCCCGATTTGGTAATCGGCATCGGCCACCGCAGCGTGCCCGTCGCACGATACATTCGCCGCGCGTCCGGCGGAAAAACCAGGCTGGTCCAGCTCGGCAATCCGCGCATCGACTCGTCGCACCTCGACCTGGTCGTGACAATGCCGCAATATGGCCTGGCCGACTCCGATCAAGTGCTCAAGCTGCCGTTTGCAATGGGCAGTCCGCATCCAGTCGAGGTCCCGACGGCCGATGAGCGCGCGATCCTCGACGCGTTGCCCCGTCCGCACCGCCTGATCGTCATCGGTGGACCGACGCGAATTTGGGCAATGGCGCCGACGGATGTGGCTGCAGCCGCACTTAAGCTGGTCGAGCGGGCGGCCAGCCACGGCGGCACGGTAATCGCGGTCGGGAGTCCGCGGACGACGCCCGAGATCCTGGCGGCGGTCGAGCAGGTGCTTGGCAACGGTCGGCACCTGATGGTTCATGGCCCCCTCCCGCGCTATGCCACCCTGCTTGGCGATGCCGACGAAATCCACGTCACCGCGGACAGCGTCTCGATGCTGTCGGAGGCGGTGCTTTCGGGCAAGCCGGTGGGGATGATTCCACTCCGCCTGACGCGGCGCGGGCGTTGGCATTACAAGCTGAGCGAGTTGGGGCTGATCAAACCGCCAGCGCACAATCTTCGCGCGGTCTGGGAAAGGCTGCGCCGAGACCAACTGATCGGAACGATTGATGAGCCGATCGCCGGCGTCGTGTCCGATCCGGTTGAAATCGCGTCGAAAGCCGTGCTCAAACTGCCCGGAATTGGACGCCCCTAAAGCGACATCTCGTCGAACCCGGCGTCCTTCACGACTCGGTCGAGCTCGACAAGAGTCGTCAGCAAACTTTCCATCCGGTCGAGCGGCCAGGCGTTTGGGCCGTCGGATTTGGCATTGGCGGGGTCGGGGTGGGTTTCCATGAACAGTCCGGAAACGCCGGCGGCGACGGCTGCTCGGGCCAACACCGAAACATGCTCGCGCTGACCGCCGGAGGATGTCCCCTGCCCGCCTGGCAATTGCACCGAATGGGTCGCATCGAACACCACGGGGCAATTGGTTTCGCGCATGATCGCCAAGCTGCGCATGTCCGACACCAGATTGTTGTAGCCGAACGAGGCGCCGCGCTCGCAAACCAAGATATTGCCGCCGTCGCCGCCGGCGGCCTTGGCGGCCGTGCGCGCCTTGTCGACCACATTGACCATGTCATGGGGGGCCATGAACTGCCCCTTCTTGATGTTGACCGGCCGGCCGGCGCTCGCGACGGCGGTGATGAAGTCGGTCTGCCGAGCAAGGAAAGCCGGGGTCTGCAGAACGTCGACGACCTCGGCGACGGGTGCGATTTGCGGAATGTCATGGACGTCGGTCAGGACCGGCACACCGAGCGTTTCGCGAACCTTTTCCAGAATCCGCAAACCTTCGTCCATCCCAGGGCCGCGAAAGCTCGTCCCCGACGAGCGGTTAGCCTTGTCAAAGCTAGACTTGAAAATGAACAGGATGCCGAGCTTGTCGGTGATGCGCTTCAGCGTTTCGGCGGTGGCGAGCTGGAGCTGTTCGCTTTCGATAACGCACGGTCCGGCGATCAGGAACAAGGGCTGGTCAAGGCCGACGGAGCGGTTGAGGAGTTGCATGCGGGCGGTCTTAGCCGAGCGAGTCGACGACCGCCACCGGCCGCCATTCGCCAAGCCCATTTTCGGCGCCGAACTTGGGCGGAAAAGGCTGGCCGGCGTGGATTCCGCCGGTGACGAAAATGCAGTCGAAACCCATGCGCGCCGCGCCGAGGACGTCGGTCACGAGGCTGTCGCCGATCGCGAGGACCTCGCTCGGCAACGGATCGCCCGCGAGGCGCAGCGCGTGGTCGTAGATCGTCCGGTGGGGTTTGCCATACCAGGCAACTGCGCCACCGATCGCCTCATAGATGTCGGCGATCGCTCCTGCGCACGCTTCAGGAACACCACCGCGGATCACCGTTCGGTCGGGGTTGAGACAGTGCATCATGATGTTCGCGGCTGCCCAGCCGACCAGCTCGCCGGCATAATCTTCCGGATGTGGACGCTCCTCGTCGAGCCCGGTGCAGGCGAGGTGGGCGAAGTTGCCATCTGCGGCGATCTCGATCCCCCTGCCCTCGAGGATCGCGCGGTCATCGGGCGTTCCGAGAAATCCAACCGGTTCACCGAGCTTTACCAGCGCCGCGATCCCTGCTTCGCCGCTGGTCGCGATCCCGTCCCAAGCGTCGCGCGGCAGGCCGATGCGATCGAGTTGCTGCTCGACCGCTTGCGCCGGTCGCGGCGCGTTGGTGATGAGCACAACGCTCCGCCCCTCGCGGCGCCACTGGCAAAGCCGATCGGCCGCTCCCGGATACAGTTGGACCCCGTCGTGCACGACGCCCCATATGTCGCAGAGGATGACCCGATAGCGTTCGTCGAGCGCAGCGACGAAGCTCATTCGAGTCCCGCGGCGGCGAGCGCTGCCTCGATCGGTTCGACGTCCTCGGGATTGTTGAGTTCGCGCAGGGCAAAGGTCGGCGTGGCCACTTCAACAAGTGCGATTGGGATGCCCGCAACCAGGAAGCGCAGTTGCTCCAAGCCCTCGAGCGTCTCTAGCTCGCTGACCGGAGTCGCTGCATAAGCGGCAAGCGCTTGGGGCCGATAGGCATAGACCCCCACATGCAAGCGAACGGGCGACATCTCGCCATCGAGCGCGCCGTCGGGCAAGTGCGGGATCAAGCGTTTGGAGAAATAGAGTGCATTGCCGGTCGAGTCGGCGACGACGCTGGTGCCGCCTACTCTACCGACGGCTTCCTCGGCCTGGAGCGCCTTCGCCTCGCTGCTCCGCAGCCGCATCGCCGGCGTTGCAACCTGGTCTTCCGCGGCGCCGCGCATATGCTCGATGAGCGCCTCGACGAAGCCGGGCGGGGTCAGCAACGCATCACCTTGGAAATTGATGATCAGATCGGGCGCATGGAGCGAGGCCAAGGCTTCGGCGCAGCGTTCAGTTCCATTGCGGCATTCGGGCGACGTCATGATCACTCCGACGCCGAAGCCCGCGCAGCATCCGGCAATCCGCTCATCGTCGGTGACCACAAAGACTCCCGCGACGCCGGCCACGCGCCGAGCAGCCTCGACGCTCCGCTGAATTAAGGATTTGGCGATCCCGTTCGCGCCTCTCAGCTCGACCAGTGGTTTGCCGGGGAAGCGCGACGATTGAAATCGCGCCGGGATCAGGATGACGACATTCATCGGCCGGTCACCGCGCGGCCGGGCAATCGTGGATATGAAGTACTCCGACCGGGCGACCGTCCTCGACCACCAGCAGGACGGTGATGCGGAATTCTTCGAACAGGCTGAGCGCCTCGTCGATCAGCGCATCCGGGCCGATGGTTTTCGGATCGGCAGTCATGAATTCGGACGCCGGTAAGTCCAGTCCGCGCTCGATGTGGCGCCTGAGATCGCCGTCGGTGATAATGCCGACCAGCTTGCCTTGCTCGTCGGTCACGCCGACCATGCCGAGGCGTTTCTCGGTCATTTCGACGACCGCTTCGTGCATCGAGCTGTCGCTGCGGGTCAGTGGCAGCGCGTCGCTGCCGTGCATTACGCGGCGGACCGGCTTCAGGCGCGCGCCGAGGCTGCCGCCCGGGTGGAGCCGTTCAAAGTCGGTGCGCGTAAAACCCTTCTGCCGCATCACCGTCATCGCCAGCGCATCGCCGAGCGCAAGGGTCATGGTCGTCGAGGTGGTTGGCGCAACCGCTTCCGGCCCGACCTCCGGCCAATGGGGCAAGAGCAATGCCACCGTCGAAGCCTCGGCCAACATCGAGCGCGCACTGCCGGTGATCCCGATGATCGGGATGCCAACCGCCACCAGGTGGTCGATGACCGCATCGAGCTCGCTGGTCGCTCCGCTTTGCGAAATGAGCAGCGCAACGTCGCCCTTGGCGGCGATCCCGAGGTCGCCATGAATGGCCTCCGCCAGGTGAAGGAAGGTCGCCGTGGTCCCTGTCGATGCGAATGTGGCGGCAATCTTGCGGCCGATGTGTCCGGACTTGCCGAGCCCGCTGACGATCAGCTTGCCAGGCATTGCCAGGATCACGGCGATCGCGCGTTCGAACGGCTCGTCGAGGCTGTCCGCCAGCGCATCAAGCGCTCGCGCTTCGTCGTGCAGAATGTCGCGCCCGAATGTCAGCACGTCCGCGTTCGGGCTGGAAGTCGATGCGCTCATGGCGCCCGCCGTAGCCCATGCCCGTCATGCCTGTGAAGCACCGGCTTGACGGCGCCGTCATCAGCGGCTTGGTTCTGCTCGAAGTTGGGGAGAAACGCGTGAACAAGCGACTGACCTGGTACATCCTGTTCGCGTTGGTGCTGGGCGTGATCGCCGGCTGGGCGATCAACGCGGCGATCGGCGATGGGACGCCTGAGAGCGCGGCCCGACTGACCGAGATCGCCGGGTACATGGGCATCGTCACGACCTTGTTCCTGCGCCTCATCAAGATGATCATTGCGCCGCTGGTCTTTTCGACGCTGGTCGCTGGCATTGCCCACATGGGCGACATCGCGGCGCTCGGCCGCGTCGGCCTGCGCTCGCTGGCCTGGTTCATCGGCGCGACGTTCGTCTCGCTCACGCTCGGGCTGATTCTCGTCAATCTCCTCCAGCCCGGTGTCGGCCTAAACCTGCCGCTGCCGCCCGCAACTGCCGCCAGCGGCATCGAAACCGCGGCGTTCAACCTCAAGGATTTCGTCAGTCATTTGGTCCCCGCATCGATCTTCGACGCGATGAGCACCAACGAAATTCTGCCGATTGTGATTTTCTCGATTTTCTTCGGAGTCGCGCTCACTGCCATCGGCGACAAGGGCAAGCCGATCGTCCGGGGCGTCGAATCCCTGGTCAGCGTGATGCTCCAGCTGACCAATTACGTGATGCGGTTTGCGCCGTTTGCAGTGTTCACCGCGGTCGCGGGGTCGATCGCTGAACGCGGGCCGGAGATTCTCTTCACCTTCGGCAAGTTCGTCGGCAGCTTTTATCTCGGATTGGCAATCCTGTGGACGATCCTGATCGGGGCGGCGTTCATCATTGTCGGGCCCCGAACGCGGCACCTGGTTCGCTATATCCGCGATCCTGTCGTCCTCGCCTTCTCGACCGCGTCGAGCGAAGCCGCCTATCCGCGCACCTTGGAAGCGCTCGACCGGTTCGGCGTGCCGCCGCGCATCGCCAGCTTCGTCCTGCCGCTGGGCTATTCGTTCAATCTCGACGGATCGATGATGTACATGACCTTCGCGTCGATCTTTATCGCCCAGGCCTATGGCATTGACCTCAGCCTCGGGCAGGAAATCACCATGCTGCTGGTGCTGATGATCACGTCGAAAGGCATGGCCGGCGTGCCCCGCGCCAGCCTGGTCGTGATCGCCGCAACCTTGTCGATGTTCAAGATTCCCGAAGCCGGGCTGCTCTTGATCCTCGCCGTCGATCATTTCCTCGATATGGGCCGCTCGGCGACCAACGTTGTCGGCAATGCGGTCGCCGCCAGCGTCGTCGCCCGCTGGGAAGGTGAGTTCAACCCCGAAGAGTCTCCCGACATCGAGACGCAGCCAGCTCCCTCGCACGTTGCGCGCAAGGGTAAGATCGACGACCATTTCTAGTCGAACGGCTGATCGATGCTCGGTGGCGGTTGAGTGAAGAATTTCGGCCCGGCGGCGGTCATGTGCCAACAATCTTCCAGCCGAACCCCGAATTTGCCCGGAATATAAAGCCCGGGCTCGTCGGAGAAACACATACCGGGCGCCAAAGGCGTCGTCTCGCCGTGTACCAGGTAGACGGGTTCGTGCACTTCCATGCCGATGCCGTGGCCGGTGCGGTGTGACAGGCCCGGGAGGCGGTAGCCGGGTCCGAACCCCCAGCTTTCGTAGACCTTTCGAACCGCGTCATCGACGCGTCCCGCCGGCACGCCGACCTTGGCCGCTTCGATCGCGACCTGCTGGCCGCGGTGCACCTGATCCCACAATTTGCGCTGCTCGGCCGTTGGATCGGCGCCGAATATGAAGGTCCGGGTAATGTCGGCCTGATACCCGTGAACCGACGAAGTGCAGTCCATCAAAATCACATCGCCGCGTTTCACATTCTGCGGCTTGTGTGAGCCGTGCGGATAGGCCGATGACTCGCCGATCAAAACCAGCCCGCCATCGTAATCCGAGCCCATTCGCTTGTGGACCGCCATAATCATAGCATCGATGTCGGCAGGGGTCATGCCTTCGCGCGTGCGCTCACCGGCGTACCGAAGCGCCGTCAGCATGATCGCGTTGGCCGCCTGCATCAGGTCTAGTTCAGCCGGTGACTTGAACATGCGGCAGCCGCGAACCACCACGTTAGCGTTGACGGCGTTCACCGCTTTCAACTGCTGGAGCAGTCGGTCGAGGATGAAGAAGCGATTAGTCTCTTCCAAGCCAAATGGTAGTTTGGCGATGCGGCGTTCGCGCAAAAAGTCCGCGACCAGTTTTAGCGGATCTTCATCCTCGTTCCAGGTGCGTATTTCGGCCGAGATGCCTAGGCTTTCAGCGACTGATGGCCGTTCAAAGAACGGCGTGACAATAATCGGCTCGCCTTCGGCGGGAATGACCGCCGCTGTCAGCCGCTCAGATCGCCACCATTGGACGCCAGTGAAATAATCGAGGCTAGGGCCGGACTCAACGAGGATCGCTCCGATGCCGTGCTGCTTCATTAGCGCGCGCGCCTTGGCGAGGCGCAGCATGCGTTCGGCGCGCCCGATCGGCGGCGGTAGCGGCATCGGCCCGAGCTCGGCTGCCGCGATCGTTGCGGCACGCAAACCGGCGCCGGTGAGCAAGTTTGCGCCAAGCGCCCCTGCCCCCTGCAACCAGTGGCGTCGCGAAACCAAGGATGTCATTCTGCCCCCTTTGCCGCCAGCGCGGCCAGTTCCTTGATGAGTTTGGCGGCAACGACGGCGGTCACTCCGTTGATGTCGCGAGACGGGTTATACTCGACAATATCCGCGCCGATGATCGGTCCCGGCACGCGCTCGAGTACCGACAGAATGTCGCGGACGCTGAGACCGCCCGGCTCAAGATGAGACACGCCCGGCGCGAACGCCGGATCGAGCGCGTCGAGATCGATGCTGATGTATAGCGGCCCGTCCGGGATCGGCACGCGGCCCGGGCTAAAGTCGCGCATTTCGACGACTTCGACGCAATAGGTCGCGACTTGCTCGCGGCAATGGCGGTTCAGAGTCCGGATCCCGACCTGGACCAACCGGCTCGCGAAACCGCGCTCCATGATCCGGGCGAACGGCGAGGCATGGCTCAGTGGGTCTCCACCGAAATCTTCGTAGAGGTCGGGGTGTGCGTCGAAATGCAGGATGCTGACCGCACCGTAAACCTCGGCGAGGCCAGCGACGATCGGGAAAGTGACCATGTGATCGCCGCCAAGGAAAATCGGCACGGCACCGCTTTCCGTCGCTTCTCGCGCCGCATTAAAAATTCTTCCCAAGTCTTGCTCAGTTTCGTCGAGTGGCAAGTCGCCAATGTCGTCAACAGCAACGTCAGACCCAAGTTCGAGGCCACATTCGGCGGCCATGTTGGCGTGATCCGATGTTAGTGCAGCGCGGATCGCCGCGGGCGCGGCCGCGGCCCCTCTAAGGAACGAGGAATGGCTGTCGGTCGGCAGCCCGATCAGCCTCACCCGCGCGGATGCCGTTGCCATGTTCATCGGCTAACTCTTGCATGTCGTGCGGCCCTTCGCCAGCAGGCGCTCTTCCATGTTCGAATCGGTTGACCAAAACGGCGCCCGGCGCCCCGGGACGCGCGAGATGACGGCGATGCTCGCAGGTCTCATGGCGTTGAACGCGTTCGCCATCGACGCGATGATCCCGGCGCTGCCGGCGATCGGTCAGTCGCTAGGGGTCGCCGAGGAGAACCATCGCCAGCTGGTGGTCGTCGGCTACATGATGGGCTTCGGCTCGACCCAACTGATCTGGGGGCCGCTTGCCGACCGTTTTGGGCGCAAGCCGATCCTCGCCGCCGGCATCGCGCTCTACGCGGCCTTTGCCTTGCTGTGCGGGATTGCGGGCAGCTTTCCACTCCTGATCGCCGGCAGGGTAGCGATGGGCGCTTCGGCGGCAGTGACCCGAGTGCTGGTGGTTGCCATGGTCCGCGACTTATTCGAAGCCGAGGCGATGGCGCGGGTGATGAGCCTGGTGTTCATGGTTTTCATGCTGGTGCCGGTGCTGGCGCCGACGATCGGCCAGGGCATCCTGCTGTTCGCGCCGTGGCGAGCAATTTTCCTGGTGCTCGTGGTCTATGCGCTGATCATGCTGGCCTGGTCGCACTTCCGGCTGCCCGAAACACTGCACCCCGAATTTCGCCGGTCGCTAGCGTGGCGGGAAGTCGGTGGAGCCGCCTGGGCAACCATCCGCGAGCCGATGTCGCGCGGCTACACGCTGGCCTTGACCCTGACCTTCGGCGGACTGGTGGCCTATATCTCGTCGGTCCAGCAGATCATTTTCGACGTCTTCAAAGCGCCCAACGCGATCGGCATGGTATTCGCCGCCGTCGCGGCGCCGATGGCGCTTGCGTCCTGGGCCAATTCGAAGATCGTCGGCCGTTTTGGAATGCGCCGTGTTGGACATGGCGGCGCGGCAGCATTCGCACTCGTCACCGCGGTTCACGCCGCTATCGCCACCGGCGGAGCGGAGACGTTGGCCATCTTCATCATTTTCCAGGGGCTGGCGATGGCCTGCTTCGCTTTCACTTCGTCGAACATCAGCACGCTCGCCATGGAGCACATGGGGCCGATCGCCGGCACCGCCTCATCGGTCCAGGGAGTCGTCGGAACGATCGGCGGGGCCCTCATCGGCCTGATTATTGGCCAGGCTTTCGACGGCACCGCCCGACCCTTCCTATGGGGCATGGCGGTCTGCGCTTCGCTCGCATTCATGATGGTCATGGCGACCGAGCCCAAGCGGCTGTTCGGCGGAGTCAAGGAACGCATTCCCACCGAGCCCTGTCCGCCACCCGACTTTTGAAGACGCGGTTCCAGCCATTCCCAATGCGGGTGAAAGCGGGACTAGCGACTGGCGCGGGAGGCTGAGGTCTAAGCCTCGACGACCGTGTTTCCGCCAGCATCCTCGGGTTCACCAGCGCCGATCATCAGTGCTTCGCCGACTTCGTCGGTGCGGCCGCGGATGGCGTTTTCAATCCGCTTAGCGACCTCTGGATTTTCCTTGAGATAGATTTTGGAATTCTCGCGGCCCTGGCCGATGCGGATCGAGTCGTAGCTGAACCATGCGCCCGATTTCTCAACCAGACCGGCCTTGACGCCGAGGTCGAGGATTTCACCGACCTTGGAGATGCCTTCGCCGTACATGATGTCGAACTCTACCTGTTTGAATGGCGGAGCGACCTTGTTCTTGACCACTTTGACCCGGGTCGTGTTGCCGACGATGTCGTCGCGGTCCTTGATCTGACCGATACGGCGGATGTCGAGCCGGACCGAAGAATAAAATTTGAGCGCGTTTCCGCCCGTCGTGGTCTCGGGATTGCCGTACATCACGCCGATTTTCATGCGCACCTGGTTGATGAAGATCACCGTGCAGCGCGAGCGGCTGATCGAGCCGGTCAGCTTGCGCAGCGCCTGGCTCATCAGCCGCGCCTGGAGGCCAACGTGGCTGTCGCCCATCTCACCTTCGATTTCGGCCCGCGGGACCAGCGCTGCAACCGAGTCGATGACCAGCACGTCGATGGCGTTCGAGCGCACCAAGGTATCGACGATCTCGAGGGCCTGCTCGCCGGTGTCGGGCTGCGAGACGATCAGCTCGTCGATGTCGACGCCCAGTTTCTTTGCATAAGACGGGTCAAGCGCGTGCTCGGCATCGACAAAAGCGGCGCTGCCGCCGATCTTCTGGGCTTCGGCGATCGCATGCAAGGCGAGCGTCGTCTTGCCCGAACTCTCGGGCCCGTAAATCTCGATCACCCGGCCGCGCGGCAACCCGCCGACGCCAAGCGCGATATCGAGCCCGAGGCTGCCGGTGGAGGTGGTCTCGATCTCCATCTTCTCGCGGCTGCCGAGCTTCATAGCCGAGCCCTTGCCGAATGCCCGATCGATCTGCGCGAGCGCCGCCTCAAGCGCCTTTTGCCTGTCCATATTGCCTAAATCCGTTCCAACGACCTTGAGCTGCGCTGACATGACCTACATCCCTTCGTCAATGCGGCGCCCGAGCAACGCCTCGTGGATGAGGTCGTGTACGCCGTTTGTTCGGAAAGAACAATAGGGGAACAACAGTTCGCCCGATTAAACCGGCGCCTTCAATTTCGCTTCACTATGCAGGCGTGATGCTCGCCGCGCCCGTGGTGTCGCCGTCGCCGCTTTCGGGGCGCTTGTCGAACACTTCGTCGATGATGCCGAATTCCTTAGCCTCATCGGCCTCGAGGAATTTGTCGCGGTCCATAGCCTTCTCGATGTCGCCGATCTTCTGGCCGGTATATTTGGCGTAGAGCTCGTTCAGGCGCTGACGCATGCGCAAAATCTCGCGCGCCTGGATTTCGATGTCGGCGGCCATGCCCTGGGCGCCGCCGGACGGCTGATGGACCATGATTCGGCTGTTGGTCAGGGCGACGCGCATTCCAGGCTCGCCGGCGGCGAGCAAGAAGCTGCCCATCGACGCCGCCTGGCCGATGCACACCGTGCCGACGCGCGGGCGGATGTATTGCATGGTGTCGTGGATCGCGAGGCCGGCCGTGACCACACCGCCCGGCGAATTGATGTACATGAAGACGTCCTTCTTCGGGTTCTCGGACTCGAGGAAGAGCAATTGGGCGGTGATTAGCGAGGCCATATGGTCCTCGACCGCCCCGGTGACGAAGATGATCCGCTCGCGCAACAGCCGCGAATAGATGTCGAAGCTGCGTTCGCCCCGGTTGGATTGCTCGATGACGATCGGCACGAGCTGCGAAGCGATGTCCTGGTGGTCGGTCACGTGATTGCGAGTCCTTGTTAGTGAAGCAACTACATCGGGCGGATCGGGACAAGGTTCAAGCGGGCCATCCACAAGAAAAGGCGGCCCGGTGTCCCGGACCGCCCTCCTTGTCTGGCGCCAGTTTTATTTGCCGCGCTCGCCCCCCGCTGCGGGTGGCGGCGGCGGCGGCGGTGGTAGTGGCGGCGCTTCCGGCAGAGCCGGCTCAGCCGCCAGCGGCGGCGCTGGTAGCGGCGCCGGTGGGCTATAGATTGGCGCCGCTTCGCGGCTGGGACCCATCTTGAAACTGATGCGGCCGTAGTAGAACTGCCCCGGCACGTCATACGTGGTCGGGTCGTAATTGTTCACGCTACAGGTGAAGCAACCGGGCGGATCCTTGTCCGTCAGGTTGTTCCCGCCAACCGTAAGCATCAGGCGTTCGCCAAGGACCGGCGGCGACCAGTTGACCTGGGCGTCGATGTAAGTGCGGCTGGCGAGGCGGTTTGCAGGCGCATAGGTGAACTGGTTAATCTCATGCACCGAATGGATGTAGCGCGCGGTAACAGAAGCGGCGAAGCCACCCAGCGACCAGTCGAGCGTCGCATTGCCCTTGTACTTCGGATAGGCCTGATCCGGACTGCCTCGTTCCGTCCCCAAGCGATCGAGCGAGAAAGGACCGTTTGAGCCGTTCTCCTGAACGATGACATATTTGAGCAGCCGCGACCCGTTCGCGGTCAGGCCGAACCGGCCAAACTGGGTCTGCGGCGAACGGTAGCTAGCACTCACATCAATCGCCCGCGTGTGGATACTGTTGAGGTTCTGCAGCGTCGCGTCGATCTCATTCACGAAGCCCTTGAGCGTGCGCTTCACGAGAGCACAACTGGCGAGGTCGCCGCGCAGGGCGCAATTGCCGAGCGTCAGGTTCGGATCGAGCGAACCAATCGCATTCTTGACCTTGATATCGTGATAGTCGCCTTCGATGCTGAAGCTGTGCCCGCCCCAGAACCGTGCATAGACGGCGCCGAAGTTCAGGCTCTTCGACGTTTCCGGCTTCAGGTTTTGATTGCCCTGCGTGATGACGGGAAGCTGGCCCGGTTCCTCGGCGTAGCTGCCGTCGGCGGGAACGCCATTGGCGATGCAATTCGCCTGCACCGTCGGATCGGTCTGGAACAAGCCCGTGACGTCGCTCGAGCAAGGATCGGTGACCGGAAGGTCGTAGCGCGACCGCCCGCCAAACAGCTCGCCGATACCCGGTGCCCGGAAGCCGGTCGAATAAGCGGCCCGGAACAGCAGGTCGTGCACCGGCTTGTACAGGCCGCTGATCGTGTAGGTCGTGCTTCCACCGCTCGTCGAATAGTTTGAGTGGCGGACGGCGCCGTTGGCCTCGAGCGAGTAGGCGAACGGCTGCTCCTTCAGAATCGGAACGCGGAGCTCGCCGTAGAATTCATCGACATTGTATTTGCCAGAAGCAGGCTGCGCAGGAATATCTGCGCCGAGCCCTGCCGAAACGATGGGATCCGGCGTAAACCGAGCGCTCTGATAACGGTGCTCGTAACCCAGCGCGACTTCCACCGGACCGGCGGGAAGGTCGAACAGCGGACCCGTAATGTTGGCGGTGTAATCCCACAGGTGCTGGTTGCTGCTGTCATGCTCCGTGAATCCGATATAATCGAGCATCGCCTGAGTGATCGAGCCGTTACCGCCGAACAGGTTCAATGGCACGCAAGGCGCAGTGCAATTGGCAATCGGCCCGATCGCCTGCGCGACTCGGTCAGCGCGGACGTTGCCGGTAAAACTCTGCCGCGCCGAGTTGATGCCGAACAGCGCATTGAGGTCCCAATACCAGTCGCGCCCGCCGATGTTGAGCTGGCCGTCCAGCGTTGCTGCACCGGCGTAAGTATCAACTTTCTGTCGGAAATCACGCTGCCCCGCCTCGATCAGGCGGCGGGCGATGAAAACGTAATTGGACGGTCTGCCGTTCGAGGTCCCGTCCGGATTCAGGCCCGATTCGAGCGTGACACCAAACGGATTGAACGGATTGCTGACATCGAATGACAAGGTGTCGAACAGGCTGCCGGCGCCATTGCCCGCATCGGGGCCGATGAACAAAGGCTCAAACGCCGCCTTGTTCTCCGAATTCCGGCGGTTGTACGATCCCCGTACCCGAAGGTTGATGCTATCGGTCAGCTCGCTTTTCATGCTGACCCAGCCACCGTAGCGCTCGTTGGGCGTCAGGATGTACTGGAACGGGGCGAAGTTGAACCGGTCTGCGGTGGTGAATGGCCGCAGTTCCGCCAGAGTCGGCGTACTGTCCGGTGCGGTTGAGATCGTCTGGCTGCCGTTGAACGTTAGGAAGCGGCCATTGGCCGCCGCGCTGCTACAGCCGCCGCCGCCGTTCGAGCAGTCGGTCTGGCCCGGATTCGGGAATTGGGAGATCGAACGGTCGCGGGAGAAAACGGGCTTCTGCTTGGCATAATTGACGCCAAAGACGATGCTCGTCGTCGGCAGTTGGATGCCGTAGCTCGCTTGCAGGTCCAGCGTTTCGCCGTCGCCCTTGCTGAACGCGCCATATTGGGCCGAGGCGCGCAGGCCTTCCTGCTTCTGGACCGTGATCACGTTGACCACTCCGGCGATCGCGTCCGATCCGTAGAGCGGCGACGCGCCGGCCTGGAGCACTTCAATCCGCTCGATCATGTTGGTTGGAATGGTGTTGAGGTCGACCGAGCCGGGGATGCCGCTGGCGCTCGTGCCGTTGACGAAGCGCAGGCCGTCGACCAGCACCAGCGTGCGGTTGGTGCCGAGATAGCGAAGATCGATCGTCGCCGAGCCGGCACCGACGCCACCGCCGTCCGGCGGATTGCCGAGGTTGCCGCTGGCGTTGACCTTGGTATTGAGGCCGCCGCTGGCGCTCGGGATCCGCTGCAGTACGTCGGCCACAGCTGAAAGACCGGTCTTATCGATCGCGGCCTTGTCGACGAACACCACGGGCGCGTCCTGAGAAAGCGGGTCGCGACGAATGCGGGAGCCGGTGATGACGATTTCACCATCGGGAGCTGCATCATCCGCTGCGGGCGCTTGAGCGTCTGTCACGTCGGCCGGCGGCAGTGTGCTTTGCGCCTGGAGGCTGGATCCACCAGCGACGATAGCCGCCAGCGCGGCGCCGGCACGAAGAGCAATCACGACCCGATTCATAGCATTCCCCCTGTTACCCGCAGCATTCGATCGCCGCGAAGTGAGGGCAGCGTAAGGCAGAGATCGTTTCGGAG
>JBDSXT010000103.1:0-3148 GCA_039925985.1 Sphingomicrobium sp.
TGTTGTGGGATCGCAGTTTTGCGTCAATGGCAGTTGCTTGCCGCTCAGCGTTGCTGTCGGGGTCGGAATGATCGAGCCTGGCGACAATCCCCAAGCTGTAATTGAGCGAGCTGACAGGCAAATGTACCGGGTGAAAACAGCCTAGGGCTCCGGCCGTCTCAAACTTCAGGGGCCGGAATATGTTCATCCGGGGACCTATCTTGGGAATCATCAGCCCCCGAATGTCCGCAATGGGTCGAAAGCGGTCGCAGCTGGAATGGGTGGAAAGCGGACACTAACGCCGCCTAGCTCGATTCAGAACGATGCTCGCAAGCTCGGAGAAGCGGCCGCCGTCGATACGACTCATCCGCTTGTGACCGTCCAATGATTGCGGGCCGAGTTGCGGCTGGCGCTACATTACGACTTCACTTCCCTGGCTCAGCGGGCATTCTTTGACTCCAGGCGGATGCATGTGGTTGCCGTGCGGCGTATAACCGGCGAGGATCATTCGATCGAGCTGAGCCTGGTCTTTTGGCATCGGGACAACGGTTGCCGAGTTTTTCGTGGCATCTGGC
The DNA here is from genome assembly GCA_039925985.1 of Sphingomicrobium sp. Classification (GTDB taxonomy): domain Bacteria; phylum Pseudomonadota; class Alphaproteobacteria; order Sphingomonadales; family Sphingomonadaceae; genus Sphingomicrobium. Next base: position 555 of record JBDSXT010000103.1, read on the forward strand.
CCCGGGATAATCGCGGGCGCCGCCGCCGCCGCAGGTACGGCGGTTTTGTCCGGCGCCTCGCGGTTACAGGCGGAGATGCCGAGAGCGAACAGCAGCACAAGTCGTTTCATCACCATTCCTCCATCATGCAAAGGAGCAAAAGCTCGGTCTGGCCGAGTCCCGACAAATGTCAGGCGCGTTGCGGGCCGTACGCCAGTAATTCGTCAGCCCCAGTTGGCGGACGAGCTGGGCGTAGCCAGGCTCCTCCCGCGCCGCCGCAAGATTGGGCTCGAACAACACCTCAGTGTCGAACAGTCCGCGGGTGCGTACAAGGTTCGTGGCAGCCTTGAGAGCTTCGGCCCGGGCCCCGAGAGCCGCGAGCGTGCCAACCACGAGCCGGTCGTTGTAGCGCGGATCGACGGCAAAGCTTTCGAGATCTGTAATCGATTGCACTCGAAGCGCGGCATTTTGCGATTTCAGCGCCTGAAAAGCGGCGGTCAGCGTGTTCCGCTGCAAGCTCGTCAGCGGGAGGTCGGCGGCCCGGAGCAGGGTGATCGCCTCGTCATAACGGTGCGTCCACAGCGCCGACTTCATTTTCAACAAGCGAAGCGAAGTCGCGTCGGGCCACAGCGTGAGCGTGTCGGCCAAAATCCGGTCGGCCTCGTCGTTGCGGCCAACGACATAGAGCGACTGGGCAAAGCGAACATTGCTGAAGGGTGCTAGCGGACGCATGGCTCGCGCCTGCTCATATTGCCCGACTGCTTCCTCCATGCGCCCCACAGAGGCCAGGAAGTCGCCATAGGCCTGACGCTCGCACCCGCACTCGGTCGGCCTGACGCTGATCGCTTTCTTGAGCAGCGCCTCGCGTTCGGCATAGCGGTCCAGCGGCAGGAGCCCGGCAATGGCCATGTAGCCCTCGGGGTTTTGGCGATCGAGTTGCATCGATTTGCGGGCCGCCGCCATCCCTTCGTTGCGCAGCTGCTTCGCTTCCGCGGACTCGCCTGCAGCGAGCGGCACCGCCGCCAGCGCCAGCGCCGACCAGCCGAACGAAAAATCAGGCACCGCAACCGTCACTCGTCGGGCTGCGTCGAGTTCCGCGGCCTGGGTGGCCGAGCCCCCCCAATGCTCGTTGCACCATTTGAAATAAAGTGACAGCGCCTGGTCCGACATCCGGCTCTTGTACGAGGAGGCGCCCCACAAGCCGCACCGGACGACCTGGCTTGCGCCAACCGCAGCTTGGCGCGCGGCGACGACGTCGGCGGCCTCGTGCTCATAGGCGCCTGACCACAGGAGAACGCCCGACCGCCGGTTCTTGAGATTGATCGTGAAGCGCACCGCATCTCCCAGCCGGCTGACACCTCCGTCCATGACAAACGGCGCCGACAAACCGGCCGTGCCATCGCCGGCGGAGACCACCGCGACAGCGTTCTCGGCACCGAACGCGGCGAGAATCTCCTGGCCGAGCATGTTGGGAATCGCGCGGGGCAAGTCGGCCGAGACGAGCGCGAATTGGCCGATCGCGACCCGAGGCGCGATCCGGTCGGACCCGCCCCAGACGCGCGAATAAAGCAATCCGCCGCCGAGAATGAGAATCAGCGCGGCGGCGGCTGCAACCGCCCAGCGGCGCGCATCGAAGCCGCTCCGCCAGTGCCGGACGGGCAGGGCCTCGGCAGTCCTCGCCTGGGGGTGGACGCCGCTCGCTTTCTCGGCGATTGCTGCCTTGAGCGGTCGTAAATCGCGCGATCGCGGACGGCCGTTCCAGCCGGACAGGTCGATCGTGTGATACTGGCGAAAGCCTAGCGGAGGCGGACAGCCGTCAAGAGTTACCGGGACCAGACAACCGCTGTCACGGCCCGCTGCCGCCTCGTCGCGAACCCAATCGGAGCGGACCGAACTCTGTGACCAGCACACAACGACGACATCGGCCGAAGCGAGCGCCTGCTCGATCGCGCCGGCGAACTGCTCACCACCGGATATGTGTCGGTCCCACCAGGTGCTGTGACCCTCGCGCTCGAGCGCGGTCGCGAGCGGCTGCACGCGCTCGACGTCTTCCCGCGAGTAGCTCAGGAACAGTGTCGCCATCCAACTCCCCGTTGGTGGCGGGACTGTGCGCCCAAGCGCCCGTCCGTTCAACTGTCAGAAAATGAACTGATTGACCGGTGCGTCTAACGTTCAGTTCACGCTGTGCTGCGGCGCCCGCGCGGGCGGCTTGTTATATCGGCAGGTGACGTTCGGATTGAACGGCGAATAGACGCCGTTCGGATTGTCGCGGAAGACCCACAAATGGAGCTCGTAATGCGGTTCCCATCCGTGGGCCTCGTCAACCTTGGTTGCCGGATTGTCCCTCAGCAGCGGGTAAGTGCGGCCATGGAATTTCGGCGGCTCCTTATGGCCCGCGGTTCCATGCCAGGCCGAAGCAAAAACGAGATTTTCAACCGCAATTAGCTGAAGCGAACCGTCGGGTTGTGGTTCATAGACGAGCATCGCAGGCTTGCGAAAATCGGTGTGCGTACCGGTGCCCTTGACGCGCCCGACCGGCTTATCCGGAAGGCCGAGCACGTCACGCCGCACATAATGCAGGCCCATGGCGCCCATGCTTGCGGGGAAGCCGAGCA
>JBDSXT010000104.1:0-7113 GCA_039925985.1 Sphingomicrobium sp.
ACCGCCCCTTGCGCGGTCTTGCCCATCTTGCTGCCGTCGGCATTGGTGATCAGTGGCGTCGTAACGCCAAAAATCTCTGTCCCATCAATGCGACGCGCGAGGTCGATGCCGTTGACGATATTGCCCCACTGGTCCGAGCCGCCCATCTGCAGCCGGACGCCGGCGCGCCGCGACAGCTCGAGGAAGTCGTACGCCTGCAGGATCATATAATTGAATTCGAGAAAGGTCAGCGGCTGCTCGCGGTCGAGGCGCAGTTTGACGCTGTCGAAGGTCAGCATTCGGTTGATGGTGAAGTGGCGGCCGACCTCGCGCAGGAATGGCACGTAAGCGACGCCGTCGAGCCAGTCGGCATTGTCCACGAGGATCGCGTCGGTCGGTCCCTCCCCGAAGGTCAGCAAGCGTTCGAACACGCGGCGGATCGACGCGATGTTGGCGTCGATCTGATCGGCGGTAAGCAACTGGCGGGCTTCGTCCTTGCCCGACGGGTCGCCGACCTTGGTTGTGCCGCCGCCCATCAGCACAACGGGCTTGTGCCCCGCTTGCTGGAGGCGGCGGAGCATCATGATCTGCACAAGATTGCCGACGTGGAGGCTGGGCGCGGTGGCGTCGAAGCCGACGTAGGCGGCGATCGTCTCTTTCTCTGCCAGTGCGTCCAGCCCGGCGGCATCGGTTGCCTGATGGATGTAACCGCGCTCTTCGAGGAGCCGGAGCAGTGAGGATTTGTAGACGGTCATGCTTGCCGCTTAGCGTCATGCATTGGACGCTGCTACTGCGATGCGATGCAATATAATCTCGTGCCGCACTCGACGACCCCGCCTGCGGGACGAGCGTTCGAGGTGTGGGCCACGGTCGACCACATCGACTCGCTGGGAGCCGCGGCGGCGACGACCAACATCTGGTTCGGGGTCGGCGCGCCTGCCGACCGTTTCGTCATTGCCAAGCTCTCGGAGCCGTGGCGCGCGGATGAATTGTGGCGGACGACCTGTTTTGAAGCGTTTTTCCAGCCGGCGGGCGCAAAGTCCTATCGCGAGTGGAATTTCGCGCCGTCGGGCAATTGGGCGGCCTATGATTTTTCCGAGCGCCGGACGGGCATGTCCCGGGCCGAAGTCGGCTCGCCGCCCTACATCCGGATGGAGGATAATTTCACCTGGTGGACCGTGGGGGCGACGATCGCCGGCGACGCTGCCCAAGAGTGGCAATTGGGGCTGTCTGCAGTACTCGAAGAGAAAGACGGCACCAAGAGCTATTGGGCGCTAGCACACGGCGATCAGCAGCCCGATTTCCACAACCCGGATTGCTTCGTCGCCAAGCTTCCGTAAGCAAGCCCAATGACCCAGTTTGGAATCGATCGGCTGCTTGGCGAGGCGGAACTGCGCAAGCTGCTCAACGGCAAGCGGGTGGCGTTGCTTGCGCATCCCGCGTCGGTGACGCGCGACCTGACCCACAGCCTGGATGCCCTGGCCGCCGTCGGCGTCAACGTCACCGCCGCCTTCGGCCCGCAGCACGGCCTGCGCGGCGACAAGCAGGACAATATGGTCGAGTCGGAAGATTTCACCGACCCCGTCCACGGCATTCCGGTATTCAGCCTGTACGGGGAGGTCCGGCGGCCGACCGGGCAGTCGATGGGCACGTTCGACACCATCCTCATCGACCTGCAAGACGTCGGCTGCCGCATCTACACCTTCATTACGACGCTGCTCTACATGCTCGAAGCGGCGGCGGAGCATGGCAAAGCGGTGTGGGTGCTCGATCGCCCCAATCCTGCCGGCCGGCCGGTCGAGGGACTGACGCTGCAACCGGGTTGGGAGAGCTTCGTCGGCGCTGGGCCGATCCCGATGCGGCATGGGCTAACGCTTGGCGAACTCGGCCGGTGGTTCGTCGATCACTTCACGCTCGACGTCGATTACCGAGTGATCGAGATGGGCGGCTGGCAACCCGGCGAAGGCCCCGGCTTTGGCTGGCCGCAGGACCGAATCTGGATCAATCCCAGCCCCAATGCCGCCAGCCTCAACATGGCGCGGGCCTATGCCGGCACGGTAATGCTCGAAGGGACGACGCTGAGCGAGGGCAGGGGCACGACCCGTCCGCTCGAGCTATTCGGCGCGCCGGACATCGATGCTCGCGGGGTGATGGCGGAGATGGAGCGGGCCGCGCCGCATTGGCTGGCGGGCTGCAAGCTGCGCGAAGTCTCGTTCGAGCCGACCTTCCACAAGCATGTCGGCACGCTTTGCCATGGCGTTCAGATCCACGCCGAGGGGCCGTTCTACGATCACCTCGCCTTCAAACCTTGGCGGCTGCAGGTTCTGGCGTTCAAGGCGATCCTGGCGCTCCACCCGGACTATGACCTGTGGCGCGATTTCCCCTACGAATATGAACTCGGCAAGCTCGCCATCGACGTCATCAACGGCTCCCCGCTGCTGCGCGAATGGGTGGATGACGCGGCCGCCGTCCCAGCCGACCTCGACGCGCTCGCAAGCCCCGATGAGCAGTCCTGGGAAGAGCAGCGAAAAGGCTTCCTGCTCTACTGAACGCGGCTTGGTTAACGAAAGAGTAGGAGGTTGCGCCTATCCCGTCCCAACGAGCGAGTGGGAGCGGGTGACTAAATGGCGACGCAGGGTATCGAGGAAGTCACCGAAAACGCGATCCGGGCAGTGGCGCGCGATTGCGGTTCGCTGTCGATGGAATGCAGCGACGTCGCCGGTTACGTGCAGGACGTCGCGGGCCGCATCGGCGACCATTTGAAGATGCTCGACGGGCTTGAGGAAGTGACGACGCGACTCTTGGCCGACCAGGCGCGGGTTTCGGATTCGACCGACGAGGCGCGGCTTCTCTCCGAGCAGGCCAGGGCCAAGCTCGAGGCCGGCCGCGAGGCGATCGAGGGGACCATCGGCGGCTTCAAGGGGCTGACCGATCTGGTCGTCCAGCTGGGCGAGCGGATGGCCGGCTTCGCCGCGGCGATGAACCAGGTGCAGATGGTCTCGTCGACCATCGAGACGATTGCGCGCAAGACCAATATGCTGGCGCTGAATGCGACCATCGAGGCGGCACGAGCGGGAGATGCCGGCCGCAGCTTTGCCGTCGTCGCCGCCGAAGTGAAGAAGCTGGCGCACGACACGCGCGCCGCGACGAGCAAGATTGCACTGACGATCGGCGAGCTGACTCGCGAAGCGGGCGCCGTGACGTCCGAAATCAAGACTGGCGTCGAGCGCAGCCGCGCCGCCCAGGTCGGGTTCGGCCAGATCAGCGACACGGTTCGCGAAGTCAGCGAAATCGTCGGCATGGTCGACCGTCAGACCGAAGGCATCGCTCACTCGACCAACATGATCCAGACCAGCGTCGATCGAGTCAAAGCCGGGCTCACCGATTTCGCTGGCGACGCCCGCGACAATGGCGACCAATTGCTGCAGGCTCAAAAGCGCCTCAACCACCTTGAACTATTGTCCAACACGATGCTCGACACGCTCGCCAATTCAGGGGCGGAGATCGACGATACTCCGTTCATCCTGAAAGCGCAGGAAGCTACCCGGATGATCGTCACTGCGCTGGAGCGCGGCATCGATTCGGGCGAGTTCGACCTGGAGGACGTGTTCGACCGAGACTATCAGGAAATCGAAGGCAGCAACCCGACCCAGTATGACACACGATTTTGCGTCTTCGCCGACCGCTATGTGCAGCCGGTGCTCGACCGCACCAAGGCCTCCGACGGCCGCATTATCGGCTCCGCGATCGGCGACATGAACGGCTATCTGCCGACCCATTTGTCGGAACGAAGCCAGCCGCAGGGCTCAGACCCGGTGTGGAATGACGAGCATTGCCGCAACAAGCGCGTGCTGATCGACGACGTCACCCGCAACGCCTTGCTGAGCAACCGGCCGTCGACACTTGCAACCTATCGGATGGAGCTTGGCGACAAGAACATCCCGGTCAAGAATGTCTTCGTGCCGTTGTTCGTGAAGGGCCGCCGCTGGGGCAATTTCGAGCTAGCCTACCGCGACGATTGATGCGGGCCTGCCGCGGCAGTTCCTCCATTTCACTGTAGCTAAAACTGGTCCCGCCTGCGCGGGAAAGACGATTGGTGCGGCGTCAGCCGTCCCAGTCGGCGCGGGCGCTGGCGCGGGCTTCGAGCAGGTCGAACAAGGCGCGGTGCTGGAGCAGCAATTGCTCGGCGCCGAACGCCAGCGCCCGGTTGCTCGACGGATGGTCGGGCAAACAATCGAGGATGTCGGCGAGCGACGCCTCGTCGGGGAGCGATGGCTCCGGGCAATCCAGCCCAGCCCGAATCGCTGCACGATCGAGCAGCCGACGTATCGACCACCAGTCGCCAATTAGCGCCGTCGTCGCGCCGAGCGCGCAACCGGTCCGCTCGGACGAGGCGAGAATTTCCAATGCATGGCGCTGGGCGACCAGGCTGGCTTCGGTCTCGGCCGCGCCAGGCGTGCTTGGCAGCGGGCCGACCGCGGAAGTCAAACGGACAAGATACAGCCGCTCGCGCTCGAACGCCTCGGCGGCCTCGGCAAGCCACTGGCGCGCCGGGCTATCCAACGTCTGGGTCAAAGCGAGCTCGATGAGTCCGGGATGGCGGCCGTGGAGACCGCACAGCAAGTGCACGGCATCGGCCAGGTCGCGGCTCGAATATATTCCGCTGTTCTCAACCAGAGAATGAAGGTGGGGATGACGAGCGCAGCCGCTGCCGCTGACGCGAGCAAGGTGCGCATCGGCGACGCTGACGGGTTTGCGGTCAACGGACCGACTGCTCGCCATTCGCTCTTTTCCCTTCACAGGCCTGGACTGCAATGCCCTAATTCAGGGAACCCTAGCGCAAGGGCGTAAAGAGACAGTTTATGCCGGCGTAAGCTTTCAGAGACGGAGATTAAGGAGCGTCCCATCGAGGGACGTCGATGGCACCGCGGCAATCAGTCGCGATTTGTCAGGCGGCTAAGTGCAGTTCGTCGGCATCGACATTGTCGGCAGTCGGTCGAGCCGGATGGCTGGTGGCAAGCTGCGAGGCGGAGACGCGCGGAGCTTTCGGGTAGAACCAGCGCGCCACAGCGAGCGCGACGCCAAGGCCGAAGTAGATGCCGACGATGGCAAGCGGGTTCCACAGAATGCCCGCCGCGAATGGGACTCGCAGGAAGTTGGGGTTGAAACCAAATTCCTGACCAATGCCTTCGCACACGCCGAGCAGTGTGTCGTGGCGCAACACGAGGTTGGTCTGCGTCCGCTCGTCGGTCACCAGTTCGGCATTGTCGGGGGCGGGAAGGGTGTCTTGCATCTGCTACTCCATTGGTACCGCGAGATGGGATCGACCCGCGGGAATGCAAGCAATGGAGCAAGAGGCGTGCCAGAATGCGAAAGTGGCAGTTTGCCCAGAGTTTGGCGTAAGAAGGACGCGTCTGAGCGAGCGAAGGTGGAGCCGCGTTCCGCCGAATATTGGGAAAACTTGCCAAGCAGGAGTCGCGTCGGCTGGGCGGTGAACTAAAGCAGGCGAGCAACCGAGGTAGGGGTATATTTACACATCCGCGCGACAATCGGCCCACGGCATTTCAGCGCAGGTGAAACTATTTTGCGACGTTCAGCAAGCACGGCCGTCCGGCTCGCCGGGAGCCATCTCATCACGACCTGCGCGACGATGGCGGCGATCTTGCTGTTCGTCGGGCTTGGCAGCCAGATCCTGCCGGTTGCGATCGCCGGAGTGTCGCTGCCCGAGTCGGGCGGTAGCCTGCGGCTCGCCTTCATTCTCAATATCGCCATCATCCTGTTCGGATGGCGGCGCGCCAAAGACCTGAGAATCGCCCTCGAAGCCCATGAGGAGGCGGAACGCGCCGCGCATCGCAACGCCAACACCGATCACACCACCGGGCTCGCCAATCGCCGTGAGTTGTTGCGAACGCTGTCGGAGATGCGCGAATCCGGACGCTCGGGCGCTCTGTTACTGCTCGACCTGGACCACTTCAAGCGCGTCAACGATCTCCATGGTCATTCGGTCGGCGACCAGCTGCTGAGCGCAGTCGCCGCGGTCCTGATGGACGCTGCTCCGCGAGGGTCATGCTGTGCGCGGATCGGCGGCGATGAATTTGCAGTGCTCCTGGAAAGCGATGGCCGGGCGGCGGCCGAGGAGCTTGCTCAAAAGATCCTGTTCAGCCTGAGCACGCCATTCCGTATTGGAAATATCCAGGCACAAGTCTCATCGTCCATTGGCCTGGCGGTCGTCGATCGCGCTGGGTCCGAGGAAGCCATCCTCCGCAAGGCCGACGTCGGCCTCTACGCCGCCAAGGACGCGGGCCGGAATTGCATGGCCTGGTTCGACGCGAAGATGGAGCGCGAGCTGACAACCCGCCTCAAGCTCGAAGAGGATATCCGGCGGGGGGTGGAAGCGGGCGAATTCGTGCCGTTCTTCCAGCCGCTGATCGACCTCGCCTCCAAGGAATTGGTCGGCTTCGAGGCGCTCGCCCGCTGGCGGTCGCGCAACGGTGATTTGCTCGAGCCGGACACTTTTCTCGACGCGGCGGAGCGGACGGGGCTCATCGGACCCTTGTCGATGAGCGTCATGGAGCAAGCGCTGACCGACGCCCGCAACTGGCCGGGTCACCTCAAAATCGCCGTCAACGTATCCCCCGTTCAGTTCCGCGACCCGACGCTCGCTTCGCAAATCGTCAAGGTGCTGGCGAGCACCGGCTTTCCGGCCAGCCGACTGGAAATCGAGATCACCGAAGGGTCGCTGCTCGAAGACCGGGCCCAGGTCTCGACCATCCTCAAGAGCCTCAAGAACCTCGGGATCAGCATTTCCCTGGACGACTTTGGCACCGGCTATGCGTCGCTGTCCCAGCTTCACACTCTACCCGTCGACCGGATCAAGATCGATCGCAGCTTCATCAACACGCTGGTCAAGAGCGAGCGGACGTCGGCCATCGTCCAGACCATCGCCAGCATGGGGCACAAGCTCAACGTGCCGATCACCGCCGAGGGCGTTGAGTCCGAGCAGATTCGAAACGAACTCAGCAAGCTCGGCTGTTCGGAAGCGCAGGGCTGGTTGTTCGGCCGCGCCGTTTCGGCCGACACTGTCCGCTCGTTCCTCGACATGGGCGGCGGCCAGCAGACCACGGAACACAACGC
>JBDSXT010000105.1:0-6317 GCA_039925985.1 Sphingomicrobium sp.
GCGGGCTGATCGGCGGCACCGTCAAGTCGGCGATCGGCATGGGTGCTCTGTTGTGGGCCGGGATTGGCGACACCATTCGTGTCTCGCTCTCGGCCGAGCCCGAGGAGGAAGTTCGCGTCGGTTATGAGCTGCTGAAGAGCCTCGGCATCCGCAACCGCGGCGTCCGCGTCGTTTCCTGCCCGAGCTGCGCCCGCCAGGGGTTCGACGTCATCCGCACGGTCGAAGCATTGGAAGAGCGGCTCCAGCATATCCGCACGCCGATGTCGCTGTCGGTGCTCGGCTGCGTCGTCAACGGCCCGGGCGAGGCGCGCGAGACCGACATCGGCATTACCGGCGGCGGCAACGGCACCCACATGGTCTATCTGTCGGGCGTCACCGACCACCACATCCGCGACGAGGCGATGGTCGACCACATCGTCAATCTGGTCGAGGCCAAGGCGGCTGAGATCGAAGCCGCCGCAATGGCCGCAACGATGCTCGACGCCGCCGAGTAGGTTAGGGATTTTTCAACCTTCCGGGCGCACCATCGCGCCATGGCCAAGCTATTGCTGATCCTGATTCTGGGCGGAGCACTTGCGGATCATATCGCATCGGCAAACTCGGAGCCGCCGCTCCTGATCGACGCTTCCGTGGCCGCCTCAGCGCCGCCGAGCGATTCCACTTCCTGATAGCGGGCTGACTTCCGTCGGCATGGCGGCTACCGGCGGCCATGCGCCGCCTTTCCCACGACCCGCTGACAGCCTTCATCGTCGGGACCATCGGCATCGCCTTATTCTCCGGCATGGACGCGGTGATGAAGGGGCTGGTGCTTGCGCTCGGCACCTATGCGACGATGTTCTGGCGCAATTTGGTTGGCGTCGGCCTGTCCAGTGCAATCTATCTTGGGCGGAGCGCGCCGTGGCCTTCGCCGTCGACCATGCGGCTCCATGTTGCACGCGGCGCGCTGTCGACATTGATGGGATTCCTGTTCTTCTGGGGGTTGGGCCGGGTGCCGCTAGCCCAGGCGATCGCGCTGGCGTTCATCTCGCCGCTGATCGCGCTCTATCTCGCGGCGGTCATGCTCAAGGAAACCATCGGCGGCCGCACCCTTGGCGGCTCGCTAGTCGCTTTTGCCGGTGTTTTGGTGATCTTCTTTGGCCAGGCGCAGGCCGATCTTGGCCGCGAGGCGACTATCGGCAGCATCGCGATCCTCGTTTCCGCCATTTGCTACGCATTCAATATCATCCTGATGCGCCGGCAGTCGCTGGCGGCCGGGCCGACCGAGATTGCCTTCTTCCAGAGTGTGACGGTGACGCTGATCCTCGCCGCCTTGATCCCGATCGTCGGCGTGCCGCTGCCGAGCGCTGCCGACTGGCCATGGATTCTGTTCGCCGCCATTCTTGCGATTACATCCTTGCTGATCCTGTCCTGGGCCTACGCCCGGGCCGAGGCGAGCTATCTCGCCGCCACCGAATATACCGCATTCCTGTGGGCGGCGCTGTTCGGCTGGCTGATATTCCACGAACCGCTGTCCCCGTTCACGCTCGGTGGAGCATTGATGATCGTCGCCGGCTGCATCCTCGCCGCGCGCAAGCCGGCTGACGCCAGCCCAAGCCTGGAAGTCGCCGCCTAGCTCGACCCCAGCACGTTGATCGTGAATGCCAGCACGCCGATGTTGAACACGAAGGCACCAAGCGCATGCAAAGTGACGAAGCGGCGAATGTCCGGATCGCTGATCGTCACGTCCGACGTCTGGAACGTCATGCCGAGAGTGAAGCTGAAATAGATGAAGTCCCAATAAACGGGCTCCGCAGTCCCGGGAAAATTGAGCCCCGCGTCCTCGGCCTTGTCCGTGTTCCGATAGGCGAGGTGGGTGTAATGGAAGGTGCAGACGACATTGCTGAAAAGCCACGCCAGCAGCAGGGTGCCGATCACCAGGCCCTTGGTCAGCGGCTCGGGTCGATTGTCCATGGTTTCCGCGCCGATCGCCGCCAGCAGCACGACCATGACAATCGCCGTCAAAAAAATCAGCGCGTTCCGGTTTGCGTCGTTTTGCTTGGCATGATCGCGGGCCAGACTCGAATTGCGCGAATGGATCAGCGGCGCGGAAATAACCAGAAACAGAACGGCCGCGACGTCAAAACCGGCCATCAGGCCGAGCGACGCATTGTGCAGCCGGCTATAGGCAAGCGGGACGCCGGCAATCAGCGCGGCAAGAAACGCCAGGAAGCGCCAAGGTGCGATGAGGTTGCCGATGGTCCGCTGTTTAGCCATTGCCAGACAGGGTAATGCCCGCTCCCGCTCCGTCCAGCGAAAGGTTGCTAATGTCCTGGGTGACCCTGATCGTCGGCGGCCTGTTCGAAGTCGGCTTCACGACCTCGCTCAGGTTCGTCGACGGCTTTCGCAATTTGCCGTGGACGCTCGCCTTTTTGGTCTCGGTCGCGATCAGCATGACGCTGCTCGAATGGGCGTCGCGCTCAATCCCGATGGGCACCGCTTATGCGGTATGGGGCGGCATCGGCGCGATCGGCACCGTCGCCGTCGGCATGCTGTGGTTCGGCGAGCCCGCTACGACTGTGCGAGTAGTGCTAATCCTCTGCATTGTCTTCGCGATCGCCGGACTGAGGCTGACGGCCTAGCGCGCGCGTCTCAAGTGCGGTGAGATCTCGGGGCTCTCCTCAATCGAATGGTAGAATTTGGGCGCCGGAAACGCGCCGCGCGCCTGCTCATAGGCATAGCCCAGCGACAGCAATCGCGCCTCGCTCCACTTGGGCCCGATGAAGCTCAGGCCGACCGGCAGTCCCTTGACCATGCCCATTGGCACGGTGAGGTGCGGATAGCCGGACACCGCGGCAAGCGAGCCCGCCCCGCCACCGGAACTCTGGTCGCCATTGACCGCGTCGATCTTCCAAGCGGGCGGCATCGTCGGCCCGACCAGCGCGTCAAGCCGATGCTCTTTCAACAGCTGGTCGATCCCGTTCGGGCCGGCGGCACGGAAACTCAGTTGCCGTGCTTTCTTGTAAGCAGGGTCGGCCAATCCCTTGGTTGCCTGCGCCTTGAGGAATGTCTCCTGTCCAAACAGCGCCATTTCCTGTGTGGCGTGGGCCGTGTTGAAGGCAATGATGTCGGCCAGCGACCGCACCGGGATCGGTGCCGGGCTGCCCTCTAGATAGTCAGCCAGCGCGGCCTTGAGCTCGGTGTAGAGCACCAACGATTCATTGGCGCCGATGGCCTTGTCGTCGAACTTCTTGATCTCGACCAGCGTCGCGCCGCGTTCGCGCAGGATGGCGAGCGCGGTCTCGAACGCGGTGTCGGTGCCGAACCCGGACGCGAAGCGCATCACGCCGATGCGCTTGCCTTTGAGCGAACCGGCGTCGAGCGACGCGGCATAGTCAATTTTGCGCCGATCCGCCTCAACGGTCGCGGGATCAGCCGGATCGCTCCCGGCGATGACGCTCAGCAACTCCGCTGCCTCGCACACGGTCGCGGTCATCGGGCCGGGCGTATCCTGGCTGCCGCTGATCGGGACCACGTAGGTCCGGCTGACCAGTCCGACCGTCGGCTTCAAGCCGACGATGCCGTTGACTGCCGCCGGGCACGTGACAGACCCGTCGGTCTCGGTGCCGATCGCCATCCGCACCAGGCCCGCCGCGACGGCCGCGCCGCTGCCGCTCGACGACCCGCACGGATTGCGGTCGAGCGCGTAGGGATTGCGGGTCTGCCCGCCCACCGCGCTCCAGCCCGAGATCGAATTGTTCGAGCGGACGTTCGCCCATTCGCTCAGATTGGTCTTGCCGACGATGATTGCTCCGGCGGCTCGCAGCCGCGTCACCAGCGGCGCATCGCGATTGGTGACGTTGTTGGCTAGGGCCAGACTGCCGGCGGTGGTCGGCAACGGTCCGGCCATCTCGATATTGTCCTTGATCAGCATCGGGATTCCGGCGAGCGGGCCGGGGGTCTGGCTGCGCATGTCGATCCGCCGCGCCTGCTTCATCGCTGTCGGGTCGATCGCGATCACCGAACCCAGCGACGGGTCGATCCGCTGGATGCGCGCGATCGCCTCGGCCGTTTGTTGCCGCGCGCTGCCTTCTGGAAAAGACGTCGGAAGACCACCGCCAACCGGGCTATTCAGCGGCGCGATTGCAGCCGCCGCCCGGGGACTCCGAGGCGCAGTCGCGCAGGCCCCGAGAGCCGCCATCGACAATGCCAACGCAATCCTGTTGTTCACGATCACCACCCCGCCGCTATCATCGCTGGCGAAATCCTAATCGACCCACCGCGACTTGGCCACTCGTCGGTCCTGCGCGGCACTTTGTCGAACGATCGACGGTTGTCAGCGGATGTTCACCTCCCCGCCGCCACCGCCGCGCCGATGACCAGCCCAACCTTGCGCCGCATGCTCCTTGCCGGCACCGCCTTCGTCCTCGCCGTGCCGGCTTTTGCCCAGGATGCGCCGCCAACCGGTCAGCCCCCGGAGGCTGCCCAGTCGACGGCCGCTGCACCGGCACCGCCAGCGGCCGCCGGCGAAGAGGGCGACGAGGAGGAAATCGTTGTCGTCGGCCAGCGTCCGCGCGGCTCGGTCGTCGGCGACATCCCGCCCGAAAACACGCTGACCGGCCGCGACGTCCGCGCCACTGGTGCGACCAGCATCACCGAGTTGCTCGACGCGCTTGCGCCTCAGCTCGGCAGCGCGCGCGGGCGGGGCGGCGAGCGACCCATTCTGCTGTTGAACGGGCAGCGGATCTCCAGCTTTCGCGAGCTTCGCGACATTCCGACCGAGGCCATCCAGCGGGTCGAAATCCTCCCCGAGGAGGTCGCGCTCAAATATGGCTACCGCGCCGACCAAAGGGTGGTGAATCTCATCCTTCGCGAGCGCTTCCGCTCGACCGCCGTGCAACTCCGCGCCGGCTCGGCAACCGAAGGCGGCCAGGCGAGCGGCCTGGCGGATGTCACTCGGCTCATGCTCGGCCGCGAAGGCCGGACGACGATTAACCTCCACGCCGAGGGCAATAGCGCGCTGAGCGAGTCCGAACGCGACATCCTCCTGCAACCCATTGTCGGTCGCCCCGACCTCGACTCGCGCGACGCCCGCACGCTGGTCGGCTCGAAGCGCGACCTGCGCGCGACGGTTACGCACAATCGCAAGATCCTCGGCAACGTCTCGGCGACGCTCAACGGCGAGATCGAGCATAGCGAAGGCAAGTCGCTGCTCGGCTTTCCACTGCCCAGCGACGGCTCGCCGCCGATCGGACTGATCGATCCGCGCGACCGCGCCACCTCGGCCGACAGCGCCCATGCCGGGCTTGCGCTCAATTGGGACAAGGGCAAATGGCGCTGGTCGGCGACCGGCAATGCCGACCTGTCGCGTAACGTCACGTCGAGCGATCCCAACGAGCTGCTCGCCACCCGCGACCGAAGCCGCTCGAACCGCGCGTCCGGCGATCTTGACCTCAACGCCAACGGGCCGCTGTTCAAGCTCCCCGCGGGCGACGCCAGCGCCACCTTCCGCGTCGGCGCCAGCACCTTGCGTCAGGACAGCCGTGCACGGCGTGGCGGAGTGACAACTCCCAACTCTCTCGGCCGCACGCAGGGCCAGGCGTCGGTCAATCTCGACCTGCCAATCTCACGCCGCAATCGCGACTTCAGCGCGCTTGGCAATTTGACTTTCAACGCCAATGCCGAGGTCAACCAACTGTCCGACTTCGGTACGCTGACCGTCTTCGGCGCCGGCCTCAACTGGTCGCCGAAGACGCCGCTCAACCTGATTGCCAGCTGGACCCGCGAGGAGGGCGCCCCGTCGGTCGCCCAGCTTGGCGACCCGATCCTGGATACGCCGGGCTCGCGAATCTTCGATTTCACCCAAGGCGACACGGTGCTCGCCAACGTCATCACCGGCGGCAACCCAGACCTCAAGGCCGACCGCCGCAATGTCTTCAAACTGGGCGCCAACTGGCGTCCGTCGAACAAGCTCGATCTGCGGCTGCGCGCCGACTTCGTCCACACGACGATCGACCGGCCGATTGCCAGCTTCCCCGGGCCAAGCGCGGCGCTCGAGGCGGCCTTTCCCGACCGCTTTCAACGCGCTTCGTGCACACCGCAACCTTGTACGGGCCAGCTGATCAGCGCCGACCTCCGACCCGTCAATTTCGACAGCGCTACCCGCGACACGCTGCGCTGGGGCTTCGACTTCACCAAGCCGCTCAAATCGGCGCGGCCATCGCAGGCGGTGATCGACCAGTTTCGAGCGCTCCGAGCAGCCGCTGGTGGCCCACCGCCCGAAGGCGGAGACCGCGGCGATCGCGGATTCGGCGGTGATCGTGGCGGTCGTGGCTTCGGTG
>JBDSXT010000106.1:0-7658 GCA_039925985.1 Sphingomicrobium sp.
TCGTCGGCCAGCGTCACGGTCACCGACTGGCCAGCGACCGCGCCATTGATGTCGCCGTCCTGGGTGACAATCCGGGCGATCCGGGTCAGGCGGCCCGATGGAAGCACACGGACTTCGGCGCCCGGACCCATTGATCCCGACGCAATCTGGCCGGCAAAACCGCGGAAGTCCTGGTTGGGCCGATTGACCCATTGCACCGGCAGCCGCAGCGGTTTGGCTGCATCGTCGGTGGCACCGCCGGGGACGCTGTCGAGATGTTCGACCAGGCTCGGCCCATGGTACCACGGCGTCGCGCAGCTGGCCGCCATGACATTGTCGCCCTTGAGCCCCGACAGCGGGATCGCGACCCAGTCGCCGATGCCGATGCTGTCGGCGAACAGCCGGTAATCGGCGCAAATGGCTTCGAATAGCGCCGGGTCGTAATCGACCAGGTCCATCTTGGTCACCGCCAGCGCGAAACGGCGGATGCCGAGCAAATGGGCGAGGTAACTGTGCCGCCGCGTCTGGGTCAGCACGCCTTTGCGCGCGTCGACGACCAGCACGGCGAGATCGGCGGTCGAAGCGCCAGTCACCATGTTGCGAGTATATTGCTCGTGCCCCGGCGTGTCGGCGACGATGAATTTGCGCTTGGCGCTCGCGAAATAACGGTAGGCGACGTCGATCGTGATCCCTTGCTCGCGCTCGGCCGACAGGCCGTCGACCAGCAGCGCGAAATCGAGCCCCTCGCCCTGCGTCCCGACCAGCTTGCTGTCGGCCTCGAGGGCGGCGAGCTGGTCGTCGGCGACCTGCGAGCAATCGTAAAGCAGTCGGCCGATCAGCGTCGATTTGCCGTCGTCGACGCTGCCGCAGGTGATGAAGCGCAGCAACTCCATCAGAAATAGCCTTCCTGCTTCTTGGTCTCCATGCTGGCGCTGCCGCCGTCGCGGTCGATCGCCCGCCCCTGCCGCTCCGAAGTGGTCGCCTGGAGCATCTCGGCGACAATCTCCTCAACCGTCGCCGCTGTGCTTTCGATCGCCCCGCTCAGCGGATAGCAGCCGAGGGTGCGGAACCGGACGAGGCGCATTGCTGGCTGCTCCTGGCCAAGCGGGAAGCGGTCGTCGTCGACCATCAGGATGAGCCCGTCGCGCTCCACCGTCGGCCGCTCCGCCGCCAGGTACAGCGGGACGATCTCGATCCCTTCGCGGGCGATATATTGCCAGACGTCGAGCTCGGTCCAGTTGGACAAGGGGAAGACGCGAATGCTCTCGCCCTTGTTCTTGCGGACATTGTACAGCGACCACAGCTCGGGCCGCTGGCGCTTCGGATCCCAGCGATGATTGGCCGAGCGGAAGCTGAAGATGCGCTCCTTGGCGCGGCTCTTCTCCTCGTCGCGCCGGGCGCCGCCGAACGCCGCGTCGAAGCCTCCCGCGTCAAGCGCCTGCTTCAACCCTTGAGTTTTCCAAATGTCGGTGTGCAGCGGCCCATGGTCGAACGGGTTGATGCCCTGCTCCTCCGCCTCAGCATTCTTGTGGACGATCAGGCGGATGCCCGGTTGCGCCGCGACCTTGTCGCGCAGCGCGTACATGTCCTTGAACTTCCAGGTCGTGTCGACGTGGAGCAGCGGGAACGGCAGCGGGCTCGGGAAAAACGCCTTTTTGGCAAGGTGCAGCATGACGGCCGAATCCTTGCCGATCGAATAGAGCATCACCGGGCGCGCCGCCTCGGCGACCGTCTCGCGCATGATATGGATGCTCTCGGCCTCAAGCCGGTCGAGATGGGTCAGGGAATGCATTTTATCCTGGTTCCCGCCTGCGTGAATGCCGGCCGGGCACTAGCAGCGCCAGGTAAGCGTGGGAACCTAGGGGCGAGGTAACCTTGGCAAGGTCCGCGGCGCCGCGCTCAAAAGAGACGAGCGAAGTTTTCCCCGCCCGCCCGCAGATCGGCTGGGATCGCGATGCAGGCAGTTAGGCCGGTTCATCGACGAGCAACTCGGCCAGTGCAACCCTTCGGACCGAGCGCCACCCGCACAGCATTTTTCGCCAAACTCTTATCCCGTTCAACAATCTCCAGGAGATATCGAATGCCGCAGTTTTTCCTTTCACGCGCAGCTGCAGCGGTTGCGCTGGCCGCTTTGTCGATTGCTCCGGCGATTGCGCAGACCGCCAAACCTGCGGTGCAGCAAACGGTCAGCCGCGCGCAACTCAGCGCCAACATCGCCGCCAAGTTCAAGACGGTCGATACCAATGGCGACGGCATCCTGACCAAGTCCGAAGTCGATGCCCGCGAGCTGATCGGCCGTCAGCAGGTGGTGGCGGCGATCCAGGCGCGAGTCGGCGCCCAGTTTGCCAAGTTCGACGCCAATCATGACGGCCAGTTGGGCAAGGCAGAATTCATGGCCGCGGCGCCCCAGCCGCGGGCCGCCGCAGCGGTTGGCAATGCGTTCATGGCCCGGCTCGACAGCAACAAGGACGGTCGGATGACTCTCCAGGAATATGGCGCGCCGACTTTAAGCCAGTTCGACCGCCTGGATACCAACCGCGACGGCAGTCTGTCGCCGCAGGAGCGCGCTGCCGCACCGCGCCAATAGGCGGGCAGGGCACTGGCGCATGCCTCTGCCCTCGCCTAAAGGCGCACTCTATCCCCGGGGAGCCGTACGGCTGAGAGGGGCGGTGCGATTCCGTCCGACCCGTCGAACCTGATCCGGCTGAAACCGGCGGAGGAAGAGGAGTCCAAGATGGGCGACGCACCGGCACGCACTGAACTTAGAGTCACCACAGGCCCGATCCGCGGCAGCCGCAAGATTCACGTCGGCCCCAACCGCGTCGCGATGCGCGAGGTCATCCTCGAACCGTCGTCGGGCGAGCCGCCGCTCAACCTCTACGACACCAGCGGCCCGTACACTGACCCGCAAGCCCGCATCGACATCATGGCCGGCCTGCCGGAGCTGCGAGCCCCCTGGATCCGTGCCCGCGGCGACGTCGAGGAGGTGGCCGCCCGCGAAACCCGTCCCGAGGACAACGGCCAACTCGGGCCCGATCGCTCAGGCGGCGTCGCCCCGTTCCCCGCCGTCCGCAAGCGCGTGCTCCGCGCCAGGCCTGGCGCCAACGTCAGCCAGATGCACTACGCCCGGAAGGGCATCATCACCCCTGAAATGGAGTATGTCGCCACCCGCGAAAACCTCGGCCGCGCGCATGCCCTCGCGGAGGCGAGGGACGGCGAAAGTTTCGGCGCATCCATCCCCGACTTCGTCACCCCCGAATTCGTCCGCTCCGAGGTCGCCCGCGGCCGCGCCATCATCCCCAACAACATCAACCACCCCGAGAGCGAGCCGATGGCGATCGGCCGCAACTTCCTCGTCAAGATCAACGCCAACATCGGCAATTCGGCGGTCGCGTCCGACGTCGCCGCCGAAGTCGACAAGATGGTCTGGTCGATCCGCTGGGGCGCCGACACGGTGATGGACTTGTCCACCGGCCGCAACATCCACGACACGCGCGAATGGATCATCCGCAACTCGCCCGTGCCGATCGGCACTGTGCCCATCTACCAGGCGCTCGAGAAAGTCGGCGGCGTCGCCGAGGACTTGGGCTGGGACGTCTACCGCGACACGTTGATCGAGCAGGCCGAGCAGGGCGTCGATTACTTCACCATCCACGCCGGCGTCCGCCTGCCGTACGTGCCGATGACCGCCAACCGAGTCACCGGAATCGTCAGCCGCGGCGGCTCGATCATGGCCAAATGGTGCCTCGCCCACCACCGCGAAAGCTTCCTCTACGAGCGCTTCGACGAGATTTGCGAGATCATGAAGGCCTATGACATTGCCTTCAGCCTCGGCGACGGCTTACGCCCCGGCAGCATCGCCGACGCCAATGACGAAGCCCAATTTGCCGAGCTCTACACGCTTGGCGAGCTGACCAAGAAGGCCTGGGAGCACGATGTCCAGGTGATGATCGAGGGCCCCGGCCACGTGCCGATGCACAAGATCAAGGAGAATATGGACAAGCAGCTCGCCGTCTGCGGCGAGGCGCCGTTCTACACGCTGGGCCCGCTGACCACCGACATCGCGCCGGGCTACGACCACATCACCAGCGGCATCGGCGCGGCGATGATCGGCTGGTTCGGCACGGCGATGCTTTGCTACGTCACCCCCAAGGAGCACCTCGGCCTCCCCGACCGCGACGACGTCAAGGTCGGCGTCGTCACCTACAAGCTCGCCGCCCACGCCGCGGACCTGGCGAAGGGCCACCCGGCGGCGAAACTCCGCGACGATGCGCTGTCACGCGCGAGATTCGACTTCCGGTGGCGCGACCAGTTCAACCTTTCTCTCGACCCCGACACGGCGGAAGAATTCCACGACCAGACCCTCCCCGCGGAAGGCGCCAAGACCGCCCACTTCTGCTCGATGTGCGGCCCCAAATTCTGCAGCATGAAGATCAGCGCCGAGGTCAGAGAGTTCGCCAAAGCCAACCCAGCCCCCCTCCCGCCACCGGGAGGGGTCCGGGGAGGGCCTGTCACTTCAGCGGAAGAAGCCGAGGCCGGCATGGCCGAAATGAGCACCCGCTACCGCCAAGGCGGCGGTTTGTACGTGCCGGCGACCGAATGAGCGCGGAAGGCGGCTGCCTGTGCGGGGCGATCCGCTACCGCGTGACTGGCGATCCGGTCGCGGCGACATTGTGTCATTGCCAATCGTGCCGCCGGGCGAGTGGCGGGACGAACGTCGCCTGGGCGGTGTTCGACCGGCAAGGTTTCGAATGGCTGACGGGCGAACCGCGCGGATATCAATCGTCACCCGGCATTTTCTGGAGATTTTGCGCGGCCTGTGGGAGCCTCGTCGGCTACCGCCGCGACAGCCGGCCCAACCATATCGACATCACCACCGGCACGCTCGATCAGCCCGGCCGCTATCCGCCCAGCGTCGAAATCTGGGTGGGCGAGAAGATCGAGTGGGAGACGCTCCACCCGACCTTGCCCAAGCGCGAGCGGAGCAGCCTCTACGAGTGAACTTGTGTCGCCCGGGCATTAGGCGCAATCGTGGGCCTGAAGGTGGGGGGCCGTGCCGGAACTGAAAGCTGAAGCGATTGCCCTCGGCCGCGACGACCGACTGCAAGCCATGCTGCGCGCCATCTGCGACGCGACCGGCATGGGATTCGCGGCGGTGGCGCGGGTGACCGAGCAGCGCTGGATCGCCTGCCAAATCGAGGACCGGATCGAGTTCGGGCTCCATCCCGGCGGCGAGCTCAATGTCTGCGAGACGATCTGCGACGAGATCCGCGACAGCGGCGAAGCGATCGTGTTCGACGACGCCAGCGACGACATCAAATGGTCGCGCCACCCGGTCCCGGTCATCTACGGCTTCAAAAGCTATTGCAGCTTCCCGGTCTATCTCGAGGACGGCAGCTTCTTCGGCACCCTGTGCGCGATCGACCCGGCGCCGCGCCACGTCGCCGACGACGCCATCGTCGCCATGTTCACCCTCTATGCGAAGGAAGTCGGCTCGATCCTGTCGCAGGCGATGCGCGAAGCGCGGGTCGAGGGTTAGCTCCGCTTCAAAGAATCCGCTGTCCTAATAGGATTTCGCCTGATTTACCCTCGTCGATGCGCCATCCCGAGTCGTTGCTGCATTTGCCAGAGCCGCCCAAGCCGCGCCCCGCCGCGCGAAACACCACCGTCACTGCGAACATTGGGAACTTTCGCGCACAGCCTGTCCGGGGGACAGGCGAGCACGAAAGTCACCCGAAGGCCTGCCGCGGGGCAGTGACAACCATTTGTTCACTCTCCGCGCCCACACTCCGCAGCGGGGAAGACAACCACATGGCCAAACCCGTCGAACAGATTGCCAGCTCGCCCGACCGGCGGCGCGCCAACCGCGCAGCGCTGCGCCTTGCCGCGACGATGCGCGAGGGGAGTCGGAGCAAGGTCAGCGTCCGGCTGATCGACATCTCGACCCACGGCTGCCGGATCGAATGCACGTCGACGGTCACCGCCGACACCTGGCTGTGGCTCAACATCGCCGGACTCGAGTCGCAATATTGCCGGGTCGTCTGGCATTGCCAGGAGTTCGTCGGGCTCGAATTCGAAAAGCCGATCGCCGACGCGGTGCTCGACCGGTTGCTGAGCGCTCAGAAGCTGCCGACTCAGACGCGGGTCAACGAGTTGCGCGATATCGCCACCCGGACCCTGTGGCTGGCGCGGCAGGCGGACGACACGAATATTCACCCCCTCGCCGAACTGTCCAAAGCCTGCGCGATCGACGCGGTGGTCGAGGGTTTCCGCCTCAGCGACGCCGAGCGCGACGGGGAAACGGGACAAGCGCCGAAAAGCGACGACTGACGACTTCTTATGCGGCGGCGGCGTCGCCGTTAAGGAATGGCTCGATGCCCCCCGCCGCCTCGATCCGCTCCGCAAGCGACCCGCGCGGCAACTCCTGCTCGAGCGCCCAGGCGAGGACCGCTTCGAGCCGGGCGATGGTGGCGTCGTCGCACAGGCCGGCGAAGGCCAGCTTCATCACCGGCTTCATCGGCGAGCGAAGCTGGATCTTGAGGCCCTGAGCCTCGACCAGTTTGAGATATTCCTCGGCGCAATCCTCGGCATCGAGGGCGAAGTCATGAGCGGCGCCGAGCCCCTCGTAGAGCGCGGCGTTGCTCTTGAGCTTGGCCATCCGGGCTTCGTCGGCCTTGACCCGGACCGCGTCGAGCTTGGCCTGCAACCCACCCTCTGGCGAACTAGCGCGTTTGACCGGTTCAGCTGCGGCCGAAGGCGCTGGCACTGGAGCGGGCGAGCGGGTCGGCGCGAGCTTTACGGTTTGCGATCCGTAAAAGCCGTCGGGGCTGACGTTGGCGAGGTTCATTTCCGCAAAGCCCGCGCTCGGTTCGGGTTCAGCGGCCGTCGTCGGTTCGGGCTCGATCGCCGCAACTTCGGCTTCGACCGGATCCGCTTGAGCAATGGGTTCGACTTTTTCCGACACTTGCTGGGCCTCCTCGGCATCGATTGGCGGGATCTCGGTGCTCTCCTCGACCTCGTTCGCGGAGAAGCCAGGCGTCGCTACGTCTTCCAGGAGCATCTCGGGCTCGTCCTCGACGTCGACCACGACATCGGCCTCGGTATCGGCCTCGACCGGGCCGGTCTCGAATGTGACGAAAGCGTAGACATAATCGACCCAGGCGCCGGCCGAGCTCAGGGGCAACAGGGTCACCCAGCAGCGGGTCACCGTGTCAGCGGTCGCGAATTCGTCTTCGAAGGCAAGAAAGCTGCGCGAGATGGCGACGATCGACAGCTTCTTGGCGATGCTCGCCAGGATCGAGGGACTCGGTGCATCGATGATCCGTTCGACGGCGACGTCCATCTTGAGCGAATCCCCGAGATGGCGGACTTCGGCGTCTTCGCCGCCGCCGATCAGCTCAAGCAAGGCGCTGCCCGGCCCGGCGTCGGAGAGTTGCAGGGGATCGAGGTCGTGAAGCGGCGGAAATTCGCGGTCGCCGCGGATCGACAGCCAATAATCGAGAACGCTGGCATGCCTGCCCTTGGCCGCTGGGTCGATCGTTTTGAACGCATTCAACAGGCCGTCCGCGGCCGACTGATCGGCCGCATGCATGTCCGAACCCGCTACTCCCATGGCCAGTCTCCGCCCTTTCCCAGAAAAACCGGTTTGCGCCACGGGACCTTAGAAAGGGTTAACTCGG
>JBDSXT010000107.1:0-5944 GCA_039925985.1 Sphingomicrobium sp.
GCCCCCGGAGCGGGGGCCATTTCTTTGCGCGGCAAAACCAGTCGGGCTAGGGCTGCGGCGTGAGCAAACCCATCAAGATCGTCTCGTGGAACATCAACTCGGTGCGCGCCCGCGCCGAGCTGGTCGAGCGGCTGATTGTCGAGGAGCAGCCGGACCTGCTGTGCCTGCAGGAAACCAAGGCGCTCAACGAGGTCTTCCCGGCCGAGCTGTTCACTCGCCATGGCTATGTCCACCAGCAGTTGAATGGCCAGAAGATGCACCACGGCGTCGCCATCGTCAGCCGGATCGAATTGCACGAGCCCGGGCGCCACGACTGGCAGGACAATGGCGAGGCGCGCCATGTTGGCGTCCGCCTGGCCGCGGGGATCCGTGTCGAAAATGTCTACGTGCCCGCCGGTGGTGATATTCCCGACCGCAGCGTGAACCCGAAATTCGGGCAGAAGCTCGACTTTCTCGAGCGGATGACGCGCTGGTCGGAAAAGTTGCGCGAGCCAACTTTGGTGGTCGGCGACTTCAACGTTGCGCCGCTCGAGTGCGACGTGTGGAGCCACAAGGCGCTGATCAACGTCGTCAGCCACACGCCGATCGAGGTCGAAGCGCTCAATCGCCTGCAGCAAGCGCATGAGTGGATCGACATTGGTCGCAAGTTCGTCCCCGCGCCCGAACGTTGCTTTACCTGGTGGAGCTACCGATCGATGGACTGGACCAAGAACGATCGCGGGCGGCGGCTCGACCATATGTGGGCGTCGCCGTCGCTCGGCGGGCAGATCAGTGCACACCGCGTGCTCGAGCCGTGCCGCGCCTGGCAGCGACCTTCGGACCATGTGCCGCTGATCTGCGAAGTCAGCCTTTGACGGCGGTCGGGCCGATCCGGCGGGCGATCGCGGCGCTCAAAGCCGGGCGCCCGGTGCGGATCGAGGGGCACACATCCGTCGCCATCCTGCCAGTCGAGACCGCAAGCGACGAACTTTTGGACATGCTCGACCCGGAGGCCAAGGCGCCCCTGCTGCTGAGCGGGGCGAGGGCGGCGGCTCTCTCGCTCGGCAATCAACGCGACGCTGCTGACCCTGCCCGCCCGGTGCTGGTCGAGCGTTGCGCCTGGCTCGATGCGGAGGCGGCGTTGGCGCTGGCCGACCCCGGCCTTGATCTGATGCGGGCGCCAATCGGTCCGTTGCAGCCGGCTCCGCTAGCAGATGAGGGATTGGCTCGGGTGGCGTTGGATCTGGCCAGGGCGGCGGGGCTGCTGCCGGCGGTGTGGCTGCTCGACGCGGGTGTCGCCGCGATTGCAGTCGATGCCGATGACATGGCGAACCCGGCCTCCGAAGTCACATTGGTCGCGCGCGCGAAATTGCCGCTGGAGGACCTGCCCGAGACGCAGATTGTCGCCTTCCGGAGCGCCGACGGGGAGGAGCATGTCGCGCTCGTCATCGGCGCATTTGGCGGGCGGCCGCCGCTGGTCCGGCTGCACAGCGAATGCCTGACGGGCGACGTGTTCGGATCGTTGAAATGCGATTGCGGACCGCAATTGCGCGAGGCCTTGCGGCTGATCGGCGCGGCGGGGGGCGGGGTGCTGCTCTATTTGCGCCAGGAAGGCCGCGGGATCGGATTGGCAAACAAATTGCGCGCCTACGCGCTGCAGGATCGCGGGCTCGACACGGTTGAAGCCAACGAACGCCTCGGCTTTGCCGACGACGAACGCGATTATCTGTCGGCCGCGGCGATGTTGCGCGAGCTCGGGATCGACCGGGTCAAGCTGCTGACCAACAACCCGGACAAGGCCGACGGACTGGCCGCGGCCGGCATTGAGATCGTCGAGCGAGTCGCGCATCACATGCCAGCCAATCCGCACAACGCCGACTATCTCGCCGTCAAGCGCCGCAAGAGCGGGCATCTGCTCTAATCCTCAAATAATGCAGTGCCGACGCGGACAATGGTCGCGCCAAGCGCCACCGCGGCAGGATAATCCGCCGACATGCCCATGCTCAGGCCGGTGACGCCATGACGCCGCGCGATTTCGGCGAGCAAAGCGAAAAATGGCGCGGGCTCAACGTCTTGCGGCGGGATGGCCATTAGCCCGGCGAGCGGCAGTGGCGAAGCGCGGACCGCGGCAATCAATTCGCCGACGTCGTTGATCGGACAGCCGCCTTTCTGCTCCTCCTCGCCGATGTTGACTTGGACATAGATGCGAGGGGCGAGACTCTGCTTGTCCGCCTCCTTCGCCAGCGCCGAAAGCAGCGAGGCCCGGTCCACCGAGTGGATCACATCGAACAGTTGCACGGCTTCGGTCGCCTTGTTGGATTGCAGCCGGCCAACGCAATGAAGGGTGATGTCGGGATGCGCGGCCCGGAGCGGAGGCCACTTGGCCAGTGCTTCCTGGACCCGGCTTTCGCCGAAGTGCCGCTGTCCCGCGGCAATCAACTCCTCGATTTCTTCGACGGTCCGGGTCTTGCTGACCGCGATTAAGGTCACTTCGGCAGGCTCGCCGCGGCCAAGCTGGGCGGCGTTGGCGATGCCCGCCTGGATTCGGTGCAATCGTTCGGCGGCGCTCATCGCGCGCGCCTGGTCAAAGATGGGCCATGGCTTAAAATGATCGAAGGATCAGACTTCGAGCCCGCTCAGAACTTGAAGGCGGTGCCGACGTAGACGGCCTGGCTATCGCGGCGCTCGTCCTTGAGCGCTGCCCGCCGTTCGGTGTCGATGCGATAGCGGACGCCGCCGGTCAGCGCGATGCGGTTGGTCAGCGAATAAGCGCCGCCGACATCGAGCGAATAATTGTCGGCCTTGCGGAGCTGCGTCAGCGCGCGCCCGTCGCCGCGGTCGGCGCCGGCAGCGACTCGAGCGGTAAAGCGCTTAAGCGAATAACTTAACCCCAGCGCCGCACTCTCGCGTCCGCCGAGGGCCGAATTGGCGTCCTTGACCTTGGCGATGTCGCCAGAGATCGCGAACCGGCGCCAGCCGACCGCAACGCCGAGATTGTAGCTGGCCGGGGTCAAGACATTGACCGCAAGCGCCGAAGCGTCAGCGATGCGCGGGCCGGTATCGGCGCGGGCGCGAATGGCGACGCGAACTTGCGACGGCCGGCCCTTGGCGGCTGCGGGCGTGAATTTGAAATCGCTCAATGAACCGGTGCGTCCGGCAAAGGCGGCGGCAAGGCGCGGGTCGGCATTGGCCGGCGTAAAGGTCGCGACCGGGTCGAAGCTGACCGAAATGGCGGCCGGTCGCTTCTTGGCTTCGCCCGCTGCAAAAGCCGGAGTCAGCACGAGGCCAGCCGCGGCAAATGCCACGACCAGCTTGGCTGAAATTGACCGACCGAGATTAGGCACGCGTAGCAAACTCCCTGTTCACGACTCGATATAGCTCTACCGGCCTCAACGTTCCATGACCCGAATCGATTCACAAGCGCCCTGTTGCGCAGGAACAACAATCGGAGGCCGATGCGGGACATGCTTGCGGAGCAACTGCCAGCAACTATAAGCCCGAAGCCAGCTTTCTTTCGAGGAACACCGATGCTCCGCCTGTCCGTCACCGCCGCCCTTCTCGCCGCCCTTGCCGTTGCCACGCCGGGCTGTTCGCGCAACCGCGACGTTCCGCTCCAACTCGCACCGTCGCGAACCACGTCGATCGGCGTCAACAGCTATTTGTGGCGAGCGGCAATTGACACGGTGTCGTTCGCTCCGTTGCTCCAGGCGGATTCGAGCGGCGGGGTGATCGTCACCGACTGGTACACCAACGCCAATTCGCCCGGCGAGCGGGTCAAGCTGACGGTCTCGATCCTCGATCAGGACCTGCGTGCCGATGCGCTTCGAGTCGCCGCCTCGCGGCAGGTCAACCGCGGCGGCACCTGGGTCGACGCGCCGGTTGCGGCGGCGACCGTGCAGAAACTCGAAGACATCATCCTGACCCGGGCCCGCGACCTTCGCCGCTCCGCCGTCGCCGGATAGACAGCGCGAAAAGGCAATGACGACCCGCTTCGACCCGGCGGCGGCCGAACGCCGCTGGCAGGCGCGGTGGGACGAGCAAAATAGCTTCGCCGCCGACAGCCAGAGCGCCAAGCCCAAGACCTACGTCCTCGAGATGTTCCCCTATCCTTCGGGGCGCATCCACATGGGCCATGTCCGCAATTACACGATGGGCGACGTCATCGCCCGCTTCCGCCGGATGCAGGGCCACGAAGTCTTGCACCCGATGGGTTGGGATGCGTTCGGCATGCCGGCCGAGAATGCGGCGATGGAGCGCAAGGTCCATCCGGGGACCTGGACCCGAGCCAATATCGCGGCGATGCGCGATCAGCTGAAGCGACTGGGCTTCGCACTCGACTGGAGCCGCGAACTCGCGACCTGCGACCCCGACTATTACGGCCACGAGCAGGCGCTGTTCCTCGACCTGTTCGACGCCGGACTCGTCTATCGCAAGGAG
Organism: Sphingomicrobium sp.; assembly: GCA_039925985.1. Classification (GTDB taxonomy): domain Bacteria; phylum Pseudomonadota; class Alphaproteobacteria; order Sphingomonadales; family Sphingomonadaceae; genus Sphingomicrobium. Next base: position 4,417 of record JBDSXT010000107.1, read on the forward strand.
AGCGAGGTCAATTGGGACCCGGTCGACATGACCGTGCTCGCCAACGAGCAAGTGATCGACGGCAAGGGCTGGCGGTCCGGCGCCGCGGTCGAGCGCCGCAAGCTCAACCAGTGGTTCCTCAAAATCACCGACTTCGCCGAGGAATTGCTCGACGGGCTGGGGACTCTCGACGACTGGCCAGACAAGGTGCGGCTGATGCAGGAGAATTGGATCGGCAAGAGCCGCGGCCTGCAGTTCGCGTTTCGGCTGGCTTCTCCCTGCCCTTCCCCCCTCCCGCCTGCGGGAGGGGCCGGGGGAGAACTTGTGGGTTCGCCAGAAGCAATCCCTCCGCTGACCCCTCCCGCAAGCGGGAGGAGGATAGAATCCGTCGAGGTCTTCACGACGCGGCCGGACACCATCTTCGGCGCATCTTTCGTGGCGATTGCCGCCCAGCATCCGCTCGCCCAGGCGGTGGCCGAGGCGGATCCCGAAGCGCAAAAATTCATCGACGAATGCCGCGCCGGCGGGACCAGCGCGGCGGACATCGAGACGGCCGCGAAGAAGGGGTATCGGACCGCGATCGAAGCCATTCACCCGCTCGATCCGACGTGGAAGCTGCCGGTCTACATCGCGAATTTCGTGCTGATGGACTATGGCACGGGCGCGATTTTTGGCGTTCCCGGCCACGATCAGCGTGATTTCGAGTTCGCGAAACAGTATCGATTGCCGATCAGGCGAGTCGTCGCCGCCAGTCTCCAAGACGCGCCGCTTCCGATTGGCCAGGTGTCGGAGATCGCGCACGGGATTGCGGTCAACTCCGATTTCCTCGACGGGCTGACAACCGAGGCCGCTACGGCCGAGGTCATCCACCGCGCCGAAACCGCCGGCTGGGGCAAAGGCACCACAGCCTGGCGGCTCCGCGACTGGGGCGTGTCACGCCAGCGCTACTGGGGGACGCCGATCCCGATCATTCACTGCGAGGCCTGCGGCGCGGTACCAGTGCCGCGCGCCCAACTGCCGGTAGTGCTGCCCGAGGATGTGACTTTTGAGCTGCCGGGCAACCCGCTCGACCGGCACGATGCCTGGCGCAAGGTGCCTTGCCCGTCGTGCGGCGGGGAAGCGCGGCGCGAGACCGACACGCTCGATACTTTCGTCGATTCCTCTTGGTATTTTATTCGTTTTGCCAGCCAGCCCGGCGACCGGCCGTTCGACCGCACCGAAGCCGAACAGTGGCTGCCGGTCGCGCAATATATCGGCGGCGTCGAGCATGCGATCCTGCACTTGCTCTACGCGCGCTTCTGGACCCGAGCCCTGCAGCACATGGGCCGGATCGGCATATCCGAACCTTTCAAGGGTCTGTTCACGCAAGGCATGGTGACCCACGAGACCTTCCTGTCGCAGGACGGCCGCTGGCTGGCCCCCGACGAAGTTGAAGTTGGTGAGGGCGGTGCCCTGCTCGAGCGAGCGACGACCGCCCCGGTCCAGCGCGGGCGAGTCGAGAAGATGTCCAAGTCGCGCCGCAACACCGTCGATCCCGAGCCGATCGTCG
>JBDSXT010000108.1:0-5543 GCA_039925985.1 Sphingomicrobium sp.
TTCAACAAGATGAAGGGCATGGGCCAGATCGTCAGCTGGTCGGTGCGCGACGAGAGCCTCCACTGCGAGGGCATCATCCGCCTGTTCCACACCTTTGCGAAAGAGCGCGACTGCCTGACCCGCGCGGTCAAGGACGACATCATGGACGTCTGCCAGAAGACCGTCCGCCTCGAGGATGCGTTCATCGATTTGGCGTTCGAGCAGGGGCCGGTGACCGGCATGACCCCCAAGGAAATCAAGAAGTACATCCGCTACATCGCCGACTGGCGATTGGGGCAATTGGGCCTCAAGCCGATCTACATGATCGACGAGCACCCCCTCCCCTGGCTCGCCCCGCTCCTCAACGGCGTCGAACACGCCAACTTCTTCGAAACGAGGGCGACCGAATATTCCAAGGCCGCGACGCGGGGGAACTGGGGCGAGGTGTGGGACAGCTTCGACCGCCGGCAGAAGGCCAAGTCGGACGCGGCGAATGACGGGGTTGGCGTCGAGGCGGCCGCGCAGGACGAAGGGGATATGTTCAGCAAAGCAGGCATAGCCGCTGAGTGACGGCTCCCTTCGGACGGGCTTGGGGCGCAGCAGACTTCAAGGCTCCGGCGGCGCGCAGCGTGCTGGAATTTTTGCGGAGGGGGCGGCGGAATAATCGCCGACGATTTTAGGAATATAAATGCCGGCAATCAGATGGCGCCGCTCGAGATAGCTCGTGGCGCTTGACGTCGAGCGGTAATTCAACAGGATGGTGCGTGCCGAATCCATTAATGGCCCTTCAGTACGAGCTGGAGGGCAGCGGAGCATGTATGCTTGACCGGAATTCGCTCATCCCTCTGGTCCTCGACGCTATTCGTGCCCGTGGAGGATCTGCTCAGATTCACGAAGTGGGAAAATTCATTTGGGACAATTGCCAAGCCGAGCTGAAGGCGTCGGGAAAATTCTTTTATAAATGGCAATACGAGCTGCGCTGGGCGAGTGATCAGCTTGCGCACCAAGGCAAAATCAAAAAAGGCCCACGCATCGCGTGCGAAATCGGGGTGACCGTTCAGCTGGGCTCGGCGGTCCGCAAAATCTTCTCCATCGCCTTGCCCTTGGCGAGCTCGTCGATCAGCTTGTCGAGGATGCGGATCTCGCGCATCAGCGGCTCCTCGATTTCCTCCACGCGAATGCCGCAGATCAGGCCCTTGATCTGGTCCCGGGCGGGGTTCAGGCGTGGCGCGTCGGCGAAGAAATCCGCGAAGTCGGTGCCATCGTCCAGCACCGCTTGCAGCTCCTCCCCCGAATAGCCGGTCAGCCAGGCGATGATCGCGTCGACTTCCGCCTTCGTCCGCCCCTTCCGCGCGGCCTTGGCGACATAGAGCGGATAAACCTTGGCGAAGCTCATCGTGTAGAATTTGTGTCCGGCCATGCTGATCGTCCTCATCGTCCGTGCCAGCCCCCGGGTCTGGCTGCGCCAGCCCGAGGACAGGCTACGAGCGGCAATTTAGTACTGCCAGTCAGGCAATTGAAAAAACAACTTTCCTACAGCATCCTATTTGGTTCATAGCGCGAATCGCATAGAACCATCGGAGCAAAAACATGGGCAGGCCATCGACTCGGCTCGCCAAGGGGATCGTTCCGTTGGCACGGGGGCAGAGCGAGTTTGGAAACTCCTCTCATGGTAGGGGCGTTAAGTTCGTTAAGAACGGGCACCTGGATACCCGTCACGAATATGGCGACATCGCCTCTATCCCACCGAGAATCGCTACCCGGGGATTACTCGCTCCGGTGAATCTCGACGCTATATTGCGACGGCGACCAGCCGGAGTAGCTGGCGAACCCAATGATGACGACGAAGATCGCCAGCGCGAAGGCGATGATGCCGGCGATCACCATCCACTGCTCGCGCTCTTGCGCATCGACGATGAGATCTGTCGTCTTCACCGCCGGCGGCGGATCGCGGCGGATGCGCGATGGCCGCGGCCCAACAGACGCCGAAGTCGACGCCAGGTTGGAAGACAGATTGACAGTCGGCTTGGTCGGTTGCGGACGGGCCATGGGCTAATGACTAAAGCCAAGGGATTATCATTCGGTTACGCTCGAGCCACCGAGCGAGCCGAGCGATTGCGCAGCAATCGGAAGGCAGCGCGTAGAGCTGGCGAGAGCCGGATCGGGTCGCTCCAAGCGACCCAGTCACGTCACGGCCGCCCGTGACGTCTCCCTCCACAATCAGCGCCCGTGCCGTCTCCCGCAGCCTGCCGCCCGTGACGCCCGCGTCTTTACCCTTCGGCAATCCTGACCTGCCAATGTCGCACCATGCGTTCGATATGGCTCCTGATTGGCTCCGCGGTGACCCTCGGTCTGGCGGGCGGCTATGCCTGGTCGTCGCTGGGGCCGGCCAGCGCCGGATCACCGCGGCATGCCAAGGCGACAACGATCGCCGTTGCGCCATCGCCCGAGGAGCGCCCGGCCGCCCTCGATCGGGAATGGGCGAAACGCGCCGATGACCAAAGCGCCGAAGCCGCGACCAGCGCGGCGACTGTCCAGAGCAGCGTCACTTACTCCGGCTGCAACGCAGTCCGCGCCGCCGGCAAGGCGCCGCTCTACGCCGGCCAGCCCGGGTACAGCGAGGACATGGACGGCGATGGCGACGGCATCGCCTGCGAACCCCACCGCGCCCTTTAGCCTCCCTGCATCAGCGCTTTTACTGGGCCGGACCCCCTTGCGTTGCGGGCGGCTGGCTGCCTTCGACCACCGCCTTGCCGTGGACTTGGCCGGCCGCTTTGGCTTTCGCCGCCTTGACCGCTGCCGCCTCGGCCTCGCGCGCCTCGCGGGTCCGCTTGGCCTCCTGGTAGAGCTGATAGTCGGACATTTGCGGGTCGGTAACGAACATACTTCCGATCTCCTGGCCCTTGGCGAGCCGCGACGCCATCTCGATGGCGGTCAGCGCCGCGCCAATGACGTTGATCCCGGGGTTGGCGCCGATGCAGCCGGCCGGGCCGACGACGGCGCAGCTCCTGTCCACCATCCGCTCGGGACGGCGGGGCCTGCCGCCGTTGCGCTTCGCCCGGGCGGCTGCGAGCACGTCGGGGTCGAGGCGATACCCTTCCGGACGCTTGGCGCAGACGATGATCTCGCCGGGCTGGGCATTGACCAGCGGCGACGGGCAGCGGCTGGTCGAGTTCGACTGCGCGTCGTTTGTTGCCGCCGGCGTCGTTGCGGCGGGCGCAGCGCTGGCCGGGGCGGCGAGCAGCAAGATCGCGACGGGCAGTCCGGCCAGCATCCCGCCGACATGTCCCCAGCAAGGTTGCGGCGCGGTGAACGCCGGCCCGCTGCTCGTATTGACGCGAATAATCAAAGGCATACACTCAGGCCGAAAATGGGGGAGAGGCAAGATGATACGGATCCGGCTGCTGGTGGCGATGATTCTGGCCCTGGCGATCCCGGCCTCCGCCCAGGTCATGCAGGTCCAGCCGATGCCGCCGCGGCCGATGGTCATCGTCCCGCAGATTCCCGCGCCGAGCGCCCAGTCGCAGACCGGCGAGCTGACTTTCGACCCGGCGCTGGACCCCGACAAGGCGCGTGCCTTGATTGCCAAGCTGCGCCCGCAGAAGCGCGAATTGCGCGAGCAGATGGTGGTGACCCTGGCCGACCTGCAGGCGGCGCGGACGGCGCTCGACGACGTCGTCGGAGCTGGCGGCAAGGCCGTGCTCGGGCAATGCGTCAGCGCCGAATTGTCGCGGCGAAGCGACGGCGGCGGCGAGGAGAATTGCACGGCCAGCGGCTACACTTGCTCGCCGGTCGAGGGAACATGCCGCCGCCAATGCACCTCGACGACTCAGTGCGCGGGCGGCTTCGTCTGCGACATCGGCGCCGCGCGCTGCGTCGTTCCGCCGACTTCGGACGACTGACCACTCGGTTCGACTCGCGCCTGAATCGTTTCGTCGCAAACGGCGAATCCAAATAACTCGCACCGTGTTACGGCGCCATGGACGCGACCCCCACCTACCCCAGCACCGTCATCCGCGGGGCCTGGTATTTGCCCGCCCGGCAGCAACTCGACCTGCTGTTTGCTAGCGGCCGACGCTACATCTACTCGGGCGTGCCGATGACGGTCGCCGAGGGCTTTGCCAAGGCCGAGTCGAAGGGCCGCTTCTACAATGCCGAAATCCGCGACTGCTTCCCCTGCTGCCGCGCCGGCGAAGACCGCCAACCGGACCGCCAAGCCGCCTGAAACCCAATCTTAACGTCGTTCGGGCAAAAGCCGCGCATGATTCCGATGCGCACAAGCTCGATCTTCAAGAGCCGGTGGATGGCCCTTATCTGGTCCGCCGGCATCATCTGGCTTGCGGTCAGCGTCGCCGGGCCGGACGAATCGGCGGCCAACAACGCGGCTGGCGCCGATCAGCCGACCGACGTCACCGGAGCGACGATCAGCGACGAAAACCTCAAGCAGTTCGCCGACTTCGCCGAAAGCAAGTAAGGCTTAAAGGGCCTCGCCGCCCTGCTCTTCCTCGAACATTTCTACCGCGACATCGGCGTTGGCCGAAAGCCGCACGACATCGCCTTCGATCTGCGCCACCAAGCCGCGAGAAATATAGTGGTGGTGGCCTTCATGGCCGCCAAAGCCTCTGTCACCCTTGGTCAATTTGATGCGGTCGCCGTCGATATGGTCGACTGTCCCGACCGGCACGCCGTCGGCGCCGATCACCTGCATATGTTCGCGAATATCCTCAAAGCCGCTCATTTTCGTCTCCTTCGCTTGGTCAAACGCTCGCTACTACATTCAGGGTGCGTCAGCCGCCCGTCTGCAAGTCGATTTGTGCGATATGCCACCGCCGCTGCGCCTCGCTCGAACCGTCGACGTCATTGACTCGCCGCAGGTTCGCCGTGCCCGAGCGGCTGAACTCGCCGCCGCTCTTCAACCGGCCGTAGAGCACGACCGGCACCGACACATAGATTGACCCGGCCGCCCCTTCGGTGTCGCCGGGCTTGCCCACCTGGAGGTGCACTTCGGAAGCCGTCTTGAACGAATCGACGAAGGCAGCGGCGGCGGCGGGATCGCCCCACAGCTTGGCAGCCTCGGCAAAGCGCTTCTCTTCGATCAGCGCGCCATAGCTCTGCATCGCCTGGCCCGCGGCTTCGGCCCTCTTGGGATCGATCGGCCCGTTGGGCTCCTCGAGCGGCGTCCGATCATCGGGCAACCCACCCTGCGTGCCGGGCGCCGGCGGCGTCAGCGGCACTGGCGCGCTCTCGGCAGGTGCGGGCTCGTTGCTTGTCCCATTGGTCTCGGCCGGGCGGCTACAAGCACCCAGCAGGGAGGCGGCCACGATGGCGATATTTCTCTTGTCCATCCGTCGCCCTTTAGGACGCATGTGCATGATGCGGAACCGCTCCCTCCATCGGATCGTTCGTTTCGCCACAATAACAGCTCAACTGGGAGAGAATGAAATGGCCGACAACGATCATGACGTCGATCGCACGACGATCGTCGAAACCGGCGGCGGCGGTGGGGGCGGCGGAGTTCTCGCCGTGGTTCTGCTGATTATCGTCGTACTGGTGCTATTGTTCCT
>JBDSXT010000109.1:0-69358 GCA_039925985.1 Sphingomicrobium sp.
TCGAACGCCCGCTCCATGCCGGCGACGCCGTGGCCGTCGACGTCGGTGTAGCCGATGACGTGCGCGCCAAGGCTGGTCTGGGGGTAGAGCCGGTCCGGCTCGCGGTCGATCGCCAGGCCCGGCTCACCGAGCGCGTTGACCGCTTCGACCAGCTCCGGCGAAGCGCGGCGCCGCAGGTAGAAGAACGGCTTGCCCGACGTCATCATCGCGAAATAGGTGGCTTCATCCCGCTCCGGCATCAGTCGCGCGAGATGGCGCGCGATGTCGAGCTTGCTGCCGATGAGCTTGCCGGGATGGATCGCAATGGTCCACGCGTCGATGGTCCGCGCCAAGGGCTGACCGTCGCGGTCGACAATGTCGCCACGTTCCGGAATCAGCGCGGTTACCCCAACCTTGCGACCGGCGTGATCGCCGAACGCCGCGAGGAACAGGATCCGCGCGACAATCAAAGCGATAACGCCGGCGTACACCAGCATTCCAAGCATCAGCCGCTGGTGCATTACGGCCAGGATTTGACGGCGTTGCCCGACGAGGCGAAGCCGCTCGGGCCGTTGGGCGACGAGGGCGGGCGTCGGCGCGTTCATTGCTTCCGGCCAGTGTCCTTGGCGGTTGCATGGGCGGGTTTGGGGGTCAGCGGGGCGAGCGGATCGGCCTGGGCGAGGCGCGCGGGCTTGGGCTTAGGATTGGCGGGCACCGGAAGTTTGGCCGCGGGCACCAGCTTCGCAGTCGCCGCCAAGGGTTGCTCGGGGTCATTGCCGAGATCGGTTTTCAAACTGGCCGTGTGCAACATCTCGCGGACGGAAACGCCGCCTTCCGGATTGTCCTGCGGTGCGCTATCGATCCGCGGCTTGGGCCCGTCCGCCGGCGCCGAAGCAAGCACCACGGGTGCCTGGAGATCGACCTCGTGATGCGGCGCCACCATCCGGGCCAGCGCAAAGCCGCCGTCGAGGAACTGGTCCGCTGTCGGTGCCGACAGCGCCAGCACCTTGACGTTCCAGCGCTCGAGCTGGGCGAGCCGGCCGCGGGTGCCGATCTCCGTTTGCAACAGGCGGATATCGCGCTGCGTCAGCACGATCCGGGTCTCGACGCCTTCCAGCGCGGCGCGCTCAGAGGCGACCCGCAGCGACACCAGATAGCAGCCGAGCGCAGCGCCGGCGCAGCTGGCGACCATGAACACCGACCGGAAACTTCTGCCGCCACTCATTGCATTTGCTCCTTGCCGCTTTGCCATGCCGGCGCCGAAGTCCGCACCGCGCTTCGCAAGCGGGCCGATCGCGCGCGGGTGTTGCCCGCCATCTCGCGTTCCGACGGCGTCACCGGCTTCGCCACGCGTTCAAATGTCGGTTGGTCCGGATCGGTCAGCATCGGCCGATGACGCGAACCCGCCGGAGTGGCGCCGCTGCGGGTCCGCAGGAAGCGCTTGACGATCCGATCCTCGAGACTGTGGAAGGTGACGACCGCAAGCCGACCGCCGGGCTTCAGCGCGCGCTCGGCGGCGGCGAGGCCCTGCTCCAGTTCGTCGAGCTCGGCGTTCAAGTGAATGCGGATCGCCTGGAAGGTTCGGGTCGCGGGATCGGTGCGCTGGCCGGGGCGGAAGCCGGCGGCGCGGCGAACAATCGCGGCCAGTTCGGCGGTGCGCTCGATGGGGCGAGCGGCAGCAATGGCGCGGGCGACGGCACGAGCCCGCGGCTCCTCGCCATAATCCTTGAGGATGCGGGCGATTTCGGCTTCGTCCGCCTGGTTGAGGAACTCGGCGGCTGTCAGCCCCGATTTCGACATGCGCATATCGAGCGGGCCGTCGGCCTGGAAGGAAAAGCCGCGGTCCGCCCGATCCAATTGCATCGACGACACGCCGATATCGAGTGCGATGCCATCGACGAGGCCAATGCCGCGCTCCGCCAACACCCGGTCCATCTGCGAGAAGCGTTCTTCGACCAGGGTCAGCCGGTCGGTCCCGATGGCGTCGGGAACGAGCGCCGGCCCGTCCGCGATCGCGTCCGGATCGCGGTCGAAGCCGATCACTCGCCCCGCCCCCGCCGCGAGCATGGCGCGCGTATAGCCGCCTGCCCCGAAAGTGCCGTCGACCAGGTTCTCGCCACGGGCAATGGCAAGGGCCTGGACGACTTCATCGACCAGCACCGGCAAATGCCGAGGATTGGGAGCGGAGGAGGTGCGCGTCATGCGCCGGCCCCCCTTTCCTCGAGCCGGTAGCGGGCGATGTCCTTCATGTCCTCGGGGATGCGGGCATCCTTGAGAAACAGCGCCGGGTTCCAGATTTGAAAGGTTTCGCCAACGCCAAGGAATAGCGCCAGCTCCGCGAGTTCGCCCTTGCGGCGCATCATCGGCGGCAGGACGATGCGACCGGAGCTGTCGTAGGGCACTTCCTCGGTGGCGGCGAAAGCCATCAGATTGCGTTGCTGATATTCGAGCTGGGCGTCGGCGCTCGTCTCTTCTTTCTCAAGCAAGCGTTCGAGCTTACTGTGTTTCAAGCCGGCGTAAGCGGGGTCATAGGCGCTGAGACAGGGAAAGGATTCGTGGCTGGCGAGGACAATGCTCTTGGCATTGCCGCGGCGCTCGATGACGCTGCGCAGGAAGGCGGGAACGGAGACGCGGCCCTTGCCGTCGACCGCGTTCAGCGCGCTGCCCTGGAACAGATGCTCAAGCGCCACAACGACTCCCCGTTCGCAACGCAAAGGGATCCGTTCACGGACGCACGGCGAAACCGGCTTCCGCTCAGGGTCGATCGATTGGGTTTGTCCCCTGCGCTCCAGTCGATGTTGGTAACTCAATGGGGTGCGGGATACAATGGGTTTTCATGCCACTACATGGGAATTCGTGGAAAGCGGCGGAATAGCGCGGCTTTTCGGGACTGGTTATTCGCGATGTTGCTAACCTGTTCTTGCCTATCTCCGTTGTGGATAAGTCTGTGCAGGGGTGAATCGCCAGCGACTCACTTGAGCGGCACGACTCAGCGGTCGAGCGCGGCCAACTCGGCCAGCACTGCTTTCAAATTGTTCTCCGTCGGGCCGTCGAGATCGTCGACATTGAGGAAGTCGGCGTCGGCGACGATCGTCGCTTGGCCCTTGCCAATGCGGCACCGCGCGACCAGCCGGTGATCGCTGATCGCGCAGCCGCCGAACAGGGAACCGGGCGAGCCGGTGACAATCGCCTGCCCGGCCAGCGACAATTGCTTCGACCCGCGCTCGTCGGGCGCGTCGAGCCGCAGCCCCCAATGCTTGAGCAGCCCGGTGTCGGCGAACGCCGGCGGCGGCCGTAGTGGATCGCCGAGCGGCCGTTCGCTCGGCCATTCGAGCATCGGGTCGGCGAGCAACAACAGCCGGCCGCCGCCGCGCACCCAGCGATCGAGGTCGACCAGCGCTTCGGCCGGCTGGGCGCGTGGGTGCGCCATCAGCAGCAATCGCCGGTTGCCGAGAGTCGGCGCATCGGCGACGCCGATCGGCACCACGCGATACTGCATCGCCAGCGCCATCAGCGCCGGCGAGCCGCCGCCGTCGAACCCGAATTTTTCGGCGAAGACCAGCGGCAGCGACGACAGCAACATCAGCGTCGGCTTGGCCATGACAGGGGTGGCGTCGGGCGGCGGAGCACGATCGCGGCCGGCGACGAACGCCACCCCCGCGGCGGCAACCAGCCCGGCAACAAGCGCAGCGATGGCCCCCGCGCGGCCGCCGGCCCGCGCCCCGGGGTCTTCGCTCACTTGTCGTCGCTGCTGTTGTTCGTCTGGCCTGCGCCCGGCGCGACCCCGAGCTCGGCTAGTGGCTCGTTGGGCTCGGCATTCATCGCCGCATTCTGGGCGTCGGCGGCGCGGTCGTCGCTTCCCGAGCGGCTGATCACTGAGCCCAAGAGGACCAGCAGGAACGCAAAGGCCAGGCCAGTCAGTCCGATGCGTATCCGTTGGGCGCTGGAGCCGGCGTTCTGTGTCATTGCGAAACGAAAGCTATGACCGGGCCTGACTTTATGCAAGCCGCCCATCTTGACGGCGGGGTTCGCCCCCCGCAATGGCGAAATCATGACTCGCACCACACTCGCTCTCGCCCTGACCGCCGCCGCTGCGCTAGCCGGCTGCAACAAGGGCGCCCAGACCAACGCCGCCGCCGAAGAGGCCAATAACGCCGCCGCCGCTGTTCCCGTCGAGCTGCCGCCAGCGATCGTCGCCAGCAAGATCTACCGCTGCAAGGACAATAGCGTCGTCTACATCGACTGGCTGTCGGACAATAAGTCGGCCAACATCCGCAGCGACAAGAACGGTGCCCCCGTTCAGGTCACCGGACCCGAAGCTGGCCAGGCCATGGTTGCCGAAGGCTATTCGCTGACTGGGTCTGCAACCGGCTCCAACGTCACGCTGACCCGCCCCGACAAGGGCTCGTCGAGCTGCCACGCTTAAGCTTCCGCCCTGGCATTAGCTGGGGCGGAGCCTAGCCCCCGTCCGTCGCGCTCGCTAAGGCGCGCGCCATGAACTCCCCAATCACTCCCCAGATCGTCGCCGAGCACGGGCTTTCCGAAGACGAATATGCGCGCTTGCTGAAAGCGCTCGGCCGCGAGCCGAACCTCGTCGAGCTCGGCATCTTCTCGGTCATGTGGTCCGAGCATTGCAGCTATAAAAGCTCGCGCGTGCATCTGAAAAAGCTGCCGACCGAAGCGCCGTGGGTGATCTGCGGCCCCGGCGAGAATGCCGGCGTCATCGACATCGGCGACGGCGATGCGTGCATCTTCAAGATGGAGAGCCACAACCACCCAAGCTACATCGAGCCTTACCAGGGCGCCGCGACCGGAGTCGGCGGCATCCTGCGCGACGTCTTCACCATGGGCGCGCGGCCGATCGCCAATTTGAACGCATTGCGCTTCGGCAGCCCCGACCATCCCAAGACGCGGCATTTGGTCGCTGGAGTCGTCGCCGGCATCGGCGGCTACGGCAATTGCGTCGGCGTCCCGACGGTCGGCGGCGAGGTCAATTTCGACGCCGCCTATGACGGCAACATCCTCGTCAACGCGATGACCGTCGGCGTCGCGCGGGCCGACAAGATCTTCTATTCCGCCGCCGCGGGCATCGGCAATTCGGTGGTGTATGTCGGCTCCAAGACCGGCCGCGACGGCATCCACGGCGCGACCATGGCCTCCGCCGATTTTTCCGAGGACAGCGAGGAGAAGCGCCCGACGGTCCAAGTCGGGGATCCGTTCACCGAGAAATTGCTGATCGAAGCGTGCCTGGAACTAATGGCGTCGGACGCGATCGTCGCCATTCAGGACATGGGCGCGGCGGGGCTGACGTCCTCATCGGTCGAGATGGCGTCCAAGGGCGGCGTCGGCATCCGCCTCGACATGAACAAGGTGCCGTGCCGCGAGGAGGGTATGACGCCCTATGAGATGATGCTGTCCGAGAGCCAGGAGCGGATGCTGATGGTCCTCAAGCCCGGCCGCGAGGGCGAGGCCGAGGCGATCTTCCGCAAGTGGGAACTCGATTTCGCGGTGATCGGCGAGGTGACCGATACCGGCCGCATGGTCCTCGAATGGAACGGCGAGAGCGTCGCCGACATCCCGCTCGATCCGCTCGCCGACGAAGCGCCGCTGTACGAACGGCCCTACACCAAACCACACCCGCCCCAGCCGCTGACTGATATCCCCGAGTCCACCGACATCGCCGCCGATCTGCTCAAGCTTATGGCCTCGCCCGCGCTCGCCTCGCGCCGCTGGGTGTGGGAGCAATACGACCAGTCGGTCGGCGCCGACACCGTCCAGCGCCCCGGCGGCGACGCCGCGGTGGTCCGCGTCCACGGCACCAAAAAAGCGCTGGCGATGACCACCGACTGCACCCCGCGCTATTGCTTCGCCGACCCCTATGAGGGCGGTAAGCAGGCGGTCGCCGAAGCCTATCGCAACCTCTGCGCGGTCGGCGCCAAGCCGCTGGCGATCACCAACTGCCTCAACTTCGGCAATCCGCAGCGCCCCGAGATCATGGGCCAGTTCGTCGAGTGCCTCCGCGGCATGGGCGATGCCTGCCGCGCGCTCGACTTCCCGATCGTGAGCGGGAATGTGTCGTTGTACAACGAGACCAAGGCCGACGACGGCACCTCCATCGCCATCCTCCCCACCCCCGCGATCGGCGGCGTCGGCCTGCTGGAGGATTGGGAGAAGAGCGCGACAATTGGGTTTAAAAACGCTGGCCACGACATCATCCTCATCGGGCCTCACACCAATAAAAACATCGATGGCGAGCTTGGGCAGTCATTGTGGCTGCGCGAAGTGCTTAGACGGAGTGCTGGTCGACCTCCTCACGTCAATCTAGATGAGGAGCGTCAAACGTCGGATCTAATCCGCCACCTGATTTCCAATGGACTGGTCAACGCCGTCCACGATGTATCGGACGGGGGTATTCTCGTCGCCGTGGCAGAGATGGCCTTGGCCGGTAACCTCGGCGCTGAACTGGGTAATCTCTGCACTGATCCGCGCAGGCAACATCATTTCTGGTTCGGCGAAAACCAATCCCGGTTTGTTGTCGCTGCCCCCCGCAACGAAGGCGATGTCCGCCTCAATCCATTGTGGACGGTGATTGCAGATGCGAAGGTTGGGGCGGTTACAATGGGCTCGGTGATCAGCTCGCCCGAGCTCGTTCTCAGTTGGCATGGGCCGCCAGCACCTGTGAGCGTCAGCCTCGCCGACCTCCGCGCCGCGCACGAGGGCTTCTTCCCCAACCTTATGGGCGCTGACGCCGCGCTGGCTTGAAGCTCCTCCCTATTGCGCAGCGATGGGGAGGGGGACCATGCAGCGCAGACTGCATGGTGGAGGGGTGAATGCACGGCACTGGAAAGACGATCGCCTGGGCGACGCTGGTCGCGGGGACGCTCGACATTGTGTTCGCGATGATCCTGACGCTCGCTTTCGGCCACGAGATTCCCGACATGCTGCGCCGCGTCGGCTCGGGTCCCTTCCCCGCCGCCACCGACATGGGCACCGCCGGCGCGATCCTCGGCCTGCTCGTCCATTTCGCGCTGATGGGAATCATGGCGGCGGCCTATGTGCTGTTCGCTGGCGCCCCCGCCCGCCGCCACCTGATCGACATGCCGTACCGAGCCGGCCTCGCCTATGGCGTCATCACCTATATCGTGATGAACCTGATCGTCGTCCCGCTGCGCTTCGGCGCATGGCCGCCCAAGCCGATGTCGATCGCCACCCAATTGTTCGCCCACATCGTGCTCGTCGGAATCCCTATCGCGCTCATCACCGCCAGGAGCCTGCGCTCGCGTAGTCCCTAATAACTATTGCGAATTTGTCGCATTAGCAGTACAGGCGCTCCATGATCGTCTGTGTCTGCAATGCGATTCGCGAGGATGACATCCGGGCCGCCGCCCGCTGCGGCGCGCCGTGCGCGGTCAGCGCCTACCGCTCGATCGATTGCGAAGTGCAATGCGGCCATTGTGTGCCCTACGCCGACGAACTGATCGCCAAGGAGCGCGCGGCCCTGCTCGCCGTCTGCTCCAAACACGCCGCCTGATTTAATCCTTCGCCAGAGCGGCGCGCTCGTTTATGCCCAGCCTGCAGGCAGGGAGGCGCGAATGAAGGGCGATCAACGGGTCATCGAGCTCCTCAACGAAGCGCTCCGCAACGAGCTGACCGCGGTCAATCAATATTGGCTGCATTATCGCCTGCTCGACAATAAGGGCGTTCACAAGCTCGCCAAGTTCGAGCGCCACGAATCGATCGACGAGATGAAGCACGCCGACCAATTGGCGGAGCGCATCCTGTTTCTCGACGGACTGCCCAATTTCCAGGCGCTCGGCCGCTTGCGCATCGGTGAGAATGTCGAGGAGATCCTGCGCGCCGACCTCGAGCTTGAGCTTGAGGCGGTCGACCAGTTGAAAGGCGCCATCGCCCATTGCGAGACTGTCCTCGATTTCACCAGCCGCGAATTGTTTGCGAAAATCCTCGCCAATGAAGAACAGCATGTCGACCATCTCGAGCAGCAATTCGAGCTGATCGCCGCAATGGGTCTGCCCAACTACATCCAGCTTCAGTCGGAGGCGGCTGAGGATTGATTGCCTGGCGGCACCGCGGCCAAAACCCGAAGACTAGATCCGGCCGAAATCCTGGTTGCTCGCCTTGCGCCCGAACGCATCCTGCGGCGTGCGGGTGACGAGCGGGTTGGTCGCTTTTTCGAACAGGTCGATGGTCTCGCGGAACAGCCGGCGAAGCTCGACGACGTCCTTGACCAGCTCGTCGGGCCGGCTGTGGGTCTCGATGCACAGCCGCGCGGTGGTCTCGATCAACTCGGCGACCTCGGCCAGCGGCTCGGCCCCGAATTGGCGGGCTTCACCTTTGAGCGTATGTGCGGGAATGACCAGCGCCGCCGGGTTGCCCTCGTGCATCGCCTGTTCGATCTGGCCGACCGATTTGGTCCCGTCTTCGCGAAAATAGCTCAGAATCCGGATGAAGCCGGGGCCGAGCTCGGCGCGGCTCTTCTCGAAATGCACCCAGTCGACGACATCCAGTGCCTGCTCGCTGAAATTACCTGCTTCGGTCAAGTTGAAGCCGCTCCAAATATGCCGCCGACGCGTGACGGCCAGGGTCCCACGCCCCGGATTAGCCCGGAAAGGGTAAAGACATGCTTAGCGCCGAAGGACTTGGCCCCGCATCACTTGCCGCGGTCGAGCTTGCTCGGGGCCGTATCGAACGGGTTGCGCGAGCCACGGAATGACAGCCGCAGCGGCACCGGCCCCAGCTTCAAATCGCGGCGCAGCGCATTGACCAGATAGCGGCGATAGCTGTCGGGCAGTTCGTCGGTGCGGTTGCCGAAGACGACGAAGCTCGGCGGCCGGTTCTTGATCTGGGTGATGTAGCGAAGCTTGATCCGCTTGCCCTTGGGCGCGGGTGGCGGATTCGTCTCGATCGCGGTTTCGAACCAGCGATTGAGCTCGCCGGTCCCGACGCGGCGCGACCAGGCTTCGCGCAACTCGAACGCGGTCTTCAATATCTGGTCGATGCCCTTGCCGGTCTTGGCCGAGACGGTCAGCACCGCAACGCCCTTCAGTTGCGACAGGCCTTCCTCGAGCGCCGCCTTGATCCCGTTGAACAGCGACGACGCGTTGTCGGCAATGTCCCATTTGTTGACCGCGATGATCAGCACGCGGCCTTCCTCGACGGTCGCGTCGGCGATCTTCAAATCCTGCACTTCGAGCCCGCGGGTGGCATCGAGCAATAGCAGCACGACTTCGCTGCGGTCGATCGAGCGGCGGGTGTCGGCAACCGACAAACGCTCGAGCTTGTCGTCAACCTTGGCTTTTTTGCGCAAGCCGGCGGTGTCGACCAGCCGCACCTGCTGGCCCTGCCACGTCCATTCGACGGTGATCGAGTCGCGCGTGATCCCGGCTTCGGGGCCCGTGATCATCCGCTCGTGCCCGAGCATCCGGTTGACCAGCGTCGACTTGCCGGCGTTGGGCCGGCCGACGATCGCCAGTTTGAGCGGCCCGCCCTCGGTGTTGTCCTCGTCGTCGGGCTCGCCTTCATAAGCCTCGATGAGCGGCCTCAGCGCCTCGAACAGGTCGACGATGCCCTCGCCATGCTCGGCGCTGATCGCGATCGGCTCGCCCAGCCCGATGGCGTAAGCTTCGAGCCGGCCCGCCTCGCCGCCACGCCCCTCGGCCTTGTTGGCGGCGACGATCACCGGCGTTTCGCCCGTCCGCAGCCAGCGCGCAATCTCCTCGTCGAGCGGGGTCAGCCCTTCGCGCGCATCAATCAGGAACAAGGCGATGTCGGCGTCGCGGACCGCGGCTTCGGTCTGCTGGCGCATCCTTCCGGGCAGCGTCTCCGGTTCCTCATCCTCATAGCCGGCGGTATCGACGATGCGGAATTCGAGACCGAGCAAAGTGGCGTCGCCCTCGCGCCGGTCGCGAGTGACTCCCGGCCGGTCGTCGACCAGCGCCTGCTTCTTGCCGACTAATCGGTTGAACAGGGTCGACTTGCCGACGTTGGGCCGGCCGACGATGGCGACGGTAGGGATGGGCATCGCGGTGCCCTAGCAGTCTCGACGCGCGGGAGGGAGGGGTTCGTTTGCCTAGCGGAACGCGCGCAAATGGCCTTCGTCGTCGAGGATGTAGAGCGTCGAATTGGCGATGATCGGGGCAAGCGTGATCGGCACGCCGATCGTCGTCTGGCTCTGGAAGTTGCCAGTCGCCGGGTCGAAGTTGATCAGCGTCCCGTTCGACCCGACCAGGATCAGCCGGCCACCGGCGAGGATCGGCCCGCGATAGGTGATTTGCCCGCGCTTGCTCTTTTGGCGTTCGTACTGCGGCATCTGATTGACCCAGCGAATCTTGCCGGTGTTGCGGGCGACGGCCATCAGCTTGCCGTCTTCGGTCGCGACGAACACCCAGTCGCCAGCCACCCACGGCGAGGCGATGCCGGCAATGTTCAGTTCCCATAGCCGCTGACCGCTGATCAGTTCTAGCGCGACCATCCGACCGCCCTGGCCGATCGCGAACACCTGGCCGTTGTCGATCACCGCATTGGCGTCGATGTCCGACAGCGACGACACGCTGGTCCGGATGCTCGTCCGCGACAGCGTGTCCTGCCACACCAGCCGCCCGTTTTCATAGCGGTAGGCGTTGAGCTCACCCGATGAGAAACCGGCGACCACCGTCCCTTGCCCGAAGGCTGGCGAGCCGGTGCCGAACACGCCGGCAATCTCGAGCGACGCGGCGTTCGACCAGTTGGTCGTCCCGTTCGAGGTCTTCAACGAATAGATCTGATTGTCCTGGCTCATCACATAGACCGTGTCGCCGACGACGGTCGGCGCCCCGCGCAATGGGCCGCCCGGCCGCACCTGCCAGATGACACCGCCGTTGCGCTGATCGAGCGCGGCGACGAAGCCGAGCCCGTTGGTCGCGTAGATCCGGCCGTTGTCGTAGGCGACGCCGCCGCCATAGAGCGACGAACTATTGCCCTTCTCGGTGCCGAACTGGCTTTCCCAGGCCCTGCCCCCGGTCTGGGCGTCGAACGCCCGCACCGTGGCGTTGGTATCGATCGTATAGATGCGGCCGCCGCCGGCCACCGGCGACGATGCAAGCCGACCGCCAACCGAGCTGCCGTAGCCGATCGACACGCTGAACGCCTGGCCAAGGCTGTTGCCGATCGCCAGATGACCCATCGACTTGGCGGCATTGCCGCCGGACTGCGCCCAATCGGGGTTGGCGACCGGTGCCGGCAAGACCATCGGCAAGGCCGCGGTCGCCGGATCGACCGTTGCATCGTTCTCGGTCATCAGGACCGCGACGCGCTGGCCGAGCACCGGGGTCTTGGGAGCGCCTTTCTTGAAAACGCCGCAGCCGCTTGCGGCCATGGCGGCGGCGATCAAAATGACGAGCTTGGTCTTGGTCCGGGTCATGTTGCTTTTCATTCCTATTGAGCAGGCGCAGGGAGCGAGGCGCTCGCGTCGACACCCAGGCTGCCGGCGATCTGCACCGCTCGGGTGCGAATGGATTCGGGCACTTGCCGGTCGGCGGCGATGGCGGCGAACAACTGGCCCGCTTGCAAATTCTTGCCTTGCTTGATCATCGCCATGGCGGTGAGTTCGCCGGCGCTTCCGAACCACGGGTTGCCAGGTTTGGCGATCGGTTCCATCCGGGCGATGACCTGGTCGGGCTTGAGGCTGTCGAACTCGAGCGTCGTCGCCCGGATCAGGCCGAGGTTGCGATAGGGTTCCGGCAACCCCTTGTCGTTGGCGACTTCATTATATTTGGCGATCGCCAGCGGCCTGTCGTTCTGCTCGATCGCCACGGCAGCGCTGGTGAACAAGGCCGAGGCGCGGACCGCGTCGCTGCCGCCCTCGGCCAGGGCATCGAGCCGGGGCGGCACGCTCTCCACCTTGCCGGCGCCGATGTCGGTATAGACTTGGGCGAGCGCTTCGGAGTCGGCGGCCGCAGCCTTATTCTGCTTGTCCTGCCAGAACAGCCAGCCCCCCGCCGCAGCAAGCAACAGCACGACCGCGGCGATCAATAACGGGGCATATTTGCGCGCCATCGTCCGCAGCTGATCGCGGCGGAGATCCTCGTCGACTTCGCGAAGAAAGGTTTCACCGGTGTCCGGGGTAAGCGCCAAGACGTGCCTCAACTCATATCATCAGGATTTCAGGTGCCGGCGGCTTCCTTCCCCACGTGACATGAACGGAAGCTGGCATCGCCGCGTCTAGCCGGTCAAGCGCCAAAGGCAAAGGGTGAAGGCGACAATCGAACCGGGGCTCCCAATCCTACCGTCCGGTGTCGTTCACGCACAGCACGTCCGCGAGGTAGAATCGCCCACCGACTGTCTGCAGCCGCTCGTGCGCCGACGTGCGCCAGCCGCGCGTGTGGCAGAAGTCACCGGCCCCGCGAGTCATGGCTTCGGCGGTACCCGGAGCGACCTCGATCCGGTTGCCGGCCGTTTCCGGAAAGACAAAATACTCGCTCGCGAGGCCACGAAGGGACCGGCCATTGCCGCGCAGTGGCTGTCCATCCGCTGTCACTTCTCCCGAAAGAATAGCCGCGACCGGACGCACCGAGCGCACGGACATCACCATCCCGGGATCGGATTTGCTGAATTGGCGACAGCCCGAATAGGTGTTGCCGCTGCACAATTCCCATTGGGTGCCGGGTGGAATGGTGACGCTTTTCACAAGAAAGGGCGGGTCGATGTACTGTCGGGGTCCGGCGATGATTTTCTGCGGGCCTTTGAAGTGACCCTTGCCATGGAGCCTGACTTCGCCACTGCTTTGAGCTTGGACTTGTGTCGGGAGCAGCGCCGCAATCGTCACGGCGCCGGCCAGCCAAATTCGCAACATTCTTATTCTCCCCCGATCTTCAGTGGCAGTGCGCCGCCAAATCCTACCCTTTCGGCTTATAGGTCTGTTCGGCCGTTGGGAAAGCGCGCGATCTCACCTCTGCGGCGTAAGCTGCAGCGGCCTCGCCGATCCGGGCAGCAAGATCGTCGTAGCGTTTGACGAAGCGCGGGGTGCGCTCGAACAATCCGAGCATATCCTCGGTCACCAGCACCTGGCCGTCGCACGCGGCCGAGGCGCCGATGCCGATGACCGGCGCGCCAACCTTGCTTGCGACTTGCGCCGCGACGTCTTCCTGTACGCCTTCGACGACAATGCAGAACGCACCGGCCTGGTCGACCGCCCGGGCGTCGACGAGGATCTTGTCGGCCTCGGCCTTGCCCCGACCGCGGGCGCCATAGCCGCCGAGCACGTTGACGGCTTGCGGAGTCAGCCCGACATGGCCGATCACCGGAATGCCGCGCTCGCTCAGGAAACGAATGGTCGGCGCAATGACATCGCCGCCCTCCAGCTTCACCGCCGCGCAGCTGGTTTCCTTCATGATCCGCGACGCCGAGGCGAACGCCTGCTCGGGCGAGCCCTCGTAGGAGCCGAACGGCATGTCGACCGCGACCAAGGCATGCCAGCTGCCACGGACCACCGCCGCGCCGTGCGCGCACATCATCTCAAGGCTGACGGGGATGGTCGACGGGAGGCCATAAATCACCTGGCCGAGGCTGTCGCCGACCAGCAGCATGTCGCAGTGCGGGTCGAGCAACTGCGCCATTCGCATCGTGTAGGCGGTCAGCATGACGATCGGCGGCTCGGTCGCGCCATCGACCTTGCGCGCGCGGATCGCCGGCGCAGTCGTGCGCTTGCCTGGCACCGGCGTCGGCGTCGCCCGGCTGGTATCGCTGTCGTAAGTGATCTTCGACATGGGCGGACTCTAGCGGCGCGTCGCTACCGCAGCCAGCCCCGCTGTCTTGAATGGCGTGCGAACCAGAAGACCGTCCAGGTCAGCGCGGTGACGACCAGCGCAACGAGCAGATCATTGGCCGACATGTTTTCGCGCAGCTCGGTCGTTACCAACAGCCCCGCGAGCCACACAAGCACCGCCGCGAGCGACACCATCAGCAGAGGCTCGGCGAGCTTCTTGCGCATCACTAGCAGCACCGTCCCGGCGAGGCCCACCCACACCGCAATCGCGTAGGCTGCGGTCACCCACATCGGCTCCGCCTCAAACGCAGCGCGCTGGTCGAGCGGCATTGTCGCCGGGTCGGCGAGGACGTGCATCAAATAGCTGACGCAGCCAAAGGCCATGAACAGCAGCGCCGCGACGGCGGCCGGCATGTACCAGCCGGCCAATTCACGCGGCTTATACTCGTCGTCCATGTGATTTCCCTGTTGCTCAATCGTCACGGGCAAACTGCGCCGGAAGCGCAACGGGCGCAAGGCAATGCCGCCAAGACAAGGCCAATGAAATTCTTTAAGCGACGGAGAATGTCTGATCCTCCTCTCCGGACCGAGATCACTTCGCCGCTCCGTGAATCCCGCCGCGAGCAAATGTACCCGCTTCTGAAACCGGCGGAAATAGCCCGGCTGGGGCGCTTCGGGGCGCCGCGCGCCTTTGCTGCAGGCGATGTGCTCGTGCGCTCGGGTGAGACCGGCCACGGCCTGACGCTGGTCCTTTCGGGTGAAGTCGACATCACTCAACACAGCGATGGCGGACCGCAGCTTCTGATCGTCACCCATACCGCCGGCTCGTTCATGGGCGAACTTGCCCAATTGTCCGGCAAGCCGGCGCTGATCGATGCCACGGCCAATAGCGACGTCGAAGCCATCGTTATCCCGCCCGACCGGCTGCGGGCGTTGCTGGTCGGCGAAGCCGAACTCGGCGAGCGGATCATGCGCGCGCTGATCCTGCGCCGCGTTGGCCTGCTGGAAGCCGGAGTGGGCGGGCCGGTGATCGTTGGCCGCGAAGGCGACGGCGAAGTTCTTCGTCTCGAAAATTTCCTTAGCCGCAGCGGGCATCCGCATCAGCGGCTCGACCCCGAGGCCGACGCCGATGCCAAGACGTTGATCGACCGGTTCAACGTCGCGCCCGAGGAGCTGCCGATCGTGCTCTGCCCCGACGGTCGTCTGCTGCGCAATCCGACCGAAGGCTCGCTCGCCCGCGGCCTCGGTCTGGTCGGGCCGATCGATCCCGACCGATTGTTCGACGTCGCGGTTATCGGTGCCGGCCCGGCCGGGCTTGCAACCGCGGTCTATGCCGCGTCCGAAGGACTCGACGTGCTGGTTCTCGACTGCCGCGCGTTCGGCGGACAGGCGGGCGCGTCGGCGCGGATCGAGAATTACCTTGGCTTCCCGACCGGCATCTCCGGACTCGCGCTGATGGCCCGAGCGTTCAACCAGGCGCAAAAGTTCGGCGTCGAGATGGCCATTCCCGACGAGGTGGTGAAGCTCGAATGCGATGCGGACCTCGGATTTCGGCGTTTGAGCCTCGACAACGGCGAGCGTCTGCGGGCCCGCGCCGTTGTGCTCGCGACAGGCGCTCGCTATCGCCGCCTCGACGCCGCCAACCTCGAACAATTCGAAGGGACATCGATCCACTATTGGGCGTCGCCGCTCGAGGCCAAGCTCGCCACCGGAGTAGAGGTCGCGCTGGTCGGCGGTGGCAATAGCGCCGGCCAGGCGACAGTGTTCCTCGCCGCCCATGCCGCCCGAGTGACGCTGCTCGCCCGCCGCCCACTCGAGCAGACCATGTCGGCCTATCTAGTCGAACGGATTGCTGGCCTCGCGAATGTCGAGGTCGTCATCGGCGTCGAAATTTCGGAGCTCGACGGCCATGAGCATGCGCTCGAATCGATCTGCTGGCGCGATCGCGCCAGCGGCGCCGAGACACACCGTTCGGTCCGTCACTTGTTCCTGTTCATCGGCGCCGACCCCAACACCGACTGGCTCGCCGGTTCGAGCCTCAAGCTCGACGAGCGCGGCTTCATCCTGACCGGTCCGGAAGCGCGCGCCGGCTGCTTGCCGCTGGAGACAAGCCGGCCGGGCGTGTTCGCGGTTGGCGATGTCCGTTCGGGTTCGGTCAAACGGGTTGCGGCGTCGGTCGGCGACGGGGCCCAGGTCGTCGCTGCTCTGCACCAATATCTTACCGAAGCACCGGCCGTCGCGGAACCGCTCGTAGCGATGGCTGTGGAGGCCGCGAGCTAGGTCCCAATCTTAAGCGCCGCCTGATCCTCGATGACCGCTTCATCGTCGGACGCCGGCTCATATTCGAGAATGTCGCCGGGCTGGCAGTCCAGCGCTTTGCAGATCGCCTCGAGCGTCGCGAACCGCACGCCTTTTACCTTGCCCGTCTTGAGCAAGGACATGTTGGTCAGCGAAATGCCGACCCGCTCGGCCAGCGCGCCGACCGCCATCTTGCGCCTGGCGAGCATGACGTCGAGGGTGACGATGATCGGCATCAGACGATTGCCGCGTCATCCTCGGCGAGCCGCCCGCCGATGGCAAACGCCTGCGCCAGCGCCAATGCAACCAGGCCCGCTCCGATCTTGACGAAGTCGAGCCGGAAATCGAGCTGGTAATTGGCGCCCTTGGCAAGGCTTGAGGCGAGCCGCACCCCGGGTTCCAGGGGAGCGGCCCCGGAGAGTAGCAACGGCTCGAGCACCAGCGCAATCGCGACATCGAAACCGGCCCAGGCGATCGCCAGCCAGCCGATGATCCGCAGGCGCCGAGCGGTCTCGGGCGCGAATGGCTCCCCCTTGGCGATGCTGCGAACGACGTGCATGAGCTGGATGACGGCAAAAGTCGCTCCGCCGGCGAACAGCATCACGAACAATAGCTGGGCCAGTTCTGGCCGCCAATCGGAGGATGACAAGGCGAGCAGGCCATGGTCGATGCGGATCGATCCGGCGCCCGCCTGGAGCGGGTGGATGACGGCATCCGTGGTGACCACCGGCCAGCTGGCGGTGAACGGCCCGCCATTGGCAAGGTGCGCGACGAACACGAGCAGAACGACGGCGGCGGCGATGCCGATCATGACCTGAGTAAATCGAAGGAGAAACATCAATAAGCGGATCGACATGAAGGACCTCACGGTTTGTGAGACGCGCAATGCACCGGAGTCCATCATTATACAATGATTATTTTACGTAATACGATAAAATGGCGTGGAAAACCGGCCGAAGCTAGCCTTCGATGGTCACCTTGGTGCCCATCGTCGTCAGGCCGTAGAGCCGCTCGGCGAACTTCAGCGGTAGCCGGACGCAGCCGTGGCTCGCCGGATAACCGGGGTTTGGGCCGGCGTGGAAGGCGATTCCCTTGGCGTCGTACATCTGCATGAATGGCATCGGCGCATTGTCATATTTGCGGCTGTGGCCAAGCTTCTGCTTGTTCATCACCGCCCAGAAGCCGAGCGGCGTCTCGCGCCCCTTCTTGCCGCTGGAGATGGTCGACACGCCGACCAGCTGGTCGGCCCGGTAGACGTAGAAGAGCTGGGTCAGCAGATCGATGACGACCCGGGTTTCGCCCGATTGCGGGATCCCCGCCGCCCAGCGATAATCGCCGGGCCGGAGCGCCAGCGGCCCAAACACGGCGCGGGCGTCGGCGTGCGCCTGGGGCGCGTTGCCCTGGCTCCAGTGGTACGGGAGGGGGTTCGGTTCGGCGACGCGGATTGGCGGCGGGGCGACCCTTTGCGGCACTGCCGAGCAGGAGGCGAGCGCGAGCATCCCGGCCGCCGTCAAGAAACTTCCGACTCTTCTCATTTCGACTCCCGACGACCGTCCGCTTGCTTTTGTTGCAGCGGAAAGTCGTCGGCGGGTCAAGTCAGGACCCAGGCGTTAAACTTCTGTTAAATCAGCAGAAGTCAGGCGACCGCAATGACGGCTTGGATCAGCCGCGTTCCGGGATCGACCTGATAGATGTTGCCGTCCGCATAGCGGTACCAACTGTCCGAACTGTCGGCATAGCGGTCGCGATAGCCGTACGGCACGTTATAGGCGTCATAGCCCGTAGGCAGCATCTGGCCGACGCCGAAGCTCTGGCCGGTCAGCAGTGCCGCGATCGCTTGCACCATCTGCGTCTGCGGATCGATCTGGTAGATGCCGCCATTGGCGTAGCGGTAATCATACCCCGGCTGGGCGTAATAGAGGTCGCTGTAGAGCGGCGGCACCGCATAGCCCGGATAGGCCGCGGGCACCGGATAGCCGACCGCAAAGCCGCTATTATACGCGACCGGGATGGCGGTCTCGATCAGCCGACTGTTGCGATTGGCGCCATAGATGATGCCGTCGTCATAACGGTACATGGTGCGCGGCGTGTCGTAATAGCTCGCGCGATACGCCGACGGCACATTGTAGGCATCGTAGCCGCTGGGCAGCATCTGGCCGACGCCGAGGTTCTGCCCGGTGACCAGCGCGACCAGCGCCGAAACCAGCTGCGTCTTCGGATCAACCTGGTAGATCCCGCCATTGGCGTATTGATAATTATAACCCGGCTGGCTGTAATAGAGGTCGTCGTAGCCGTACGGCATCCCGTAGCTCGAATAACCGTAGCTTGCGTAGGACGGCGCCGGATAGCCGACCGAGAAGCCGCCGTACGACACCGGATAGACGTTCTCGATCTGCCGGGAGTAAGGGTCGACGCCATAGATGAAGCCGTCGTCGTAGCGGTACCACATGTCGCTGCTGTCGGAATATTGGCTGCGGTATGCGTAAGGCACGTTGTAGGCGTCATAGCCCATCGGCAATGCCTGGCCGACGCCGAACTGCTGCCCGGTAAGCAAGGCGACGACCGCCTGGATCATCTGCGTATTGTTGTCGACGCGATAGATCGCCCCGTCGCCGTAGCGGTAATCATAGTCGGGCGTGTCGTAGTAAAGGCTCCGATAGCCGTACGGCACGTTGTAGCTTGAATAGCCGGTCGGCATCATCTGCCCGACGCCGAACGCGCCGCCGAGCAAGGGGAACAGCCCGGTCACCAAGCCGCTGCGATCGGCCTGGTAAAGGTAGCCGTCGTTATAATTGTAATCGTACGAATAATCGGGCGCGTTGCTGAACTGCGCACGATAGCGCTGCGCCGCAAAGTCACCATACCAATCGCGATTGACCGGCGTGGTATTGTCATAGTTGCGAACGTTCAGCCGCTCACCGACCGACACCTGCGGGCGCGGGCTCCAGCGCTCGTTGCGAGCCGTGTCGAACTGAACGCGCTGCGCCACGCGGTTGTCGAACCGCGCCGACCGTTGCTCGAAGCGCTCCTGCTTCTGCGCGAAACGCTCCGCCTGCCGCTGCTGCTTGAACTGCTCCCTGAACGAGCGGTCGCCCATCTGGACACGCTGCTCCGCCGGTCGGGCGAAACGCTCGGTCCGAACCTGCTGCTGGCGCTGGTTGCCGCGTACGACCTGCCGCTCCTGCCGCTGGACGAAACGCTCCTGAGCGCGGGCGCGATTGTCGACCCGCGGGGCGCGCTGCTGGACCACCTGCTGCTCCGGCCGGGCGCGCTGCTGCTGGAAAACCTGCCGCTCGGGCCGGGCGCGCTGTTCGAAGCGCTGTTGCTGCCGCTCCGGGCGGGTCCGCTGTTCGAAGCGCTGCATGGCGCCGCCGTTGCCGCGATTCTCGGCCGAGCGTTGGGCGCGCTGCTGCTGCTGCTGCTGCTGGGGGGCCTGCTGCTGGCGCTGCTCACGCTGCTGGCGACCGCCACCGCGGGCCTGCTCCTGCGCCGGCTGCGCTTGCTGTTGCTGCGCGGCTTGGTCCTGGTTGCCTCGCTTGCCGCCCTTTTCGGCCTGGGCGGGGGCGGAAATGGCAAGCGCCGAAACGGCGGCCATCAAGAAAATGCGGATCATGAGTCCATCCTGACTTTTTGTGTTCAGTTCGGACTGACATTGGCAAAAATGCTGTGATTACAACATGAACAGATGGCCTTACGCGGCCCGAATCGGAAATTTTCAACCCGTCCCCGGCTCGGCTCGACGCGTAGTTAGCGAACGTTCGTTCGAGGGCGCATAATCGGCGAGTCGCCGGCGAAATGTTTCGGGCAAACACAGCAGTCCCGCGACCAGCGTCTCTATTGCGCGAATTCAGACCTCGCTGAAGAACCGCCGCGCGATCGGGTCCCGCTCAGGAGGCGCGGCTTCGATTGGCGAAGCGCAGCCACGGTGCCGAATGTGCCGCGCTCATCAGCGTGTACATCGGCACCATTCCACTCAACGGCGATCCATGCATGTCGACCCGTCCGCCAAGGGCTGCGTTGAGCAGCGCCATGATCGCGAAAGTAGGCGCAGCGGCGAGCGACAGCCACTCGGCCACCCTGAGCGGAGCTGCGCCCCCACCCTGACGGCTCGGGTCGCCGGCGGGTTCTTCAACACGGAAATCGCCCAAGCCACGCGCAGTGCGCCTAAGCACCGGCGCGGTCCCGGAACGCCGCCTCGCCGGCGTCCGACACCTCGACCCATTTCTTGTCCGGAGCGGCGTCGGGGACGTAGCTGTCGTGCCAGTTCCACCACTTGTACGTCGCTGTCTGCGGATACCCTTCGGGCGAATCCTCCCAGTCCTCCTGGCGGCCGAGTGCGGTGATATCGAGGAAATTCCAGGTGCCCCCCATCTGCTCGTCGCCGCGGTTGTTGACGAAATAGGTCCTGAAAACCCGGTCGCCGTCGCGAATGAATGCGTTCGTGCCGTGCCATTCATCGACGCCAAAATCGCGATCGAAACTGTCGGTGATGGAGTACCACGGGATGTCCCACCCCATTTGCGCCTTGAGCCGGGCGATGTCCTCCGGCGGCGCGCGCGAGACGAACACCAAGGTCGTGTCGCGCGCGTTCAAGTGGGCGACATTGGCGACTTGGTCGGCCACCAGCGAGCAGCCGATGCAAGCATGCCCCGGCCAACCATGAACGCCAGGCTCAAAGAAGGCGCGGTAGACGATCAATTGACGCCGGCCCTCGAACAGATCGAGCAGGCTCGCCTTGCCCTCGGGCCCATCGAACTCATACGCCTTATCCAGCTCCAACCATGGCATCCGCCGCCGTTCGGCTGCCAGCGCATCGCGGGCGCGGGTCAGGCTTTTTTCCTTGACGAGAAGCTTTTGGCGCGCCGCTTCCCATGCATCGGCCGTGACGGTTGGTGGCCGATTGTCCAGCCACTCGGGATCGTCTTTCATCTTGCTTACTCCTGCTGGGATTGTCCGCTCTCAGGCCGACAGTCGCTGCTGATATTCTTGCTTGAGAGCCGCCCAATGGTCCCAAAAAGGCTTGGTTTGCTCGCCCCGGACTTTGGCCGCG
This sequence comes from Sphingomicrobium sp., assembly GCA_039925985.1. Lineage (GTDB taxonomy): Bacteria > Pseudomonadota > Alphaproteobacteria > Sphingomonadales > Sphingomonadaceae > Sphingomicrobium. The sequence goes on from JBDSXT010000109.1 coordinate 21,087, forward strand.
AGGACATCGAGGTGGGCGTGCCAGCCGGCGCTGATGTTGAGCCGCATCGCCGGGTCGGCGATCCGGCGGTGAGTGAGGGTCAGTAAAACGTCGTCGCCGCGCGGGTCCAGCTCGAACGTCACGCCGCCCGTCGCTCCCCAGCTGAACGCCAGCTTGCGCGGCGGGTCGAGCTCGGTAATCTCGCTCACCATCTGGTGCTTCCCGTCGTGGCCTTGCGGCAGCTCGCCCGGCGGGTCGGTCAGCTCGCTATTGTTCCAGACAAGCTCGAACGGCGCCCCGACGCGCATGTCCATCACCCCGGCGGCGAGCCACTGACGGCGCTTGTCGCTGTCGGTCAAATAGGCCCAGATGCGCTCGATTGGGCCCGGCAGGATGCGCCGGATGGTCAGGGTCCCGGGCTCGGTCAGCACCCCAAACTCTTCGCGGGTCGCAACTTCGGTCATCGTCCAGCTCCTTTTGAAGATTCAGTCTTGCCGGCGTCCTCGTCGCTCAACAGGCGCTCGAGCGTGTCGAGGCGGTCGGTCCAGAATCGGTGATAGGTCTTTAGCCATTCGGCCATCGGTTCGAGGCCCTCGGTTCGAGCGCTGTAAAAGACGTGGCGGCCCTCGGGGCGAGGGGCGATCAGCCCGGCCTGCTTCAAGGATTTGAGGTGCTGGGAGATGGCGCCCTGGGTGACGCCGCTGCCCCGCGTCAGCTCGGCAACGTTGATTTCGCCCGATCCGACGATCCGCTCAAACACAGCGCGCCGGGTCGGATCGGCGAGTGTCCGCATGACGGCGTCGATGCTGCTTAATTCGGGCATAGCCAACCAATTAGCTGTCACTAATTCATTAGTCAACCCTAATGTGTTGCAATCACTCCCACTCGATCGTCCCCGGCGGCTTGCTGGTATAATCGTAGACCACCCGATTGATCCCCGGCACTTCGTTGACGATCCGGGTCGCCACCCGGCTGAGGAACGCCGCGTCGAACGGGTAGATGTCGGCGGTCATGCCGTCAACGCTGGTCACGGCCCGTAGCGCGCAGACATTGTCGTAGGTGCGGTAATCGCCCATCACCCCGACCGTGCGCACCGGCAGCAGCACCGCGAACGCCTGCCAGATGGCGTCGTAAAGCCCAGCGTTGCGGATTTCCTCGAGGTAGATCGCATCGGCCTTGCGAAGCACGTCGCAGCGCTCTTCCGTGACTTCTCCGGGAATGCGGATGGCCAAGCCCGGACCGGGGAATGGGTGCCTTGCAACAAAGGCCTCGGGCAACCCAAGCTCGCGCCCGAGCACGCGGACCTCATCCTTGAACAATTCGCGCAACGGCTCGACCAATTGCATGTTCATCCGGTCGGGCAAGCCGCCGACATTGTGGTGGCTCTTGATCGTCACCGACGGTCCGCCGGTGAATGACACGCTTTCAATCACGTCGGGATAAAGCGTGCCCTGGGCGAGGAAATCGGCGCCACCGACCCTCGCCGCCTCGGCCTCGAAAATGTCGATGAACGTCTTGCCGATGAATTTGCGCTTGGTTTCGGGGTCGGTGACTCCGGCCAGCCCGCCCAGGAAATCCTTGGCGGCGTCGACATGGACCAGCGGGATGTTGTAGCTGTTGCGGAACAGCGCAACGACCTGCTCGGCCTCCCCCAGTCGCATCAGCCCATGGTCGACGAACACGCAGGTCAATTGCTCGCCAATCGCTTCGTGGATCAGTACCGCCGCGACCGCCGAATCGACTCCGCCCGACAGTCCGCAGATGACGCGCCCGCTGCCGACCTGTGCGCGGATCTCGGCAATCTTGGCGTCGCGAAAAGCGCCCATCGTCCAGTCGCCGGCGCAGCCGCAGACGTGCCGCACGAAATTGGCCAGCAATTTGCCGCCGTCGGGCGTGTGCACCACCTCGGGGTGAAACATCATCGAATAGAAGCGCCGCTCTTCGTCAGTGGCGATCGCGTAGGGCGCGCCTTCCGACTTGGCGACGATGCTGAAGCCTTGCGGAAGCTGCTCGACGCGGTCGCCGTGGCTCATCCAAACCTGGTGCTTTTCGCCGACGCTCCACAGCCCGTCGAACAGCGCCGATTGATCGATGATGTCGATAAACGCCCGCCCGAATTCGCGGTTGTCCGAGGCCACGACGGCTCCGCCCAATTGGTGCGCCATCGTCTGCTGGCCGTAGCAGATGGCGAGGATCGGCACGCCCGCGTCGAAGAAATGCTGCGGCGCGCGGGGAGAGTCGTCCCACATCACCGACGACGGCCCGCCCGACAGGATGATGCCCCTGGGCTGCAACCGCTCGAACGCCTCGCCGGCGGCGTTGAACGGCGCGATCTCCGAATAGACCCCCGCCTCGCGCACCCGCCGCGCGATCAGCTGGGTCACCTGGCTGCCAAAGTCGACGATCAGAATGGTTTCGGCAGGATGGAGGCTCATGGACCCGCCGATAGCCGTTTCGGTCCGGGAGTAAAGTTCACCAGGTGGCGCAAGCCGAGAATTGCAGTCATTGGCAAGCAACCTCGGTTGCCAAATCACGCAAACAGGGCGGCGGCGGCGACGACCGCAATGACAACCGCGGCGGCGCGGCGCAAGCGGCGTCCATTCTCCCACCTGCGGTAGCTCGGAAGGTCGAACCAGAAACGGCCGTCGGCGGTTGCCCGGACAACTCCGTTTTGCTGAAATCGTGTGAACTGCCTCTCAATCAAACGGCGCTGAGGTACGAAGGCGACGGCGGTCGCAGGCGACACCGCCTCAGAGTTCATGAAATGGTCGATGATCCTGCGTCGCGCCTTGGCGAGGATTGCTGCTGCGGCCGTGGCCATTCTCAACTTCCCTTTGTCCTGCCGGGTGAACCACCAACCGTTCGTCGGTTAATCGAATACTGCTCCCCTAATGTAACCTACAAGTTACATGTATGTTTCAAATTATCGATAGGGGAGACTGATGGATCCGATTTCATCTGCCGCGATCAAGGTTGGCGTCAGCGCCACGGCACTCGTCATCCTGGCCGTCCGGATGAAACGTAGCAAGCGGTCTTTCGACTGGTTTGGCGTGACGGCCCCGCCGCTGGTACCGACGCTGGCCTTCATCGCCGTCTATCTCGCCTGGATGCTTGGCAGCGACGCACTCACCCACTGGCGTGGCCCGTGGGACTTTCGCCCGTGGCAACAGGCGCCGCTGCTTGCGTCGGCAATGCGCGTGCTCGCCGTTTGCGTGCTGGGACCGATGGTCGAGGAGCTGCTCTTCCGCGGCATCATCTTTTCATGGCTTCGCGACCGGGTGAATGTTGGGCTGACTATTGCCTTGACCGCGATGGGCTGGAGCCTGCTCCATTACGAGTATTCCTGGGGGGTGATCGCGATTATCTTCGTCGATGGCTTGCTTCTCGGGCTCGCCCGGTGGCGGACCGGGTCCGTATTCGCTCCAGCGGCGATGCACATGCTCTATAATCTGTATGCAATCTGGTGACGGCAATCACGAGCCGCCGACTTGGCTAGCAACTGGCCGCTGATCGAATGTCCGCAATAAGTCGAAGGCGGGGATGGCCCGTGCCGCGTCTCGATCGATCCGCTAGTCCGCCACGCCCCGATGCTCCCCGCGGGCGAATTGTTCGGCGAGTTTGAACTTTTGGATCTTGCCGGATCCGGTGAGCGGCCATTGCTCGACCCACAGCCAGTGCTTGGGCGTTTTCTGCGGTGACAATCGCTCGCGGATGAACGCTTTTAACTCGATCGGGTCAGGCCGCCGCTCCCCCGCCGCGCGCATAAAACAGGCGACCTGCTCGCCATAGACCGGGCACGGCACGCCGATCACCGCCACTTCGCCGACATCCGCATGCTCGACCATCGCATTCTCGATCTCCGCTGGGAACAGATTCTCGCCGCCGCGAATGATCATCTCCTTGACCCGCCCGGTGATCGCCACATAGCCGCGCGCGTCCATCCGGCCGAGATCGCCGGTGTGCAGCCAGCCATCCGCGTCAATCGCCGTGGCAGTCGCTTCGGGATTGTCGTTATAGCCGGTCATGACATGATAGCCGCGGGTGCAGATTTCGCCCTGCTCGCCGACCGGCAGCACCGCGCTCGTCTTGGGATCGCGGATCGCGACATCCATGTTCGGCAGCGGCTGGCCGATCGTCTCGGTCAGGTCGACCAGCGTATCGTCATGGTGGGTCATGGTCATGACCGGTGAGCATTCGGTCTGACCATAGGCAATCTGGACCATCGGTCCGAACACGTCGTGCACCCGACTGACGAGCTCTGGAGCGACCATCGCCCCGCCCGACAGAATCCGCTGAAACGAGCTGACATCGCGACCACTGCGCTCCGCTTCGTCGGCGAGCGCGACCAGCATGGTTGGGACGCCAAATACGAAGCCGGGCCGCTCGCGCTCGATCACTGCGACGATCATCTCCGGATCGAACATCGGCGCGAGCAGCACCGTCGCGCCGGCGCCGATCGGGCCCAACAGGCACACCGCGCAGCCCGTGGTGTGGAACACCGGCATCATCTGCAGGAATGTGTCCCCAGGGCGAAGCCCAAGGCGGCGCATCGTGTCGCGCGCATTCTGGATGAGGCCATGGTGGTGGAGCAGAGCGCCCTTGGGAAAGCCGGTCGTCCCCGACGTGTACTGGATTTGCGTGACATCGCCGGGATCGACGTGCGGCAGCCGCCCGCGATCCTCACCTTCAAACAATGCCTGGTGATCGGTCAGCAGGATGCGGTCGCGGATCGCCGGCAGGTCGGCACACGCCGCCTCGACGATCGCCGTCATCGCGCTGCCGCGAAACTCCGCGACATAGTAAATCGCCTCGGAGCGCGACTGTTCGAGGACATATTTGAGCTCGCGCTTCTGATACGCCGGATTAACCGTGACCAGGGTCAGGCCCGCCATCGCCGAGGCGAACTCGAGCAGCACCCATTCGGGCATATTATTGGCATAGACGGCGATCCGCGTGCCGGGTGGGTGGCGGCTGGCGAGCGCTCGCCCGAGCCGCTCCGCATCCGCGAGCAATTGCGCGTAGGTCCAGATGCGGCCGATGGCGCCGTCGTAGCCGACTTCCTTGAGCGCGACCGTGTCGCCATGGGCGGCCGCGCGACGGCGTAGCAGATCGCCGATTGTCAGCCTCTCGATCGCCTCGTCGGGCACAGCCAAAAACAAGGATTGCTTCAGTGACACGCGGTACATGCCGACCCCCTCGCCGACAGACTGCGCGCGCCCAGCGCCCGCGTCAAAAAATAACGCTAGTCCGTATTACCCAAGGCTTGCTGACAGCTCTTGCGAAGGTCCTCGAGCCGCGCGACCCCCGCGCCGCCCCTGCCCGCGTCCATCGTCTCGCCAAGCGCAGCGAGGATCTGCATCGCAATATCCAGATTCTGGAGCGCCACGCCATGCCGGGCGATTACGGCCGGATCGTCCGTCAGCGCGTCGCCCAGCTTCTCCAGAAGCAAAGTGACGCGGGCCAGATCCTGCGGCAACCCCTCGGCGGTTGCAGCGCCTGCGGTTGTAGCTGTCATAGGCGGCTCGACGCCCGCTTTGATGGCGGTCACCACGCTATCGATCCGCTCCTGTTCGCGATTGACCGGGTTCGCCATCCACGCGCGGACGGAGATGGTCGCGGCGAATTGAATCCCGCAGCGCTGGCCGTTGCGCCATGCGACGCGGCCCCGCACGCTCAGGCTCCCACGAGACAGCATGATCGGTGAGCCGACTGCCGGGATCACCGGACTCTCGATCCGCGCGCCGCTTGCCGACAAATCGCGGATCTTGACCCCGGTCTCCGTCGCCGCCGCGTGCAGAGTCGCGGCCATGAACAGATTGACCCGCACGTCAGCACGCGCGTCCGCTGACCCGCCTGCAATCATGTCGAGAGGTTGATTGTCCAGAATGCCCGCCGCCAATTCGAGAAAAGACCAGCCATGCCCGACCGGCGCTTAACCCACGACTGCAAATCCCTCCGTTTCGGATGTATTCTTCCCATCGCCGACTTCTCGCTTGCCGATCAGCGCGGCTCGCGATACTTAAGCATGTGCTTAACGATTCGCCCCGTCTCGATCGCGCCTTCCATGCTTTGTCGGACCCCATTCGCCGGGGGATGCTGGAACGTCTCAGCCGCGGCCCCGCCTCGGTATCCGAGCTGGCCCGCCCGTTGCCCATCAGCCTGCCCGCGGTGCTCCAGCATTTGCAGGCCCTGGAATCCAGCGGGCTGATTGCAACGCACAAGGCCGGCCGCGTCCGCACCTGCCGCCTCGAGCCGAAGGCGCTGTCTGCGGCCGAAGCCTGGATCGGTGCGCAACGCACGGTGTGGGAAGGGCGCCTCGACCGCTTCGAAAACTATATCGACGACCTCAACCAGGAGACAAATCCGTGAGCGACACAACCGATCTCAAGCTCGAGCGGCTGCTCGACGCCCCGCGCGACCTCGTGTGGCGGGCGTGGACCGACCCCGAGCACATCAAGCGCTGGTGGGCGCCGCGGCCCTACGCGACTCCCGAGGTCGAGATCGAGCTCAAGCCCGGCGGCAAGTTTTTCACGCGAATGACTGGCCCCGATGGCTTCGATTACAGCGGCACCGCCTGCGTGCTTGATGTCGTGCCCGGTGAACGCGTCGTCTGGTCGACAACGATGAAAGGCGGCTATCGGCCAAACGAATTCACAGACGACGGCTGTAACGGCTTTCCCTTCACAGCCATCCATACATTCGAGGACGCCGGCGACAGCAAGACTCGTTACACTGCTACTGTGATGCACATGAATTCAGCGGACGCCGAAAAGCACTCTGCGATGGGCTTCCAGGACGGCTGGGGGACCTGCGCCGAGCAACTTGGCGAGGTTGCCCGTAGCTTGGCCTGACGCACAAAAAATGCGCCGGAGTCTTTCGACCCCGGCGCACCAATTTTCACCTCGAAAGGCGATCGTTTAGTAACCGCGATAACCGCTGTAATTGTTGCGGTCGATTTCGAGTTGGCTGATGTAGCCACGATAGTCGACCGTGCAATTGAACCTCAGGTCGGCCTGTGACTGGGCTCCATATCCGCCGCCATAGCCGCCGTAACCGCTATAGCCGCCGTAACCGCCATAGCCGGAATTCATTCCGCTGCTGGCAACGCCTTTGACCTTCACCCTGCCACCGCTGTGGACGTCAGCGTGGGTAATGCCGAGCACTCGCCCGCCGCCGGCATAGCCGCCGTATGAACCGTAACCGGCACCATAACCGCCATAACCGCCATATCCGCTATTACCGCCATAGCCGCCATAGCCGTTATTGCGCCCATTGATACGCTGCTCGACCGCGGCCGCGCACTGCTGAACGGCGTAGCGGGTGTTGGAGTTGTATCCGTTCTGGCCGTAGCCCCCGAGCACCTGGTTCAGCACCTGGCTGATGACGTTGCCGCCCGAACCATAACCGCCTGAACCATAACCAGGGTAATATTGAGCGGCCGCGGGGGCCGCACTGGCCAGCGCGGCAATAGCAACGCCGCCCGCCAGGATTTTCGAAACAGCCTTCATGGCCACTCTCCTTGTTTGTGTAACAACGTTCGCCAATTAAAACGCGGCGACCCAATTGCAGTTCCTAAAGGCTGTGCGCTGCACCATGGCTGAATATGCTGTTTGCTGGCGTTCATGAATCACGCGCCAAGTGCCTGTAATCCATCGATGAAGCGCTCAACTTCAAGTCGACTGGGCGAAGCTCCAGGCGGCCTTCGCCAAGGTCGGCACTTTGGCTGCGATTTCGGCGGCGTTGGCGTGGCTCGCGCTGCCGTCGTTCAGGCGCTTCTTGATGCCCTGGACGATCCCCGCCAGCCGGAAAAGATTGTAAGCGAAATACCAGTCGAGCTTGTCCGCCACCGGCACCCCCGAACGCTCCGAATAGCGCTTCACGATCGTCTCGAGCGAAGGCACGCCAAGCGCTGCCAGATCGAGCCCGGCCAACGCCGCGCCACCATCGGCCGGCATCATCCATTGCATCGCCAGATAAGAGAAATCTGCGACGGGATCGCCGAGCGTCGCCAGCTCCCAGTCAAGCACTGCGGTCAACGTTCCGTCGCCATCGAAAACGAGATTGTCGATTCGGTAATCACCGTGGACGATCGACGTTCGCGACTGTTCGGGAAGCGTTTCGGGAAGGAAGGCAATCAGCCGCTCCATCTCGGGAATATAATCGGTCTCCGAGTCGCGATACTGGCGCGTCCAGCGCATCACCTGGCGTTCGAAATAATTGCCCGGCCTGCCGAAATCCTCAAGCTCCGCGGCGCGCGGATCGATGGCGTGCAGATCGGCCAGCGTGTCGACCAATTGGTCGTACATCCGCCCACGCGTGCCTGCGTCAAACTCAGGCAGCGCGCCGTTCGCATAGGGCCGGCCCTTGGCGACCTCCATCACGTAGAAAATCGCGCCGATGACGCCCGCGTCGTTGCAGATCGCCAACGGCTGCGGCACCGGAAAACCCAGAGGATGAAGCGTCGATAGCAAGCGATATTCGCGGTCGACCGCATGCGCCGACGGCAGCAATTTTCCGAACGGCTTGCGGCGCAGGACATAATCGCCGGAAGCGGAATTAATCTTGTAGGTCGGGTTGGATTGGCCGGACGGAAATTTGGTCAACCGAAACGGCGCTTGGAAGCCCGGCAGATTGGCTTGCAACCAAACGCCGAGCGCCTGCTCGTCGAGCGCCGCTTCGCTCATGCGTGCTTCTTAAATTCGATTCGCGCGATCGCCCGCCGATGAACCTCGTCGGGCCCGTCGGCGAGCCGCAGCGTGCGCACGGACGCCCAGGCGGCGGCTAGCGGAAAATCCGACGACACACCGGCGCCGCCGTGCGCCTGGATCGCGTCGTCGAGCACTTTCAAAGCCGTGCGCGGCGCGGCGACCTTGATCATCGCGATCTCGCCCTGCGCCGCCTTGTTGCCGACGCGGTCCATCATGTCGGCCGCCTTGAGGCAGAGCAATCGCGTCATCTCGATATCGATCCGCGCGTCGGCGATGCGCTCCTCCCACACCGATTGCTCGGCGAGCGTCTTGCCGAACGCCGTGCGCGATTGGAGCCGTCTGGTCATCGCCTCCATGGCTTCCTCGGCAACGCCGATCATCCGCATGCAATGGTGGATTCGCCCCGGGCCGAGCCGACCCTGCGCAATCTCGAACCCGCGCCCCTCGCCGAGCAGGATGTTCGACGGCGGGATACGGACGTCGTTGAGCTCGACTTCCATATGGCCGTGCGGCGCGTCGTCATAACCGAACACCGGCAAGTGGCGGACGATGTCGACGCCGTCGGCATCGAGCGGCACCAGGATCATCGATTGCTGCTGGTGAGTCTTGGCGCTGGTGTCGCTTTTGCCCATGACGATCGCCAGCTTGCAGCGCGGATCGCCCGCCCCGCTCGACCACCATTTGCGACCGTTGACGACATATTCGTTGCCGCGCATTTCGATCCGGCACTGGATGTTGGTCGCGTCGGATGAGGCAACTTCGGGTTCGGTCATGAGAAACGCCGAACGGATATCTCCATCCATCAGTGGCCGCAGCCATTGTTCCTTTTGTTCGCGCGTGCCGTAACGATGGAGCACCTCCATATTGCCGGTGTCGGGCGCCGAGCAGTTGAACGCTTCCGACGACCACAAAATCCGCCCCATCTCCTCGGCGCAGAATGCATATTCGAGGTTGCTGAGGCCAGGCCCGTTGAACTCGAAACTGTCGTCGACGTGCGCTGCGCCGTGGCTCGGCGGCATGAACAGGTTCCACAAGCCCTGGGTGCGCGCCTTGACCTTGAGCTCTTCGATCACCGGCAGGACTTTCCAGCGCTCCCCCTCAAGCTGCTGCGCGTGATAGTCGGCGGCGCGCGGCCGCACCTCAGCGTCGATGAAGGTCTTGACCCGGTCGCGCCATTCGACGTCGGCTGGTGACAGGTTGAAATCCATGGCGCGCTCCGGGTTGGCGTGGCCGCTATATCAGCGCTAATTGAGTTATGGGAGCAAGCATGGGACCAGGGCGCCTTAGCGGCAAGATTGCGATCGTCACCGGCGCCGGTTCGGGCATCGGGCTGGCTGCGGCTCAGCTGTTCCGCGACGAAGGGGCGACGGTTGTCGGCTCCGACATCAATGCCGGCGACGGCATCGTCGCGGCCGACGCCGGCAACGAAGCGCAAGTGAAGCGCCTGATTGACGACACGGTCGCGCAGCACGGCGGGCTCGATATCGTCTTCGCCAATGCCGGCATATCGGGCGGCCTCGCGTCGATCTTCGAGCAGACGGCGGAAGATTGGGCGGAAATCCTCCGCATCGACCTGATCGGCCCGTTCTTGGCCGTCAAACACGCCGCGCCGCATCTCAAAGCCCGCGGCGGCGGCTCGATCATCTGCACCGCCAGCGTTGCCGGCTTGCGCTCAGGAGCCGGCGGCGCCGCTTATTCGGCGGCCAAGGCGGGGGTCATCAACCTCGTCACAACCGCCGCCCAGCAACTTTACGGCACGAACATCCGGGTCAACGCCATCTGCCCCGGCCTTATCGAAACGGGCATGACCGAAGTCCTTTACCAGATGGCGCGTGACGCCGGCCGCAGCGACCGCATCGGCGATTTGAACCCGTTGCGCCGCGGCGGCGAGGCGCACGAAATCGCCGCCGCCGCGCTGTTCCTCGCCTCGGACGAATCTTCCTACGTCAACGGCCAGGCGCTGGTCGTCGACGGCGGCTTGTCGAGCAGCCATCCGACCGCCCGCCGCTTCGACATCCGCGCGATATAGGTCAGCCGCCGTGACTCCCGACCATTATGCGACGCTCGGGCTTTCGCCGACGTCGGAAGACGTCGTGATTCGCGCCGCTTATCGGGCGCTGATCCGGCGCTATCATCCGGACGGCAACGACTCACCCACAGCGGCGGCCCGCTCTCGCGCGATCAACGCCGCTTATGCAGTGCTCGTCGATCCCGCCCAGCGGGCAGATTATGACAAGCTGCGGGCGGCCGAAGCCTGGCCACTTGCGCCACTGCGGCGCTCGCCGCTGACCGCGCCAAGCCGGATCTTCGCCGCCGCCTCGGTGGCAGTATTGCTGGTCGTGGTGTATTTGATCACCTGGTCCCCAATGACGCTGGTCACGCCGGCCGAGCACGTCACTTTTGTCCCGCCGCGCATTCCGAACTTTGTCCGCGACGTCCCCATCCTGCCTCGCGCCTCGCCCGAAGTGGTCGCGGTCCCTGAAGCCAGTGAAGCGCCAGTGGCCGATCCGCAGCTCGAAGAGTCGTTGCCCCTGCCGACGCCCCTACCGGTGTTGGGTGCCCCACGGCTGACAGCGCAAACGACGGCGCCGAAACCGCGCCTGGCCAAGCGCGCCGCGCCGCAACCTGCCGCCGCTACAGCGCTCGTCAGAGCCCAGGCCAAAGCCGTTCCGACTTCGAACCCGGACCTTGCCAACCTCGATCGCCAACAAGGCCTGCTCTACACCCAATCGTGGCTTCGCGCCGACGCTCCCAAGCGCGCTCGCCTGCAAGCCACTCGAACCCGCTTCCTCGCCCGACGCGACGGCTGCCGCTCGGGCACCTGCACCCGCGCCGCCTATCTCGACCGCATGCGCGAAGTCGGCCAAATCATGATTGCCCCCGCCAAAGCTGATCCCAAGGCACCTTAATCGTCCCGGCTGAGGTCGTTCCAATCCACTTCGCCTTCGACAATTGCCGGGATCGGACGGCCATTGGCATCGGTGCTCGGGCGATAGCGAAAGCGCTTGATCACCACTCGGCAAGTGGCCGAGTCGAGGTCGGCGTTACCGCTTGACCTGGTGACCACGCAGCCCGTGACCCTGCCCGCCGCTCCTACGATATAGCGGAATTCAACTCTGCCGCCGACCCCTGTCCTGACCACACCCGGATAGTCTGATGAACGAAACTCGCCCGACAGCTGCTCAAGATCGGCGCCGCCATCACCATCGCCATCGCCCGCTCCATCGCCATTGCCGATTCCATTCCCCTGGCCGCCGGTCCCGCCGCCGCTGCCGCTTCCGGTCAGCGTGCCATGGCCGAGGTTGCCGCCGGGCGAGACGGTCGGCGCCATCGCGAAGATCGGCGCGACCGGGTTGGGCGCGACGATCTTCGACGGGCCGGTCGAACCGCCCGGTGGATCATGGGCCGCGACCGGTGCGCCGCCCGCCTGAGCCGCCGCACGGACTTTAGGCTCGACCGGGACGACAGGGACCGGCGGCGCGAGCTGGACGGCGATCAGCCGGGTGACCGCGGCGGCGGACCGCTGCACCTCAATCGAAAGGCCGAACAGCAGCGCATAGGCAAGTGCGAGATGGACCGCGGCGACCGCAGCGATCGAGCGCCAGCGGTCGCCGGGTTGCACGAACCCGCGCTTGTTGAATTGGCCGAAGCCAGGGCCGGCGATCATCTCGCCCGAGGCATCGCCGCGATTAGCGGCAGCCGCGGCGCCTGGCGGTCAAGCTGCGGTCGACCGCGCGGCCGGCAAGCGCGCCGCCGACGACACCCGCGCCAACACCGAGGAGGCCGTGGCCGAGGACCTTGCTGCCAACCACGCCGCCGGCAACGCCGCCGGCGATCAGGCCGGTGTTGCCCGGCGATCGGCGGCAACGATAGACGTGGCCACGGTAATGGTAATGCCGATAATTGCGGGCGTGGGCGCTCGCTGGATCGACGCTGATCGGGTTGGCGAACGACACCGGAAGCATCACCGCGAAAGCCGTCAAGGGAAGCAGGATCTTGCGCATTGGAAATTCCTAAGCTGACAATGTTCTGGCTGTGAAACGTCGGAGGTTACAAATCGGGCTCAACAATGCAACGATCGGTCGGCGCGGCGGCGACGGGCCGTGAGTCGAGCACGACGGATAGGCTTTTGATCCAGACAATCCGCAAGTGGCTGGAATTCGTTTTGATCGCGATGGTCGCGGCGAGTTCGCTGGCCGCGAGTTCACTGGCTGGCGCAGCTCCGCCGCAACGGATCGTCGCCGTCGGCGACCTGCACGGCGACTTCGACGCCTGGCGCCAGATCGCGCTGAAGGCCAACATCATCGACGCCCGCAATCGCTGGGCGGGCGGCGCATCGACGCTCGTCCAACTGGGTGACATCGCCGATCGCGGCCCCGATTCATTGAAGATCATCACTCATTTGATGAAGCTCCAGGCGCAGGCCGCCGCCGCCGGCGGACGCGTCATCGTACTTGTCGGCAACCACGAAGCGATGAACATGACCGGCGATCTTCGCTATGTCAGCGCCGGCGAATATACGGCGTTCGCCAATGCCCAATCCAGCGGCCTGCGCGAACGCTATTTTGCCGCAACCCAAGCCGCCATTGCCGCCGCCTATCGCGCGAAATCGCCGGCGATGACCGACGCGGCCGTTCACACCGCATGGTTCGCGCAAACCCCACTCGGCAAGCTCGAGCACCAGGCGGCGTGGAGCCCGAGCGGCCGGCTGGGACGCTGGACGATCGCCAACCCGGCGGTCGCCAAAGTCGGCGCCACCGTCTTCGTCCATGGCGGGCTCAGCGCCGCCTACGCTGACAAGCCGTACCGCGAGATCAACCGCAGCGTTGCCGCCGCGCTCAAGGCCGGCGACGCCAGCGACCAGTCGATCCTCTACGACCCGTTCGGGCCGCTCTGGTATCGCGGGCTGGTCAGCCGGAAAGACGATGCGGACTCGGGAGTCACCTTCCCTGCCGGCTATCCCTCGATCGACGAGGAACTGACCGCCGGCCTCCGCTCGACGGGTGCCCGGCGGATGGTCATTGCCCATACGCCGCGCCTCGCCGGGATCGAGATCTCGCACAATGGCCAACTGGTCCGTATCGATACCGGAATTTCGCGCTATTATGGCGGCAAGCTGAGCTATTTGGAGATCAGGGGGGACCAAGTCATGGCTTATAATTTCGACCGTTCGCCGCCCGTCGCGCCGGCCCACTGAGATGCGCGGCCTCCGCATCGCAGCGATGCTCGCCGCGCTTGTCATGGCCGGCGCCGCGCCGGCACAGACCGGTCCCAAGCCGCTGTTTGCCGGCAGCGACATTCTCCACCTGACCATCAAGGGTCCGATCAATCAGATCGCGCGGTCCGCCCAGCAGTCGCGAGTGCCGCACGCCGCCGCCATCACCGTTCAGGGCGCCGCCCCCGAAACGCTGCCAATCCAGTTGTCGCCGCGCGGCATCACGCGCCTGAGGCGCGAGACTTGCCAGTTCCCGCCTCTACGCGTCGCATTTTCGAGCCGGCCTGGCCCGGGCTCGCTCTTTGCTGGCCAGAAACGCCTGAAGCTCGTCACTCACTGCCGGCCCGCGGCGTCGTTCCAGCAATTTCTGCTGCTCGAATATGCCACCTACCTTGTGTACAACCAGCTGACCCCGCTCAGCCACCGAGTCCGCCTCGCGACGATCGATTATGTCGATGACGCCGACCGCCCGATCACCACCCGTTTCGGCTTTTTTCTCGAGGACATCGACGACGTCGCCGCCCGCAACGGCTTGCGCAGCGGCGCCACGCCCGATCGAATCTCGTCCAGCCAATTGTCGTCGGCGGACGCGGCTCGAGTGGCATTGTTCGAATATATGATCGGCAACATGGACTGGTCGATGCGCGCCGGACCGGCCGGCGAGGGCTGCTGCCACAATAGCCATTTGCTGACCCGCGCCGGCGCTCCAGCCCTGGTGCCAGTCCCTTACGATTTCGATTTTTCGGGATTGGTCGATGCGCCCTACGCCGTTTCTCCGGACGGCAACTCAACTGTCCGCCAGCGGCACTACATGGGCTTTTGCAGGCATAACGCCGAAGCGCTCGCCGCCGCCGCCGCCTTTCGCTCGCAGCGCGGCCAGCTGATCGCCGCGCTCAATCGGGCACCGCTTGAAGAGCGGACCAGGCAAAAGGCCATCGCTTACTTGTCGACCTTTTACAGCGACATCGCCGACGACCGGAGCACGGCCGCCAAGGTCCTCAAAACCTGCGGCTAGGCGGCTGCTGACGGAGGTGTGGCGGCTGGAGGCGGCGCTTCGGCCGGCGCTGCGACCACGGCCGAGGCATCGACATCGAAGTCGCTCATGTAGCGCTTCATCCCCTCGCGCTCGCCATATTCGGTGAACCACAGCACGAGAAATCCGTAGTTGAACGCGATCGACATCACCACGGCGAGCTCGACTGCGCCGATCCCGGCCGACAGGCCGATACCCACGGACAGCAGGATGAACAGCGCGTCGCCGGAGCTTTTGAGCGAGTTCTTGAAGCGCACCGCGCCGGCGATCCCGGCCAGCGAAAAGGCCAGCGCCAGCGAATTCTGGACGATGATGACGATGCCGGTCACGACCAGCGGCAGGATGATGATCGTGCTGATCAGCGATTGGTCATATTCATCGGCGTTGCGGATCGACATGTAGGTCCAGCTGACCGGCAGCGAGGTGAGGAATGCGCCGATCAGCGCCGTGGTCAGCCAGAAAAGGCTGTCGCCAAGACTGTCTACATGCCCACCTTGCTGCACCTGAACCCCGGTCAACCCGTTGGCCCCGGCCTTTTGCGGCTGGTTGATAAGCTCCTCGACGCCGCCGATCGGAAGATAGTCCCGGGCATGCGGGAACAGCCGCATTGCCAGGTAAACCGCCAGGCCGATGACGAGATAATATGCGCTGAGCTGCGCGAACAACCGCATGGCCTTCATTGATTTTCCCCCAGACTATCCCGGCCCGATCGAACCGAGGCAATGCCCGCCGATCACGTTACGTGTTTCATTACGGTCTGCAAACTCTCTCACTTCTCGAAATTGGCAATCGGCCTAAGCACGCCATAGCGTTCCTTGCTCGGTTTGGCGGGAAGATGCGGCCAGACAATGTCCTGCAGTGGCAGCTTGGTGTCGGGAACGCGGTCGAGCAAATCGCGAAGCAGGGTCAGACGCCCGAGCGCCTGATCGTTGAAATCGACCAAGGTCCATGGCGCGAAGTCAGTGTGCGTCGCGCGCAGCATCGTCTCGCGCGCTTCGGTATAAGCGTCATATTTGGTCCGTGCGGCGATATCGATCGGCGACAGTTTCCAGCGCTTGATCGGGTTTTCCAGCCGCGCCTTGAAGCGTTTTTCCTGCTTCTTCTGGTCGCAACACAGCCAATATTTGAACAGCAAAATCCCATCCTCGACCAGCTGCCGCTCGAACTCGGGAACGGCGCGCAGGAACGCGTCGGTCTCCTTTTGCGTGCAATAGCCCATCACTGGCTCGACGCCCGCGCGATTGTACCAACTGCGGTCGAACAAGGCGATTTCGCCTCTGGGCGGCAAATGTTCGGTGTAGCGTTGGAAATACCATTGCTTGCGCTCGCGCTCGCTTGGCGACGCGAGCGCGACAACATGGCACTGCCGCGGGTTGAGGACCCGCGCGAACATGTCGATCGACCCGCCCTTGCCGGCGGTGTCGCGCCCCTCGAACAGGACGATGATCCGCTGCCCGGTCTCGTCGACCCAGCGCGCCATCGTGCTCAGCTCTTCGATCAGCGGCTCGGCCAGCTTCTCATATTGCTTGTGCGTCAGATCAGCCATGCATGGGGCTCCCCCAGGACGTCTTTGGCAAGGCCAACATGCGACCGCAAGACCCAGTCCGGACCGCCGTCGAGTCGGCGCCGGCGCGAGTCCAGAAATGCGACAAGTCAATATTGTTGGCAACCGCAGCGCCGGACGGGCGTTAATACACCAAACGCTTTTAGATAAAGAGAAATATCGTGAACCTGCGGACTTTGTCACGCGGCGCCAGCTTTGCGCTGCTGTTTTCGGCCCTGCCTTTTGCGGTTGCGACACCCGCCGCTGCTCAGGGTGCGAACCTGCCCGCTCAGGCGGTCATCGGCAGTTCGGCGGTCTACCCGTCGCACGGCCGTTATCTGCTGGTCGACGCCGCCTCGGCGCAATTGTTCATGATCGAGGATGGCGAGGTCCGCGATTCGATGCGCGTGATCGTCGGCAAGCCGACAACCCAGACGCCGACGCTGGCCAGCAAAATCTATTATGCGACGCTCAATCCTTATTGGAACGTCACGCCCGACCTCGTCCGCACACTGATTGCGGCCAATGTGCTCAAGGATGGCTTCACCTATTTGAGCTCGCACGGCTACCAGGTGCTCGACGGCTTCGGCGAAGGCGCCCAACCGATCGACCCCGCCACCGTCGACTGGCGCGCGGTCGCCGCCGGGCGCGCGACGGTCAAGGTGCGCCAGCTGCCCGGTCCCGCCAATTCGATGGGCCAGATCAAGTTCGGTTTCCCGAACAACGACGGGATCTATTTGCATGACACGCCGCGGAAAGAGCTGTTCGACAGCGGCGACCGCAACATCAGTCACGGCTGCGTCCGGCTCGAGGATGCGCCACGTCTCGCTCGCTGGCTGCTGGGCCGCGACCCCGGCGAATATGGCAGCGCGCCGGAGGAGCAGGTGCTCCTCCCCCAGGCGGTGCCGATCTACATCACTTATTTGAACGAGCCGGCGACCGCCCCGATGAGCTTCACCGCCGCCAGCCGCTAAGCGCTTTGCTTTAAGCGGCTTCGAACTCCTCGGTCATCACCGGGCCCGAATCCTGGCCCTTGGCGGCGACGTCGCGGTCGACGAATTCGATGATCGCGATTGCCGCGGCGTCCGATGCCCGGATGCCGGCCTTGATGATCCGCACGTAGCCGCCAGCGCGCGCCGCATAGCGCGGGCCGATGACGTCGAACAATTTGATCAGCTGGGTGTCGTCCATCAGCTTGCCGTGGGCCAGCCGGCGGTTCGACAGCCCGCCCTTCTTGGCCAGGGTCACCAATTTCTCGACGTAAGGCCGCAGCTCCTTGGCCTTGGCGGTGGTGGTGGTGATCTGCTCGTGCTTGATCAGCGCCGCCGCCATGTTGCGAAACAAGGCGGTACGGTGGCTGGAAGTGCGCTGCAGCTTACGATGGCCGACGCGATGTCGCATGGTTTGTCTCCGTTCGTCGGGAGCCCGTATGAGGTAGCTCCGGCCAGGCGCTGGTTGGGGGCAGCGCCAAGACCCCAAAAAAACAACGGCGAGCTCTGGGCCCGCCGAACGACAGCTCCCAAGCCGATGGACGCGGTAAAGTCAAGGTTCGGCCAACGCTGACGACGTTCGCGATCACTTGCCATTCGCTTGCCGTGTCCCACCTGACGTTCGTCGAAGTCGAACTTGCGAAGCGGCGGCAAGGGTTTAAGGGTGGCCTCCTCTTGGGGAGGATTTTCATGTTTTGTCAGACGTTTAACCGTGCCCATTTGCGGGCACGCGGTTCCGCCGTGGCTTTTGCCGTTACGCTTGCGCTCGCCGCGCCTGCCGCCCTCGCCGCGCCAGCTGCGCAGCCAGCGGCGCAGTCCGCCAAGGCCAACCCGTGGGGCATCGCGCTGACCGACGTCACCCCCGATCCGTCGATCCGTTACGGGACGCTGCCCAACGGCATGAAATATGCGATCCTGGCCAATGCGACCCCCAAGGGCACCGCCTCGGTGCGGCTGCATTTCGCGTTCGGTTCGATCGGCGAGAGCGAGAATGAGCGCGGCCTCGCTCACTTCATAGAGCATATGGCGTTCAACGGTACGACCCACGTGCCGGAAGGCGAAATGGTCAAGATGCTCGAGCGCCAGGGGCTGGCGTTCGGTCCCGATACCAATGCCCAGACCGGGTTCGATTCGACCACCTACATGCTCGACCTGCCCAAGACCGACGCCGAGCATGTCGATACGGCGATGTTCCTGCTGCGCGAGGTCGCCAGCGAAGTCCGCTTCGACCCCGCCGCCGTCAACAGCGAGCGCGGCGTCATCCTCGGCGAGAAGCGCGCCCGCGACAATTTCCAATACCGCCAGCTGGTCGATTTGCTCGGCTTCCAGTTGCCGGGCACGCCCTATCCCAGCCGCATCCCGATCGGCACCGACGCGGTTCTCAATACAGCGTCCGCGGCAACGCTCCACGGTCTTTACCAGCGCTATTACCGGCCCGAAAACGCGACCCTGGTATTTGTCGGCGACGCCGACCCCGCGGTGATCGAAGGCAAGGTTCGCAAGGCCTTTTCCGACTGGAAGGATGCCGGCGCGGCGGGCGCCCCGCTGCCCCGCGGCAAGGTCGACCTCGCCCGCGCTGCGGCGTTTGACAGCTTCATCGATCCGGCGGTCGCGACGACCATCGACTTCAGCGTCGCCCGGCCATGGACCGACGATCTCGATACCGTCGCCGACCGGCGCCAAAAGATGATCGAAGGCATTGCCGCGGCGATGTTCAACCGGCGCTTGCAGCGGCTGGTCAATGCGCCCGATTCCGCACTGCTCGGCGCCGGCATGTACAGCCAGGACGAAAAGGACGCAGCGCGCCTGACCACCATCAAGATCGTTGCCAAGGACGAATCGTGGAAACAAGCCGTCGCGGCGGCCGAGCAGGAAGTCCGCCGGGCGCTCGAGCACGGCTTTAGCGCCGGCGAATTGAAGACTCAGCTCGCCGACACCCAGGTCGAGCTGCGGACCGCCGCCGAGCAGGCCAACACCCGCACGAACCAGGGCCTGGTCAATACGATCCTGTCGGTGATCGGCGAGAAAAGGTTTGTGACCACCCCGCGCTACCGCCTCGAGCTGTTCGAAGCGATGGCGGGGACGATCACTCCGGCCCAGATCGACACCGCTTTCCGCACACTGTGGACCGGCAGCGCGCCGCTCGTTCATCTCAGCGCCAAGCAGGCCGTGCCGACTGCCGAGCTGGCGTCGGCCTTTACCGCCAGCCGAGCGGTCGCAGTTGCCGCCCCCACGGACGCAGCCGCGCAGGCTTTTGCCTACGACAGCTTCGGCAAGACCGGCACGGTCGCCTCGGACAGCCGAATCGCCGACCTCGGCGTCCGCACCGTCCGCTTTGCCAACAACGTCCGGCTCAATATCAAGAAGACCGATTTCGAAGCCGGCAAGGTGCGCTTCCTTGTCCGCCTCGGCGACGGCATGCTCGACCTACCGCTCGACAAGCCGGGCCTGGCACCAATGATTTCGATCACGTCGAGCCTCGGCGCCGTCAAGAAGCACTCGCTCGAGGAGCTCAAGGAACTGACCGCCGGCAAGGTCGTCACACTCGGCGCCGGAGTCAGCGACGACGCCTTTATCGCCACCGGCACGACGACACCCGCCGATCTCGCCTTCCAGATGAAGATCAGCACTGCCTACCTGCTCGACCCGGGCTTCCGCCCCGAGGCAGCCAGCCAATGGGGCAACATCGTCCCAGTGATCGAGAAGCAGCTCGATGCCCAGCCGCAAAGCGTTGCCCAGACCCGGCTTCCGGTCCTGCTCGCCAATGGCGACGAGCGCTTCGGCCTGCCCGGCCTGGACGTGCTGTCGAAGCGTAACTTCACCGAGGCCCGCGCGGCGCTCGCGCCGATCATCGCCTCGGCACCGATCGAAGTGACGATTGTCGGCGATGTCGACGAGCAAGCGGCGATTGCCGCGGTCGCGCAGAGCCTCGGCGCGCTCCCCGCCCGCAAGCTGACCGACAAGCCGAGCCCGGCAGCGCTCAAGGCGGCGTTCCGCACAAACCGCGCGCCCATCATCCTCATTCACCAGGGCCCGGCCGACCAGGCGCTGGTCCAGGCGGCTTGGCCCACCGACGACGACCGCGATTTTCGCACCGTCGTCGGCATCGATCTGTTGAAAGACGTCCTCGACCTGATGCTCACCGCCAGCGTACGCGAAAAGCTCGGCGACAGCTACGGCGTCAGTCTCGCGAGCTCGATGTCCAGCGTCTTCCCGCGCTTCGGTTACATGTCGGCGAGCGCGATCGTTGCTCCGGACAAGGCCGACGAAGTTGAGAAAGCGTTCGAGGAAGCGGCCGCCGAGCTGCGCACCAAGCCGGTCACCGCCGACATGCTGGCCCGCGCCCGCAATCCCGAGCTTCAGGCGGTCGACCGGGCGATGCGCGAGAACGGGTTCTGGCTCGGCGGCTTGTCACAAGCGCAAAGCAAGCCCGGCCGGCTCGAGCGGATCCGCCGCCACAAAGCACTGCTCGAGGCGATCACCCCCGCCGACCTGCAAAAGCTCGCTCTGCTCTATTTGCGGTCGGCCAAGCTCCAGCGCGCCCGCATCGTCAGTGCCAAGCTGCCCGCCACCGCTTCGCGCTAACCGGCAACGCAAAAGGGCCGCTCCACCCGAGCGGCCCTACCGGCCTGCTTCCAGTCCAGACTCGACCTGTGCATAACTTACGTTAAACTCCCGGCCGCGACTCGCGGGTTAACGAGGCGCTGCTGGGGAGGGGAACGGCCGTGGAAGGCGACATTCGTTACTATCAACGCCGCGCCTGCGAAGAGATGCGCGCCGCCGACCGCGCCGTCACCGAGCTCGCCCGCGAACGCCGCATGCAACTGGTCGATCTCTATCTGCAGCGGCTGCAGGCCCTCAATGCGCCCAGCCCGTTCGAAGATGACAGCTTCACCCGCATCCGCAGCCGCACCGGCCACCAGTCCGCCTTCGCCTGGCCCGGCCCCGACGTCGGCGAAGGCTCGCGGCTCTAACGCACGGCCCATCGCCAATGGGGGAGCACCTTCATCCTCCCCCATCCAACGGCAAAAGATCTAAAATTCGCCGGCAACCGCAACACGGACAGCGTTGTTCTTGTTGCCGCCGTACGAAAAGCCAAGTCCGAGGGCCATCGGGGCTTCGCTGCTCAGCCGGTACATCATTGAGCCGCCGAGCGCATATTCCCCGCGGAAGGCGGCCCCATTGACCGTATAGCTAACCCCGCCAGCACGCGACGGCATCGAGCCGACCCCGATCGCGTCGGACAAGGCGCCGATTGAGGTCGAGTGTAGTCCCGCCGAATTCGCACTGAAGCCGACCGCCGTGGCGTCGGCGTCCCGGGCTTCGGCCAGCCCACCAAGCGCGGTGCCGTTGACCGCGGTCGCCTGGGCGTCGGCGCCGAGGGCAACCGCATAAACCCCATCGGCAACCGCGCCGTCGCCGTCGCCGTCACCATCGCTACCGATCGAAACGGCGCCGACCTGGCGCGCCTCGGAATCGCTGCCGATGGCAATCCCGGCGGCGTCGGTGGCGAGCGCGCCGAACGCGCCGCCGTTGCCGCCAATCGCAATTCCGCCCGCGCCGAGCGCCGCGGCCCGGTTGCCGACCACCGTGGTTTGAGCAACGTTGCCCTGGGCCCCGGTGCCTACCACGGTCGCGCCTTCGGCGGCTGCCGTCGAGTTTGATCCCAGCGCGACCGCT
Organism: Sphingomicrobium sp.; assembly: GCA_039925985.1. GTDB lineage: Bacteria > Pseudomonadota > Alphaproteobacteria > Sphingomonadales > Sphingomonadaceae > Sphingomicrobium. The sequence continues at coordinate 43,234 of JBDSXT010000109.1, forward strand.
TCAAGCGCCGAGGCGGCAGCGAGGACACCAGCCGAGAGGCTGTTCTCACCCGACGATGCAGCGCCTGCTCCGACGGCTGTCGAGTTGATACCGCTTGCCGCTGAAATCGTTCCGATCGCAGTCGTATCATTGAAAAAATTCTCTTGTCGGGCGCGGGGGACAAGCGCCTTTTCAAGATACGAGGCTCCAGGGTCGACAGATGCACTGGCATGCGAGCTTTTTATCTTCGCTGGCCGCCGTTCCAATCGACGGGACTGATAGGTCTTTTGGGAGCATCGCTTGGACAGCGGCCCGAACATCCACCTTATCCACGCAAGACCGTCTGGGGTCAGCGGATGCGCGACCGATCTAACGTGCGCAATGGCTCAAAAAACCGACATTGGCCCCGTCGCGGTTGCAAACTACCCGATCGCCAAAAAAAAGGGCCGCCCTTTCGGACGGCCCTCGTTTCCTAAGACCAGGCGAAAGTAATACTTTCGTCTGATCAGCCGAGCATTTCCTGCTCGAGCTTCTTGGCCATCTCCTCGATATTCTCGGGCGGCCAGCCGGGGATGTCCATGCCCAGCCGAAGGCCCATGCTCGCCAACACTTCCTTGATTTCATTCAGGCTCTTGCGGCCGAAGTTGGGGGTGCGAAGCATCTCCGCCTCGGTCTTCTGGACGAGGTCGCCGATGTAGATGATGTTGTCGTTCTTGAGGCAATTCGCGCTGCGCACGCTGAGCTCGAGCTCGTCGACCTTCTTGAGCAGGTAACGGTTAAGCTGGTTGGCGTCCGTCTGGCTTTCGGCCGGCATCGCCGACGTTCCGCCGCCCATCATCGCCGGCGCCGCCTGGCGAATGGCCCCTTCCTCGAAGTGGACGAACAATTGCAGCTGGTCCTGGAGGATCCGCGCCGCATAGCCCAAGGCGTCCTCGGGGCTGATCGTGCCGTCGGTCTCGATGGTCAGGATCAATTTGTCGTAATCGAGCTCCTGGCCGACGCGAGTGTTCTCGACCTTGTAGGCGACCTGGCGGACGGGCGAATAAAGCGCATCGACCGGGATCAGACCGATGGGCGCGTCGGCCGGGCGGTTGGCCTGGCTCGGCACATAGCCTTTGCCGACGTCGGCCATCAGCTCCATGTTGAGCGTCGCGCCTTCGTCGAGGTGGCAAATCAACAGATCCGGGTTGGTGATCTCAATGTCGCCGGTGGCGGCGATCATGCCGGCGGTGACGTCGACCGGGCCGGTGGCGCTGAGCTGCAGCCGCTTGGGGCCTTCGCCTTCCATCTTGAGCGCGATCTGCTTGACGTTGAGGACGATGTCGGTGACGTCCTCGCGGACTCCGGTCAGCGACGAGAATTCATGCAGCACGCCCTCGATCTTGATCGAGGTGATGGCGGCGCCCTGGAGCGACGACAGCAGCACTCGGCGAAGCGAGTTGCCGAGCGTCATTCCGAAGCCGCGCTCCAGTGGCTCGGCGACGAACGAGGCGCGGCGGCGGGCATCGCCCCCGATCCGGCGCTCGAGGCTGTTGGGCTTCTTGAGTTCCTGCCAGTTCTTTGCGTTGACGGCCATGTTCATCCCTTGGCAGTGCGAGGCGGGCTCTTGCGAAGGCCGGCCTCTGGGTTAATTCCTGTTCGTCGTCCGGCGGCGTTGCGCCGGTATTCAATGTCTCGCGATCCGACCGCCGAAATCAAACTCGGCGTCGCTTGCTCGGGCGGACCCCGTTGTGCGGGATCGGCGTGACGTCGCGGATCGAAGTGATCTGGAAGCCAACCGCTTGCAGCGCCCGAAGCGCGCTTTCGCGGCCCGATCCCGGACCCTTGACCTCGACTTCGAGCGTCCGCACGCCATGGTCGGCGGCCTTCTTGCCGGCGTCCTCGGCGGCGACCTGAGCGGCATAAGGCGTCGATTTGCGCGAGCCCTTGAAGCCCATCATTCCGGCCGAGCTCCAGGCGATCGCATTGCCCTGAGCGTCGGTGATGGTGATCATCGTATTGTTGAAGCTGGCGTTCACATGGGCGACGCCAGAAGTGATGTTCTTGCGCTCCCGCCGACGGAGACGCTGGGGTGCTTGGGCCATGGTATTTCGTTCCTACAATCTCGGTGTGCTGGGAAAAGACGAAGCTGGTTACTTCTTCTTTCCGGCGATCGCCTTGGCCTTGCCCTTGCGGGTCCGCGCGTTGGTGTGCGTGCGCTGGCCGCGGACCGGCAGGCCCTTGCGGTGGCGCAAGCCGCGGTAGCAGGCGAGGTCCATCAACCGCTTGATGTTCATCGACACTTCGCGGCGAAGGTCGCCTTCGACCTTGTGGTCGGCGTCGATGGCTTCGCGGATATGGAGGACTTCCTGGTCCGTCAGATCCTGGACCCGCTTTTCGGTGCCGATGCCGAGCTTGTCAGTGATCTGCTTGGCGGTGCTTCGGCCGATTCCGTGGATGTAGGTGAGCGCGATTTCGACGCGCTTGTTCGTGGGTATGTTCACGCCGGCGATACGGGCCATTCTCGATCCTCTATATAGCTCCACGGGCGGGATTATTCCGCGCCCATCTCCTCGCTAGTTACCCATTTTCAAACGAAAAACCGACGCGCGCACGGATGCGCCGCCGGAACCGGTTGATCGGGATGCGTTGCAAATAGGAATGGACCGCGGCCGAGTCAAGCGGGGCGAGCCAGCAATTGCCGAGTGCTGGCGGGCCGGATACAGCCCCGCCGATATGGAGCGGCTGACCCTTGATCAACCCGTGCCCGAGCGGCTGCGCGGAAGCGTGCTCGCGCTCGGCAATTTCGACGGTTTTCACTTGGGCCATCAGGCGGTCGTCGGTCGGGCGGTCGCGCGCGGCTTCCACGAGCGGCGGCCGGTGATCGTCGCCACTTTCGACCCTCATCCGGTGCGCCACTTCAAGCCCGACGTGGTGCCGTTCCGCCTGACCAGCCTCGTCCAGCGCGAGCGGCTGTTCGCCCAGGCCGGAGCCGACGCCATGCTGCTGTTCAGCTTCGGCGCCGAGCTCGCGGCCACGACCGCCGAGGATTTCATTGGCAAGTTGCTGGCCGCGCAAATCGGCGCCGCGGGCGTCGTCACCGGCGACGACTTCACCTTCGGCAAGGGCCGCGGCGGCAATGTCGAGGTGCTGCGCGAGGTCGGCGCCGCCCACGACATCGTTGCCGAGGCGGTTGCCCCGGTGCTGCTCGACGGGACACGGATCTCGTCGGGCCGGATCCGCGAGGCGCTGGCGGCCGGCGATCCGGGGACCGCGACGCATTTGCTCAGCCGCCCGTTCGCGGTGGAGGGGGTCGTCGAGCACGGCAACAAGCGCGGGCGCGAGCTTGGCTACCCGACCGCCAATCTGCGCCTCGGCGATTACCAGCGGCCCGCCTACGGCATCTACGCCGCGCACGTCCGGCTCGATGACGGGCGCGAATTCCCGGCCGTGGCCAGCTTCGGCATCCGCCCGACCTTCCAGCCCCCGGTCGAGCTGCTCGAGGCGTTTCTATTCGACTTCGACGAGAATTTGTACGGTCGAACGATCGAGGTCGCGCTGCACGCCTACATCCGGCCCGAAGTGAAGTTCGACGACTTGGCCGCCCTCACCTCCCGCATGCGCGAAGATGAAGCAGCGGCGCGGCGGTTGCTGGGTTGATGCTCCCCGGCTAGAGCGCCGCCCAATGTCCGACGCGCCTGAAAAACCCGATTTCCGCCACACCGTGTTCCTGCCCAAGACCGACTTTCCGATGAAAGCCGGCCTGCCGCAGAAGGAGCCGGCGATCCTCGCGCGCTGGCAGGAGCAGGATTTGTACGGCCAGCTCCGCAAGGCCCGCGCTGGCCGCGAAAAGTTCATCCTCCACGACGGCCCGCCGTACGCCAATGGCGACATCCACATTGGCCACGCGCTCAACCATACGCTCAAGGACATGGTGGTTCGGACCCAGACCCTGCTCGGCAAGGACGCACCCTACGTGCCCGGCTGGGACTGCCACGGGCTGCCGATCGAGTGGAAGATCGAGGAGCAATACCGCAAGAAGAAGCTCGACAAGGACCAAGTCCCGCTGCTCGAATTTCGCGCCGAATGCCGCGCTTACGCCCAGCATTGGGTCGACACCCAGCGCGAGCAATTGAAGCGGCTCGGCATCGGCGGCGACTGGGATCACCCATACCTGACGATGGACTTCGACGCCGAGGGGACGATCGTCGCCGAGCTGATGAAGTTCGCCGAGAGCGGCCAGCTCTATCGCGGAGCGCGGCCGGTGATGTGGTCGCCGGTCGAGAAGACCGCGCTGGCCGAGGCCGAAATCGAATATGAAGACGTGGTCTCGACCCAGATCGACGTCGCCTTCGAGATCGTCGAGAGCCCGATCCCCGAGCTGGTCGGCGCCCACGCGGTGGTATGGACGACCACCCCGTGGACGATCCCGGTCAACCAGGGAATCGCTTACGGGATTGGTATCCGATACCTATTGGCGGATACCAGCAGGGGGCGCTTCTTGGTGGCGAACGATCTCGTCCCTGAGTTTGAGAAGCAAACAAACCTTCAAGTCCTCAACAAGGGGCAAGAGGTTACTCGAGAAATCATTGCACTTGAGCGGCTAGAAGGACGATCTGAGGCTCCGCTTTACACAGGCGAGCAACTCGCCGGCACCGTCGCCCGCCACCCGATGCACCACCTCGGCGGCTTTTTCGCCAAACCCCGCCCGTTCCTGCCGGGCGATTTCGTAACGACCGACCAGGGTACCGGGCTAGTCCACATGGCGCCCGACCATGGCGTCGACGATTTCGAATTGTGCAAGGCCAACGGCATCGACCCGGTGTTCGCGGTCGAGGGGGACGGCAAGTATCGCGCCGACTGGGCGTGGCTCGGCGGCCAGGGATCGGTGATCAACGCCAAGTTCAACGCGCCCGAAGGTCCGATCTGCTCCGACCTGCGCGAGGCCGGCGCACTGCTCGCGGCATCCGCGGATTTTCAGCACAGCTATCCGCATTCGTGGCGGTCGAAGGCCAAGGTCATCTACCGCTGCACCCCGCAATGGTTCATCGCCATGGATCGGCCGCTTCCCGCCGAGCATTGCCAGAGCTTCGCCGAGCAGCGCTGGGACAATGAGGGTGGCGCGATCGAACGTACGCCGTCGCTCCGCCAGCTCGCGCTGAAAGCGATCGCCGACACTCGATTCGTGCCCGAGAAAGGTCGCAACCGGTTGCTGTCGATGGTCGCCGAGCGGCCCGACTGGGTGATCAGCCGGCAGCGCGCCTGGGGCGTACCGATCGCCTTGTTCGTCGAGCGTAGGACCGGCGAACTGCTCGTCGATCCGGAGGTCAACGCCCGAATCGTCGCCACCGTCCGCGACGGCGGCGTAGATGCGTGGAACGACGCCAACGCCGCAGCCATGCTCGGTCCCGATCGCGACCCGGCCGAATTCGAGCGCGTCACCGACATTCTCGACGTGTGGTTCGACAGCGGCTGCACCCATGTCTTCACGCTCGAAAGCGGCCGCTGGCCCGACCAGCGCTGGCCCGCCGACCTGTACCTCGAAGGCTCGGACCAGCACCGCGGCTGGTTCCAGTCATCGCTGATGGAAAGCTGCGGCACGCGGGGCCGCGCGCCCTATGGCGCGGTGCTGACCCACGGCTTCACGATGGACGCCAAGGGCCTCAAAATGTCCAAGAGTCTCGGCAACACCATCAACCCGCTCGACCTGATGCGCGATTATGGCGCCGACATCCTGCGGCTGTGGGCGCTGTCGGTCGATTTCACCGAGGACCACCGGATCGGCAAGGAAATCCTCGCGGGAGTCGGCGACCAGTACCGCAGATTGCGCAACACCTTTCGTTATCTGCTCGGCGCGCTCGAGGGATTTTCGGACGACGAGCGGGTGCCCGCTGACGGAATGCCCCAGCTCGAGCGCTACATGCTGCACTTGCTCGCCGAGCTCGACGCCAAGCTGCGGCAAGCGGTCGAGGACTTCGACTACAACAGCTACACGCGGCTCATCTCCGACTTCGCCAACAACGATCTGTCGGCCTTCTATTTCGATATCCGCAAAGACGTTCTCTACTGCGAGGTCAATCCGGCGACCGGCACCCGGACCGCCAAGCGCCGCGCCTACCTGACCGTGCTCGACACGCTGTTCCACGCGCTGGTTCGCTGGGCGGCCCCCGTGCTGGTGTTCACCACCGAAGAAGTGTGGGGCACGCGTTTCCCCGACGGCGGATCGGTGCACTTGCTCGTGTGGCCGGAGGTTCCGGCGATCGCGGCCGACGACGGGCACTGGGCCAGGCTCCGCGAATTGCGCACCCAGGTGACCGAAGCGATCGAGCCGCTGCGCCGCGACAAGGTGATCGGATCGAGCCTCGAAGCCGAGGTTACGGTGCCGGAGCTTGCCGCCACTTCCGACGAACTCGCTGAGCTGTTCATCGTCTCGTCAGTCGCGGCAGGCGATGCCGTGACCGTGACCAAGACCGACCATCGCAAATGCGGACGCTGCTGGCGCTATTTGCCCGAAGTCATGGACGACGGGGCCTTGTGCGCGCGATGTGAGGACGTTTTGCATGATTGACCGCAAACTCGGCTTCGTCGCCGCCGCCGCCGTCTTCGCGCTCGACCAGCTTACCAAATGGATCATCGCCGCCCCACTCGACCTGCAGACCGTGCGCCAGATCGTGCTGCTTCCGATCTTCAACCTGACATGGACCGAGAATCAGGGGATTTCGCTCGGTCTGTTCAACGCCGAGACCGCAATTGGCCGCTGGATCCTGGTCGCGGTGACCGGGGCGATCGCCGTCGCCGTCGCGGTCTGGATCACCCGCGAGAAGCAGCGCGGCGATCAGATCGCGCTCGGCATGGTGCTCGGCGGGGCACTCGGCAACATCCTCGACCGTGCCCGTTTCGGCTATGTGGTCGACTTCGCCGACTTGCATTTCGGCGACTTCCGACCGTTTTTGGTCTTCAATGTCGGCGACGCAGCGATTAGCATTGGCGTCGTCATCCTGTTACTGCGCGCCTTCCTCGCCAAGGACGGGCGGCCAAAGGAGAATATCGAGCATGCGTAAGTTGACCCCCGCGATCCTGTTGCTGCCGGCAATGGCCTTGAGCGGCTGTGCAATGATCGGCGGGCGCAATGCAGCGCCCGACGAATTCGCCGTGGTGCGCAACGCGCCGCTGATCATCCCGCCCGATTATACGCTGACTCCGCCGGCTCCGGGGACCGCGTCTGCCAGTCCGGGCGACGTTCAGTCGCAGGCGATCGATGCTTTATTCGGCGGCCCCGCGCCGCGCAGCAGTGCCGAGACGAGCCTGCTCGAAAGCGCCGGGCGTGACCGCGCATCGGTCGGCGCGAAGTCCAGCGCCGGCGACCCCAATACGCGGATCGTCGACAAGGGCACGGTCACCGCGAAAATCCTCGCCACGGTGCAAGGCGACAGCAGTATCGCCTCGTCGCGGGCTTCACAGTAGCGGCCGGGACTGGAGAGGGGTAGCAAGCTGAGCGATGGTTGAAGACACGCTTTCCGCCCGACTGGTCGAAGTCGAATCGATGATCGATCGGTCGCGTCGCCGTTTCGAGGAAGGCTCGCGGCTGCTCGAGGAAGCGCACCGCACCCTCGCAGACGTCCAGCAGGCCCTCATTGGCTCACCGACCCGGCTGACCGCCGAGGACAGCGAGGAAGCTTCGTCGCGGCTGTTGGCCTCACTGAAAGCGGCGGGCGGCGAAATGCCCGACACGCTGTGCGGCGGTCGCCTGGCGGTCGATCAGGTCCAGCGGCTGATCCGCATCGACGGCCATCCGATCGGCATCACGGAAATGGAATATCGGGTGCTAGAGCTGCTCGCTTTCGCGCGCAACAACGTCGTTACCCGGGCGATGCTGCTCAAGCATCTCTACCGCCGCGCCGACGACCAGCCGCAGCCCAAGATCATCGATGTCTTCATTTCCAAGCTGCGCAAGAAGCTGAGGATGGCGTCGAACGGGCACGAATTCATCGAGACGATCCCGCAGCGCGGCTGGATCCTGCGCGACCTCGAGGCGACTTCGGACACTTAACGCTTTGGATTCACAGTTTGTTAGCCGTCCGCGCTTACCGCCGGCGGGATGCTTCATCTTGCTCCCGTCCCGCACATCGACGAGCCGTTCGAGGTTTTGCCCCAGCCTTACATCGAGGCGCTGGCGCGATTGGCGAGCATTCGCCATGCGCTCCGGCTCGTCGATCCATTCGGCGGCGGGCCGGCTTCGGACCCCGCTGAGGACGAGCGGGTGGCCACCGGCTGGAGCCAGGCAAGCAGGGCGAAGAACCGCTGCTTCGACGGCCGCACCAGCCGCACCGCGAGCGCCGCTGCAGTCGGCCTCCAAGCCCTGCTGGTCGAGCGGTCCGCGGGCCGCGAACCCCATACGGCAGCCAGCGAAACGCTGTCGGAAGATATCCGCCTTGGACTCGAGGATGTTTGCAAGCTGATGCGCGGCTAGGCCGGACCGGTTTGCTTCGGCGTCGACGGATCGGCGCCCCATTCGCTCCAACTGCCATCGTAAAGCCGCGTCGCATCGTTGCCTAGCAAGTGGGCGGCAAAGATCAGCGAATTGGCGGTAACGCCCGAGCCGCAAGTGGCGACGAACGGAACGTGCGGGTCGACCCCGGTCGCGGCGAAGATCTCGGCGATTTCATCGCGGCCGCGGAAAGTGCAGTCCCCCTTGTAGAGCGAGACGAACGGCAGGTTTCGCGCGCCGGGTATGTGGCCGGCGGCGACCCCGGGGCGCGGGTCGGGTTCGCTGCCTTCAAAACGCGCCTTGCCGCGTGCGTCGATCACCGCAATGCCGGCCGTAATGGCGCTCTTGCCGACGACCTCTGCGGCGCGTTCAACCGCCTCGAAGGAGCCTTGCCGCGGAGCCGGTGCGCCGCTTTCCACCGGCCGGCCTTCGGCGATCCATTTCTGCAGGCCGCCGTCGAGGATTGCGACGCTGCCCGCCCCAAAATGACGGAGCATGAACCAGCCGCGCGCCGCGCTCCGTAACGGCGAATTGTCATAGACGACGATGCGTTCGTTGCGGCCAATGCCGAGCGCTGCCATCGCCGCCCCGAAGATGTCGGCCGAGGGCAGCATGTGCGGCACCGGATTGGCTTTGTCCGACAGCTCCTCGATGTCGAGAAAGCGCGCTCCGGGGATGTGCGCCGCGAAATATTCGGCGCGAGCGTCGCGGCCGCTGCCCGCCATGAACAGGCTCGAATCGACCGCGATGAGGTCGGGCTGTCCGAGCTTGTCGGCGAGCCATTCGGTCGAGACGAGATCGTCCATTGCTCAGCGTGGCTCAAGCAGGCCGAGCTTAGACAGCGTGGCCAGATAATCGGCGACTTCCTCGACCGGGACCGGCCCCACTGTCGCCAACAATTGTGCGCGGATTTCGTCGACCGAGCGGTGGCCATCGACCAGGTTGAGCGCCTCGTAACCGAAGCTCGGATCGCCGCGTCGGCCTTCGCGCGCCAGCAGCGCCGGCCGCGCCAGGCCGGCCTGCCCCAGCCGGTCGTCGAACCACGAGTAGCCGAAGCCGTCCATCGGCCCCTTCGGCTGCGGCTTGCGGCGATAGACCAAGGCGGTCGGGCCCGGCGGAGTTGTCAAAAGCGCGCCGGGCGCAGGGTCATCGTTCAGCGAGCGTAGGCCGAAGCGCTCGAACGACTTCAGCGCAGCCAGCTCGGCCATGGCGCCGTGGCGCGCTACTAATCCCGCGTCGGCTGGCGGCAGCGCCGCCATGTGCCGAAACATCGCCGCCCGCTGATCGTGCATCTCCGCCTGCATCGCTGCCTGCAAGGCGGGCACATCGCGCTGGCTGAGATTGGCCAAATACCAACCCGAGGCAGCGCCGATGAAGATCGCCCGCTTGAGCTTGGTCGCGTCGAGATTTTCGGGCACGTCGCGTTGGGTGTGGATGTAGCGATCGGGCCAGTCGGACACGTAGATGATCGGGATGCGCCAGCTGCCTTCGGCCCAGACCTGATGATCGCTGCCTTCGGAAAAGCCTCCGACCTGCGCTTGCAGCGGTGTTTTGTCGCCCTCCGGGTCGGTCAGCGGCCAGGCTGCCACGCCGGAGTCGGAATAGGCCAGGGATTGCGCGTTGACCCAACGCGTGAGCGCGAACCCGACATCGCCGACGAAGCTCGGCAGGCTCGGTGGTGAGCCTTCGACCCGCAGGATCGACTTGGTTTTGGCGGTGTCGCCGCCGATCATGTCGAGGTGAATCGTAGCAAGAGTCCGCCGCGCAAATTCAGGCCGCGCGTTGAGCAAGGCGATCGTGCACTCGATTTCGCACGGCCAGATGAAACGGAACGTCCGCTCGGGCTGCGACAGGCGCTTTTCCGCGATCAGGCGATTGAAAGTGCGTGCCGTCTCAAGGACGCCAGCGCAGCCGCTGGCGTTGTCGTTGGCGCCTGGCGACGGGTGGTCCAGATGGCAGGAATAGACGATCTCGTGGCTGCGATCGCGGCCGGGGATCACCGCGGTCGGGATCAAATATTGCCCCGGGGAGCGCCCCGCCTCAACCTCCGCCCGGAGATGCACCGTCTCGCCCTTCGTCAGGCGCGCCTGCCAAGCACGCGCTCGCGCCGGCGAGACCATGAAGGCGAAAGCCGGGTCCTTCCAGGTGTCGAGATGGCCCCAGCGAACGAGGCTTTCATCCTCACCCCACCATGCCTGCTTTTGGTTTTGCGCCCAGGAGACGATGCCAGCGGCGCCATATTTGGTTACCGCTAGCGCCGCCGCATCACCCGGTTGACCGGAGACCAGGACCAGCTTTCCGCGAACGTCCTTGCCGGCGTAGTCGCTCTCCGTCGCTCCCATGCCGACATCAACCAACTCGGCGTTGGCGCGGCCGCTGACGCTATCCTGGGCAAGACTGATCGGTTCGTCGGCCCAGGACGCGACTCGCTCGGCGTCGATCCAGCGGGTGCCGTCCCGGCGCTGCTCCCACAGCTCGGCGAACGACGCATCCCAAGCCGGGCGCGACCGCTGGGTGCCGTAGAAAATCTTGCCGTCTGCCTGGAGCGCGATAATTTCGACCTCGGCCAAGCCGTAGCTCTTGAGCTTGTCGCGGATGATCTCGGCCGCGGCGCGATAACCGTGCGAGCCCCGCGTGCGATGATGGACCGATAACGACTGGACGGTGCGCTTGGCGGCCGAGCCCGAGATTTCCTGCGCAAGAACGGCGGCGTCGGCGGACTGCAGCAAAGGCGGATCGTCGACTGCCGCTAGGCTGGGAGCGCTGGCGCAGAGGGCCGCGGCAAACAGTATGGCGAGCTTCATCGGACCCCCTCTCCCGAACTCAGTTCAAGACTGAATAGGCGGCGGGCGGCGGTGCTGCTAGTGGGTCGGCAATGGACCTTTTGCACCTTGGCAAGCCGAGCGCCCTGCCCGCCTCGCCCGAACAAGCGACGCTCGACTATGTGGCCAATCCGCGGGCCGGGGCGCTCTATCTGGTGCGCTTCGCCGCGCCCGAATTCACTTCGTTGTGCCCGGTCACCGGCCAACCCGACTTCGCGCATCTGGTGATCGACTATGCGCCCGGCGAAACGATCGTCGAATCGAAAAGCCTCAAGCTTTTCCTGGCTTCATTCCGCAATCACTCCGGCTTCCACGAGGATGTGACGGTCGGTATCGGCCAGCGCCTTGCGGAAGAGATGAAGCCGCGATGGCTGCGCATCGGCGGCTATTGGTATCCCCGCGGCGGCATGCCGATCGATGTCTTCTGGCAGAGCGGCGAACCGCCAGCCGGCTTGTGGCTGCCAGACCAGGGCGTCGCACCCTATCGCGGGCGCGGCTAGGCTAGCGGAAGGCTGCTTCGGGTGGCGCGATATCGTCGCCCGCAACCGGTGGCACCCCCGCCCGAGTCCGGGTCCATGCGTAAAGGCCGACGATGGCCGCCGCGAAGACGACAATGCTGACCATCATGACCTGCGGATAGGCTGCGATCAGCGCCATGACGTTGGCGCTGTCGGGTGAACCCGCTTTCTCGGCGCCGGCAACAATGGCCGCATAGGCCACACCCATCAGGCTTTCGCCGACAATCAGCCCGGTCGCCATCAGCGTGCCGAGCCGTTCGGCAAACGCCGGGTTGGCGGTGCGAGCGGCCCAGCGATTGTACAGCCAGCCGATCAGCGCGCCGACCGGAACCAGCAAGGTCACTTCCATCGGCAAATAGATGCCCATGCCAACCGCCAGCGGCGGCAGGCTGTAGCGCTTGGCCGAGCCGCGCTTGAGCAGCTCGTCGGCGGCAATCACGACAACGCCGACCAAGCCCCCAATGCCGATCAGTCCCCAGTCGAGGCTGCCGCCGAGCACGCCCTGGGCGATGGTGGAAATGATCGCCGCTTGCGGTGCGGCAAGCGCGTTCGGTCCCGCTCCAGGCGCCCCCTGGAAGCCAAAGGCGGTGTTCAGCAGGTCGAGGATCGGCGGGATGACCAAGGCCCCGAAGATCACGCCGAGGACCAGCGCGATCTGCTGCCGCCAAGGTGTCGCGCCGACCAGCTGGCCGGTCTTGAGGTCCTGGAGATTATCGTTGGCGATAGTCGCAACGCCGAAGATGATGGCGGTGACGAACAAGGCGAAAGCGACCAGGCTCTTCGAGGCATCGGCGCCGATATTGGGTCCGAACAAAGCCGCCAGCGTCAGCGAAATGCCGAGCACGGTGAGGATCCCGACGCCCGAAACCGGGCTGTTCGACGCGCCGATCAGGCCGGCCATATAGCCGGTGATGGCAGCGATGATGGCGCCGGCGACGAGGATATAGACCAGGCTCAGGATCAGCGTCGCGACCGGCGCAGCGGCGATTGGCCCGCTGTTGGCGAAACCGGCCAGCAGAAGGCCGATCGGGATCATCGAGACGAGAATGGCGCCGCCGACGATGCCGATCGGCAGGTCGCGTTCGGTCAGCGCCAGGCTGTCTTGCCCGCCCGCTCGCCGCGCGCGGCTGGCCGTAATCGCTGAAGAGACGCCCGTGATGATCGGCCCGATGATCCGCAGCAGGGTCCAGATCGCCGCGACTCCCATCGTCCCGGCGCCGATGATCCGCGCCTTGGTCCGGAAGGCCGAGGTGACCAGCGCCTCGAGGTCGCCGGCAGAGGCCGCGATCAAAGCCGCGTCATGGCCGCTGTAGTGCGGGACGATGATTGCCCAGGTGATCAACATTCCGACCACCATGGCGATGCCGACGGCCATGCCTACCAGATGGCCAACCCCGATCAGCGCCATCGACAGGCTGGCCGAAACCGCACTGCCGCCCGCGCCGACCTTGAAGGTGCGGGCTGCGGCGTCCGTCAGCAGACGGGTCTTGGCAAGCATGAAATAGCTGGCCGAAACCAGCGACGACAGCGTGATCGCGACCAGTCCGCGCCGGTTTTCCTCGGCCCCGCCGACTCCAGCGCCGACCTTGAGCACTTCAGCGGCGGCGACTCCTTCGGGATATGGCAGGTCGCTGCCGGTCACCAGCGCGCGCCGCAGCGGCACCGAATACATCACCCCGAGAATGCCGCCGAGGCCGATCACTGCAACCGATTGCCAATATGGGAAGCCCGTCCACCAGCCGATCATGATCAGACCGGGAAGAACAAAGATGATCGCCGACAGCGTCCCCGCCGCCGAGGCGATCGTCTGGACGATATTATTCTCCTGGATTGTCGAATCGCGGAAGAATTTGAGCACGGCCATCGAAATTACCGCGGCCGGAATCGACGTCGCAAACGTGATCCCCAACTTCAGCCCGAGATAGACGTTGGCCGCCGTAAACAGCAAAGTCAGCAGGGCCCCGAGGACGACGCCTCTGATCGTCAGCTCCTTGATCGTGCTGCCGGCCTGTGCCGCCTCGCCCTTGCTTGCCATCCCTTACCTCCCCTGCGAACTCATGCGTAGACGGCCGCCATGGCCGGGACCGGACTGGAATGGCGGCGAACGACTCGCCAACGCCCGTCATCGAGCACCCAGACGTCGGTCAGCAGCACATTATCTTCGATTTCGCGTCCGAGATATTTGACGCACCATTTGGCGTGGACGGTGCCAACCATGACCTGGTCGAGAATCACGCACTCACCGACATCGAGCTCGATCCTGACCAGCTGCCGCTTCTGAATCGCCTCGAGCCATTCGTCACGGTTGAGTGTGAAAGGGCCGCTGGCGCGAGTGCCGATCAGCACGAAGCCCGGATGGATCAACGAGCGCAAACGCTCCATGTCCTTGGCGCACAAGGCATCGCGCCATTGGCGCTCGAGCGTTTCGATCAACTCGCAACTTTTATCGACCACGCAACAAGCCTCCCACGGTCGGGCGCATCAAGCTAGCCATCTCATTTGTACCGTCATTTCGTCGTTTCCGGCTGGAAAGGGCAAATCTTTTCGCGTCAGGCTTGATCCTGATTGCTAGGTCGGCCACTCCTAACCACTGAGGCCAATTGTGGATAGGGGGATGTGAACGTGTCCGACAAAGAGCCGGCCAAAGAGGCGGACGTCACCAAGGAATGGCGTGCAACGCACGGCCAGGCCTCTGCCGCCAAGCGCCTTCGACTGTTTGCCGCTTTGTCGTGGGTCGTTGCCATCGGTACCGAGATCGCGGCGATCGTCTTGCTCCGTCAGCACAAGTTCGACCACGGCAATTTGCCTCTCCTGATCGGCCTGCTGGTCGTAATCGCCATTTTCGCGATCGCCGGCAGCCTGATGTGGAAGGCGGCCAACAAGCACGATCCCGCCAGCAAGGCCGACACGGTCAAATTCTTCGTCCAGAATCAGCTCGGTGCGATCATCACGGTGGTCGCCTTCCTGCCGCTGATTGTCCTAATCTTGATGGACAAGGACATGGATCCGAAGAACAAGAAGATCGCCGGCGGCATCGGCGCCGCGCTCGCGGTCCTGGCGACGGTGATCGGGGTCGACTTCAACCCGCCGTCGGTCGAGCAATATACACAGGACATGAACAAGTGCGCCGCCGAGATCAAAGCCAGCCAGCCGACGACGGATTGTTCACCGGAAGTCGCGGAGCAGGCAAAGGCCATCGCCCAAGACTCGGCCACCGTGGCCGAGGCAACCAAAAGCGCCGCGAACCCGAACGGACTTGATGTCGTCTATTGGATCGCTCCGGAGAATGGCGCCAAGAAGGCCGCGACGCCCCACGTCTTCCACATCTGCCAGGCGGTAAGTCCGATGCGCGGCAAGAGCGTCAATCACGGCTCGGTGACGCAAGCCTATGCCGAGAACGCCACTCGCATCACCAAGCAGATTCCGATGGAACAGAAGCAGTGCGGTTTCGCGAGCTCGACGCCCGATAGGGCCGCCACCCCGCCAGCAGCAGGATAAGGGTCGCACCCGGAGCGTCGCTTGCTAAGCGCGCCTAGCGGGCGCCGATCGCGATTCCGACAAAGGCTTCCGGGCCGGGACCGCGCTTGACCAGCAACAAGGCGCTAGTCCGTCCGGCGCGGCGCGCGGCTTCGACTGCGGCGGTGACTTGAGCCGGCGTGGTCACCGGCTGGCGGTTGACGGTCATGATCAGGTCGCCGCGCTGCAATCCCTGGTCGGCGGCGTCGCTCGCCGGATCCACCGCAGTGATGATCACGCCGCGCGCGGTTGCCGGCAATTTGGCGGCGCGGCCGAGCTCCGGAGTCAGTGGTTGCAGCGACAAGCCGAGCGCCTGCTGTGTCGGGACGGCTCCGCCGCCGCCAAGCGGGGCGTTGTCGCCCGCAGAGCCCCCGGCCAGCGCCGCCAGCTGGTCCTCGGTCGGGCGTTGGGCAACCGTCGCGAGAATCCGAACGGGGCGACCGTCGCGAATGATATCGATCGGAATCCGCGCGCCAACGGCATTGTTGGCAATCAGATAGGATGCGGTCTGGTCGGGCGTGACGGGCTGGCCGTTGACCCGGACGACGACATCGCCGGCCTGCAGCCCGGCCCGCGCCGCCGCTTCGCCCGGTTGCACCCAGCGGACGATTTCGCCGCTGTCCTTGGGCAGCCCCAGGCCCGGTGCGATATTCTCGTCGAGCGGCTGCAGGCTGATGCCAAGATAGCCGCGCTGCGGGCGCTGGCCGCGGCGGAGCGAATCGATCACCGGCTTGGCAAGCTCGGCGGGGATTGCGAGGCCGATGCCGACGCTGGCGCCCGTCGGTGAAATCAGCGCCGAATTGATGCCGATGACATTGCCGTTCAAATCGAACATCGGGCCGCCCGAATTGCCCATGTTGATCGAGGCGTCGGTCTGGATGTAGCGGTCGTAGGCGCCGACCCCAGTAATCCCGCGGTGTAGCGCCGAGATGATGCCGGCGGTGACGGTTCCACCAAGGCCGTACGGATTACCGATCGCGATTACCCAATCGCCGACGCGGCTGCGGGTGCTGTCGCCGAAGTTGACGTATGGCAGGTTTGAGCCTTCGATCTTGAGCAACGCCAGGTCCGAAGTCTGATCGCGGCCGACGATCCGCGCCGTATATTCCTTGCGGTTGGTTAGCGTGACGGTGACGGTATCGACCGTTCCGGTGCCCGTCGCGCCGGCGACCAAATGGTTGTTGGTGACGATGTAGCCGTCGGGCGAAACGATGAACCCGGAGCCGAGCGATCCCGTCTCACGAGTTCGCGGCGCGACTCCACCCTGGGGCGTCTGCGGTCCCTGCGGGCCTTGCGGCGCGCCGAAGCGGCGGAAGAATTCCTCGAATGGATCAGACTGCTGGGCAGTGACCGGGATCCGCTGCTTGGTCGAGATGTTGACCACCGCCGGCTGCAGCCGAGCAGCGAGGTCGGCGAACGACAGCGGCGCGCCGGGGCGCGGCGACATCGCGCCTGGAGCATTCTGGGCGACTTGGGCGCCGACCGGGCCGCTGGCAATCGAGAAGGCGGTTCCTCCCAGCAGCAGGGCCATTGTGACCCCATAGGCGTAGCGCACTTTTCCGGACTCCCTCGATTTCATCGATACTCCATGACTTATCTTGTGGATGCAAAGCTTATGTGGACGGCGGATTCAACGCCCTAGTCCGCATTGGCCTTAATCCTGATTGAACGAACCGGCATGAAGCCCGTTCATTATTCAGCGCGAGCGTCCAGAGAATTCCTTCAAATAGTCGTTCTGAGGCGACAAAATGATGGTCGAGGGCGCTGGACGGTCGTTCGGATCGCCGATGAAGGTCCGCTGATAGCTCTGCATCGCCCGGTAGAAATCATAGAATCCCGCGTCCTTGCCAAAGCTCGCCGCATAGGTCTTGGCGGCCTGGGCGTCGGCCTCGGCGCGGATGATCTGGGCCCGCTTGGCGGCTTCGGCGCGAATCGACCGGGCTTCCTGCTCGCGGGCGTTGCGCATCCGCTCGTAAGCGCTGTCGAGCGGCGTTCCGCTGGGCAGGTCGGCGCGCTTGATGCGGACGTCGATAATCTCGGCGCCATATTGCCGGGCCACTCGATTGAGGCCGCTGCGGACATTCTCCATCACGCCCTCGCGTTCCGGCGACAGCAATGAAGCGAACGGCCGCTTGCCGAGTTCGTTACGGAGTTCCGAGCCGAGAATCGGCTGCAGTGCCTGGCTGACCCGCTCGGGGCTTCGGGCGCGAATGTACATCCGCAGAGGATCGACGATTCGGTAACGGGCGAAAGCATCGACCTCGAGGCGCAGCTGATCGGTCGACAGCACTTGCTGCTGATCCATGTCGACGTCGAGCACCCTCTTGTCGATCCACACCACGTTTTCCACGAATGGGATTCGCCAGGAAATGCCGGCGCCCCGCCCGCCGATTGGGTGACCGGCTTTGTACTGGTTGAGAATCCTGACCGGCTTGCCGAAGCGGACGACCACCGCCTGCTTGGTCTCCGGTACGATCGGGAAGCTGCCCAAGACGATGATTAGTAGGATGAAGGCGGCGATTGCGCTGAGCAGCGGCCGGCGGCGAGCGAGTTCCATCATTGTCCGGAATCCGCTGGAGGCTGCGCCTTTTGCGGCTGCGGCAATGGCAGATAAGGCATCACTCCGGGCGCCTCGATGATCGTCTTGTCGACCCGGCGGAGCACTTCCTCCATCGTCTCGTAATACATGCGTCGCCGAGTGACTTCCGGCGCCAGCTTATATTGCTCGTAGACCTTGTCGAACGCCCCGGCTTCGCCGGCCGCCTTGAAGGTCAATTGCTGTGCATAGGAATTGGCCTGGCTGACATA
Organism: Sphingomicrobium sp.; assembly: GCA_039925985.1. Classification (GTDB taxonomy): domain Bacteria; phylum Pseudomonadota; class Alphaproteobacteria; order Sphingomonadales; family Sphingomonadaceae; genus Sphingomicrobium. Next base: position 61,344 of record JBDSXT010000109.1, read on the forward strand.
GCGCTGCGCGTCCTGCTGGGCAGCGCTGACTTCCTTGAAGGCGGCGTTGACCGGCTCGGGAGGGTCGGCGCGCTTGATCGCAACGCCCTGGACCAGAACGCCCGCCCGGTAGCCATCGAGGACTCGCTGGACGGCCTCCGTCACCTGCGCCTCAATCTCTCCGCGGCGGTCGCCCATCGCGTCGCGCAGGCTGACGCGCGCAATCACGGCGCGCATCGCGCTCTCGGCGACCTGGCGGATGGTTTCCTGGGGATCGGCGAGTTCGAACAGGTAAAGCTCGGGGTCGCGGATGTTCCAGCGCACGGAATAGTCGATGTCGAGGATGTTCTGGTCGCCGGTCAGCATCAGCGCGTCGGGTTGCGACGGCAAATTCTCCACGCGAATGTTTTCGACGTCGATCTTCGTCACCCGGTCGACCGGCGACGGCAAGGTCATGGTAACGCCCGGCCCCAGCGTCGTATAATAGCGTCCGAAGCGAGTAACCACGCCGCGCTGCTCCGGCGCGATGCCGTGGAAGATCGTCGACACCAGCCAAATCAGCACCACCGCCAGCGATGCCCACAGGAAGATCGACCGGTCGGGCCTGCCTGGAAAGGCGCCGCCGCCATCGCCGCCGAAGCGAGCTTTGCTGCGCCGGAGGAAATCCTCGAACGAGGCGACATTGCCCGCCGGCGAAGAGCTGGGCCGGCGTCCGCGCTTGGGCGGTTCGCCCCACGGGCCGCTGCGGCCGCCATCGTCCGGTGGCGGCTGGTCGCCGCCCGCCGGGCCCCATGGTCCCTTGGTGTCGCTGAAGAGGCCGCGAGCCCGCACACCCAGCCCCGATAAGATGCTCATCGCTCTACTATAGGTGCCGTCACTGCCGAAAAACAGTGGCAAGCGTCGACGGATTTCCTATGTCGCCGGCCATGACCGACCCGCAAGATCCGCTGAGCAGCCTCGGCGCGCTGCCAGATGCGGCGAGAATCCGGTCGCGCAAGCTGGTCGGCACGATCGCCTCGCTGGTCGTCAATGCCACCGGCCTTGATGAGGCTGGCCGCGACGCGATCGAGCGGGAACTGCGAGCCGCCGCGCTGGCCATTCCCGGTGTCGAAAGCGCGCGAATTGCACTGACAGCCTCCCAGCCGGGCCGCAAGCTGATCGCCATCGCCAGCGGCAAGGGCGGCGTCGGCAAGTCGACGCTGGCCGCCAATCTCGCCATCGCCCTCGCCCGCACCGGCCGCAAAGTCGGGCTGATCGACGCCGACATCTACGGACCCTCGCAGCCCAAACTGCTCGGCAGCGACGAGAAACCGGAGGCCAAAGACGACAAGCTGATCCCGGTTGCCGCCCACGGCTTGCACTTCCTGTCGCTCGGGCAATTGGTTTCGGCGGGCCATGCGCTCGCCTGGCGCGGACCGATGGCGACGGGCGCGCTGTCTCGACTGATCGGCGCCGATTGGGGGGATGCCGAATTTATGATTGTCGACTTGCCGCCCGGCACTGGCGACGTCCAGCTGTCGCTGATCCAGCGGGCGTTGCCGGCGGGAGCACTGATCGTCTCGACCCCGCAGGACCTGTCGTTGATCGACGCGACCCGCGCGATCGACCTGTTCCGCAAAACCAAGGTGCCGGTGCTCGGCATCGTCGAGAATATGGCCGGCTACATTTGCCCGCATTGCGGCGAATCCTCCGATCCGTTCGGCAGCGGTGGCGTCGAAGCGGCGGCGGCGGAGCTTGGCATTGCCTTTCTTGGCCGCCTGCCACTCTCGTCCGCACTGCGCGCCGCGTCGGACGCCGGCACCCCGCCGGCCGCTGGCGACGGCCCGGAAGCTGAGGCGTTCGCAGCTCTTGCCGTCAAATTGATTGAGGCACTGGATACTGCTGCATGATCGGAAACTTGAAATGCTGACCCGCGACGAAGACATTGCCGAGCTGTTGACCAACGCGCGCACCATCGCCGTGGTTGGTGCCTCTGATCGGCCCGACCGCCCGTCCCATGGGGTCATGAAGGCCCTCCAGGATCACGGCTTTCGCGTGATCCCGGTCAACCCGCAGATCACCGGCGAACATATCCACGGCGAATTCGTCTGGCGCGAGCTGGCGCAAATCGGCGAGCCGATCGACATCGTCGATATCTTCCGCCGTCCGAGCGCCGCCGGCGAAGCGGTCGATCAGGCGATCGCGGTCGGGGCTAAGGCCGTGTGGCTGCAACTTGGAATCGTCAACAACGAGGCCGCCAAGCGCGCCGAAGCCGCCGGCCTCAAGGTGGTCCAAGACCATTGCATCAAAATCGAACTGCTCCGGCTTCGGATTCCAAAAGTGCCAGCGGAAACAGCTACTTGACACCGAGACGTTTTGGGTGAACGTTTCCCGCGAAACGGCACTGGGGCGGTCGTGGTCAAGGGGAAAATCATGAAATTATCGACTCGAGTTGGCCTCGCGGCCTGCGTTGCATTGGCTGCGATCACGCCGGCATCGGCCAACCACAGCTGGGGAGGCTACCATTGGGCACGCACCAGCAATCCCTTCACACTGAAGGTCAACACAGCGCTCACCTCGCAATGGACGAGCCCGGTCAATGGCGCGATCAGCGATTGGACTAGCTCGACCGTGCTCAATCTCACCGGCCAGGGCGCTCCAGCGGGAACCAGCGCCAAGCGCTGCTCGGCGATCATCGGGCAGGTTCTCGTATGCAACGACAGCTACGGTCAACGCGGCTGGCTCGGCATCGCCTCTATCACCCTGTCAGGCGGGCACATCAACTCCGGAACGACCAAACTCAACGACACCTATTTCAACACGGCGAAATACAACACGCCGGCGTGGCGCAATATGGTCGCATGCCAGGAAATCGGCCACGATTTTGGCCTCGACCATCAGGACGAAGTGTTCGACAACTACAATCTCGGGACATGCATGGACTACACCAACGCGCCGGGCGGGGGGTCAATCGGCACGTTCAACTATGGGCCGAACAACGAGCACCCAAACACGCATGATTACGACCAGCTGAAGTCCGATTACCAGCATCTCGACAGTTCGACGACGATTTCCGCAGCGACCAATTTTGGCATTCGCCAAGTCGGCCAGCCGGTGCGGCAAGCGGTCAGCATCGACCCCGGCAACAGTCCGGCGGAATGGGGTCGCGCGATCCATAACGACGCGCAGGGCCGCCCCAACGTCTATGTGCGGACCAGCAACGGCGTGACCGTTCTAACCCACGTCTTCTGGGCAATCGGCGAGGGCCCGGGCCGCTCGAACTAAAAATACTCGGCGCGGCTAACTCAGGCCGCGCCGACCGTCATTTCGGGAATGAGGATCGTCGGGGCATCGACGCCCCGGCGGAACTCGAGGTCCGAACCTGGTTCAAGCGTCTCGAACATGTTGACGAGGTTGGACGCAATCGTGATCTCGGCGACCGGCTCAGCGATCGCACCGTTGCGCACCATAAAGCCGGCCGCGCCGCGACTGTAGTCGCCGGTGACAGGATTGACGCCCTGGCCGATCAGCTCGGTGACCAGCAATGCTTCAGGGAATGCTGTGAGAAGCTCGTCGCGCGAGCGGAGCCCGGCAGCCATGTACAAATTGCTTGGCGATGCGCCCGGTGCACCGCCCGCCCCACGCGCCGCGTGACCGGTTGGCTGCATCCCCAGCTGGCGCGCCGAAGCGCTCTCCGCGATCAAGCTGTTGAGCACTCCGTTCGAGACCAGCTCGAGCCGGGCAACGCTTAGCCCCTCGCCGTCGAACGGGCGCGAGCGCAGCCCGCGCCGGCGCAGCGGGTCGTCGACGATCGCCACGCCCGGCGCGAACACCGGAGCGCCGAGCTTGTCCTGCAGGAAGCTCGACTTGCGCGCCACCGCCGCGCCGCTGATCGCGCCGGCGAAATGTCCGAGCAAGGTGGATGCGACCCGTGGATCGAACAACACCGCCATTCGGCCAGGCCGTGGTCGGGTCGAATTGAGGCGGGCGACCGCGCGAGTCCCGGCGAGACGGCCAAGCTCCTCGGCGTCATCAAGGTCTTCAAGGTACCGCGCGCTGTGCCAGGCGTGGTCGCGCTGCATGCCGGCGCCCTCCCCGGCGATGACACCGGCCGAGCAGCTATGCCCCGACGAGCGGTGGGCTGCCGCGAAGCCGGCCGACGTCGCTAGCGCGAGCGTCGAAACCGAGGTGCTCGCCGAACCGCCGCTGGAGTTGGTCACGCCGGGAACCGCAAGCGCGGCCTGTTCGGCAACAAGGGCCCGGGCGCGAAGGGCCTCCGGATCAGGCTCTTGGCCATCGTCGGCGTCGACGTCCGGCAGTTCGCCGTGGTGCAGCAATTCGATCGGCGCGAGGCCGGCATATTCGTCCTCGGGGGCCGCGGCGGCCATCGCCATCGCCCGCTCGACCAGCGCCGCCAGCGTTTCATCGCCGAGGTCCGACGAGGCGACGGTCGCAGATCGCTGGCCGAGAAACAGCCTGAGTCCGATTTCCTCACCCTCGGATCGGTGGACGTCCTCAAGCTCGCCAAGCCGCACCGACACGCTGCTCGCCCCAGCGCCGACGTAGACGGCATCGGCGGCGTCGGCGCCGGCAGCAGTCGCGCGTTCGACCAGAGCTTGGACCGCGCTGCGGGCGGAATCGACACTATGCATGGGAGAGGCGACTAGCGGCTGGAAAGACCGACCGCCAGCATGCCGAGGAACAGCAGCAGGCCGCACGTCCGGTTCGAGCGGAACAGTTGGAGCGCGCCTTCGCCATCCTTTGGATCGGCGCGGACGGCTTGGTTGGCCAGGTGCAACACGGCCGGGAGCAGCGTGAGCAATGCCACCCAATCGGGCCGGACGGACCAGATCGCCGCGCCCCACAGCACGACCGCAAGTGCATAGAAGATCGCAATGCCAAGTGGCGCCTGATCGCCCAGCCGCCGGGCGCTCGATTTCACCCCGGCCAGCGCGTCGTCCTCGACGTCCTGGATCGCATAGAGCGTGTCATAGCCGATCACCCAGGCGACGCTGCCTGCATAGAGCCACAGCGCGGGCGCTTCGAGCCGGCCGGTGACCGCGGGCCAGCCGACCAGAGCGCCCCACGAAAACACCAGCCCAAGCCACGCCTGCGGCCACCAGGTGATGCGCTTCATAAATGGATACGCGGCGACCAGCACGATGCTCCCGAGCGCGATCAGTTGCGCGGCAGGGTCGAGCTGGAGCAGCACGACCAGGCCGATCAGGCACAGCCCGATGGTCAGCGCCCATGCCGCCTTGAGTGACACTCGCCCGCTGGCGACGGGGCGAAGCCGCGTCCGCTCGACGCTGCCATCGAGGTCGCGATCGACGATGTCGTTATAGACGCAGCCGGCGCTGCGCATCGCAAATGCGCCGAGCCCGAGCCAAAGGAACAGGTCCCAACGGACGTCGACGCCAGCGAGCGCGACACTCCACGCCCCTGGCCAGAATAGCAGCCAGCTGCCGATTGGTCGGTCGAGCCGCATCAGCGACGCAAACGGCCGAAGCCGCGGCGGCAGCGCGCCGATCAACCCGCGCCGCTCGCTGTCGGGGACGATCTCGGTCGTAGCGATCACTGCCGTCGATTAGCGCTTCAAGGGCGCCATGTCTCGCGCCCCCTCGGAACTAATTCATTTAACACATGTTTAACAAACTCCCCCGCCCTCAGGAGAAGACGAATGACTCGCTCGAAGCAGCTACCGAAGCGGGGCGCATTCGCGGTCCTGATTGTCGGCACCGTCGCAATGACTCTCGCGGTGCAAGCCCCGGCAGCACCGAAGAAAGTGGCGAATGAAACGCACAGTGGCACTCTAACCGCACTCAACGGCAGCGGCGCGACGGGCACGCTGCGCATGCAACTCAGTGGCGAACGCTTTCTGACCGTCCAGATCGACGCGACCGGGCTCGAAGTCGGCGTCCCGCACGTCGGGCATATTCACGGTCTGGTGATGAGCGGCCATCCGGCAAACTCCGTCTGCCCGACGACCGCCCAGGACTCGGACCACGATGGCTATGTGGAATTGGCCGAAGGCCAGGTCACCTACGGGCCGATCGTCGTTCCGTTCGGCAATGTCGATCCGAACATGGACGGGATCGTGCACTTCACCCACACTTATGACCTCAATGACAGCAGCATCTACGCAACTGGATTCAGCAAGTCCGACCTGCTTCCGATCGACCTTCGGGAAGTCGTGCTTCACGGTCTGACCTTGCAAACCGGTGACGGGGTTGCACCCGGCGAGGCGGACGGCACGGCAGGCTTCAAGGCCGTGCTCCCGGTTTCATGCGGCGATATCGACAAGACGAGCCGCAATGCCATGGAGTTCGTCGCGCATCACAACCACTAGAGGCAACTACAAGGCGGAAGCGCGCCGTTAAACCCGCGCTGCTTGTTTTCGGGGTCATATCGGTGGTTGCGGTCATGCGTTTGGCTGTGGCTTAAGCTTAGGCCATGCCCGCAACCCCCGCCTGGCCGCCGAAATCCCTGCCGCGCCTGTTCGTGATGGCGCCGCTTGCCCAGGACGTGCAGGTCGAGCTCGACGCCGGGCAGGCGAATTATCTCGGCAATGTGCTGCGGATGAAAGTCGGCAGCGAGCTGCTCGTGTTCGACGGTTCGAGCGGCGAGTGGCTGGCGCGGATTGCCGAGGCGGGCAAGAAGCGCATGACGCTCGGCGTCGAGCGCCGAACCCGCGAGCCGGAGGTCATTCCCGACGTCTGGCTGGCGTTCGCTCCGGTCAAACGGGCGCGGATCGACTGGCTGGTCGAAAAAGCCACGGAGCTGGGTGCCGCGCGGCTGATGCCGGTCGTTACTCAGCGGACCGTGGTCGAACGGCTTAACCTAGAGCGGCTTCGGTCGCACGTCGTCGAGGCCGCCGAACAATGCGGCCGAACTCGTCTTGCCGAGCTCGCCGAGCCCGAGCCGCTCGCCCGCTTCCTCGAACAGCGTGATCCGGGTCGCCCGCTTTATTTCGCCGACGAAAATGGCGGCGAGCCGGCGGTTCAGGCGCTCAAGTCCGGGCCAGCAACGATCCTGACCGGCCCCGAAGGCGGTTTCACCGACGACGAACGCACTGCGATCCGGGCTTCAACCAATGCCGTCGCGATCTCGCTCGGCCCGCGCATTCTGCGCGCCGACACCGCCGCTCTCGCTGCCCTCGCGGCCTATATGACGGTCGCCGGCGACTGGCGCTGACGGAACCGCCGTCGCTTCAATCCATTAGTCTAGCAGCAGCTGGAGGAGCGCATCATGGATAAACCCCTGGTTGAAGTCGAAACCGTCGTCGATGCCAATGCCGAGGCGGTGTGGGACGCGCTGACCGCGCGCAAGTCGGCGATGTTCATGGGCGCGGATGTCGAGACCGACTGGGGTCCCGGCTCGCCGATCAGCTTCACCGGCGAATTCAACGGCAACGCGTTCAAGGACCATGGCGAAATCCGCGACATCGAAGATCGCCGCCGTCTGACCTTTACCCATTTCAGCCCGACTTCGGGCAAGCCCGACGTTCCGGACAGCTACAATTTGGTCGATGTCCGGCTCGAGCCCCAAGGCGAGCGCACCCTCGTCAAGCTCAGCCAGACTCCGATGGGCGGCGACCGCCCCGACCAGAAGACGGTCGCGGCCTTCCGCCGTAATTGGGAAGTGATGGTCGACGGTCTCAAGACCGCCGCTGAGGAACGTTCACTGGCCCAAGGCTGACCGCCCGGCGGAAACGCTGGCGTGGTTTCGGGCGTGCGGCTACGGGCGCGATCAATGACTACGCGCACCGAAGATGACGGGGAGACCGCACGACCGATCGAGAGCCGCGACGATTTGCTGTCGGTGTTCATCGACGGCGAGAAGCCGCGCGACGCCTGGCGGATCGGCACCGAACACGAAAAATTCGTCTACCGCTGCGGCGACCATCGGGCGCCGTCGTGGGACGAGGCCGGCGGCATTCGCGATCTCCTGCTTGGCCTGACCGAATTCGGCTGGAAACCGGTCGAGGAAGAAGGAAGAGTCATCGCGCTGTCGGGGCCTGACGGCACCGTCAGCCTGGAGCCCGCCGGCCAATTCGA
>JBDSXT010000110.1:0-3216 GCA_039925985.1 Sphingomicrobium sp.
TAAGCGACGACTTCGACCGCGCCTTGCTGCTTGAGCGCGGCGGCGGCGTTGCACAATGTCCCGCCCGAATCGACGATGTCGTCGATCAGGATGCAGGTCCTACCGTCGACGTCGCCGATGATGTTCATCACTTCCGATTCGCCGGCTTTCTCGCGGCGCTTGTCGACGATCGCCAGCGGTGAGTTGTCGAGGCGTTTGGCGAGGCTGCGAGCGCGGACAACGCCGCCAACGTCCGGCGAGACGACGGTCAGGTGGCGATTGGCAAAGCGCGCCTGGATGTCGGCCGCGATCACCGGGGAAGCGAACAGATTGTCGGTTGGGATGTCGAAGAAGCCCTGGATCTGGCCGGCATGGAGGTCGATCGACAGCACTCGGTTGGCGCCGGCGACGGTGATCAGATTGGCGACCAGCTTGGCGGAAATCGGCGTCCGCGGGCCGGGTTTGCGGTCCTGCCGGGCATAGCCGAAATAAGGAATGACCGCGGTGATCCGCTTGGCCGACGCGCGCCGCAGCGCGTCGATGCAGATCAGCAGCTCCATCAGATTGTCGTTGGCCGGATAGCTGGTCGATTGGATGACGAAGACGTCCTCGCCGCGGACGTTCTCGTTGATCTCAACGAAAATCTCCTCGTCGGCAAAGCGGCGCACGCTAGCCTGGGTCAGCGGCATCTCGAGATAGTCGGAAATCGAGCGGGACAGCGGTAGATTGCTGTTCCCGGCGAGCAATTTCATGGCGGTGATTTCCCCAACGGTTTCGCGGTGCCTTAGCGAGAGATGCGCTGGTCGGTAAAGCACAACATCCGTTCGCCCCGAGACTGTCGAAGGGCTGTCCTATCTTTCCTGTACAAACGAAGGCAGGGCTTCGACAGGCTCAGCCCGAACGGTTTATGGGAAACAAATGACCGACCGTCTCACCATTGCCCTCGCCCAGATGACCCAGAGCGTCGGCGACCTCGAAGGCAATGCCGCGGCGATCCTGGCGATGCGCGACCGGGCCAAGGGCGCCGACCTGCTCCTGTGTCCCGAACTCCAGCTGACCGGCTATCCGCCCGAGGATCTGGTCCTCAAGCCCGAATTCGTGCGGCGAACGATGGCCGCGGCCGAGCGATTGATCGAGGCGACCGCGTCGCCGGGGCCAGCGATCCTGTTCGGGTCGATCGTCAACGAAGGCGGCGCCAACTATAATACATTGCTGCTGGCTGATGGCGGACGTCTGATCGCCCGGGCACTGAAGCGTGAGTTGCCCAATTACGGCACGTTCGACGAGAAGCGCATCTTCGCGCCGGGGCCGATGCCCGAGCCGGTAGAGTTCAGGGGCGTGAAGCTCGGCCTGCCGATCTGCGAAGACATCTGGGTGGAGTCGATCTGTGCCCATCTGGCCGAGGCCGGCGCCGAGTTGCTGCTGGTGCCCAACGGCAGTCCGTACGAGCTCGACAAAGACGATCTTCGCCAGCGGCTGGTGCGCAGCCGGGTGACCAGCAGCGGTCTTCCGATGGCCTATCTCAACCGCGTCGGCGGGCAGGACGAACTGGTGTTCGACGGCTCGTCCTTCGTCATGCAGCCGGGTCGGGAAGGGGCCGGGGGCGCCGAGGTCGTGGTGCAGATGGACGACTGGGAGGAGCAATTGCTGCTCACCGAGTGGACTCGCGAGTCGGACGGCTGGCGGTGCCAAACCCGCGCCGAGCACCGCCTCGATCCGTTTCCGGAGGATGTATATCGGGCGATGGTCGTCGGCCTGCGCGACTATGTGACGCGCAACGGCTTCCCAGGCGTCATCCTCGGGCTGTCCGGTGGGATCGACAGCGCGCTGTCGGCGGCGATCGCGGTCGATGCGTTGCGCGCTGAGAAGGTGTGGTGCGTGATGCTGCCGTCCAAATATACGTCGCCCGAAAGCCTCGAGGACGCGGCCGGGTGCGCGCGGCTATTGGGGTGCCGTCTTGACGTCGTCCCGATCGTGCCGGCGGTCGAGGCGGTCGACCAGATGCTCCCGGATCTTTCGGGCTCGGCATTGGAAAACATCCAGGCTCGCCTGAGGATGGTCGCCTTGATGGCGCGGTCCAACGCCCATGGCCACATGCTGCTGACGACCGGCAACAAAAGCGAGATGTCCGTCGGCTACGCGACACTCTACGGCGACATGGCCGGCGGTTATTCGGTGCTCAAGGACGCCTATAAGATGACGGTGTTTGCGCTGTCGCGGTGGCGCAACGCCCACAAGCCCGAAGGCGGGCTCGGCCCCGACGGGCCGGTTATGCCGGAGCGAGTCATCGCCAAGCAGCCATCGGCCGAGCTGCGCCCCAACCAGAAGGACGAGGACAGCCTGCCACCCTACGCACTTCTCGACCGGATCCTCGAAGGGCTCGTCGACAAGGAACTGTCGGTCAAGGAAACCGCCGCTGCGACCGGCGCCGACGCTGCCCTGGTCGCCGATATCGAGACCAAGTTGCTGCGCGCCGAATACAAGCGGCGCCAGGCCCCGCCCGGGGTCAAGATCGGCAGCCGCAACTTCGGCCGCGACCGCCGCTACCCGATCACCAACGCCTTTCGGAGCAGCGAGCAATGACCATCGTCACCCGCTTCGCGCCGTCGCCGACCGGCCGCTTGCACGTCGGCAATATCCGCACCGCCCTCCATAATGCGTTGTTCGCGAGGCGCCACGGCGGCAAGTTCATCCTGCGCATCGACGATACCGACGCGGAGCGTTCGACGGCCGAATTCGATTTGGGCATCCGCGACGATCTCGACTGGCTCGGGCTGACGCCGGACCAGCTGGTTCGGCAGTCCGGCCGTTTCGACCTCTACGAACGCGAACTTGCGGGTCTGCGGGAGGTTGGACGGGTTTACGCCTGCTATGAAACGCCCGAAGAGCTCGAAGTCAGGCGCAAGGTGCTGCTCGGCCGCGGGCAACCGCCGGTCTATGAGCGCAAGGCGGCCGACGCGCCGGTGCCGGAGGGTCGTGAACCCCACTGGCGGTTCCGTCTCGACCATACGGCGGTGATTGAGTGGACCGACCTCGTTCGCGGCCCACAGCGGTTCGATCCCGCCCTGCTGTCGGACCCAGTCGTTCGCCGCGAGGACAGCAGCTGGCTCTACCTGCTGCCGTCGGTGATCGATGATATCGACCTTGGCATCTCCCACGTCGTGCGCGGCGAGGACCATGTCTCGAACAGCGCCGCCCAGCTGCAAATGTTCGACGCGCTCGGCGCCCAACGACCAG
>JBDSXT010000111.1:0-4296 GCA_039925985.1 Sphingomicrobium sp.
TTGGCCTGGCGGGCAACGCGGCCCGTTTCGAGCTTCAGCGTCTTGCCGCCGAGATCGATTTCGACAGTTTTCATATTGAACATGTGGTTTCCTTTGCTCGGGCGCCGGATGCGGCCGAGTTCATCAATGCGCGGGCAAGCCGGCCCGCTGCGGTTCGGGGCATTGAAATGGCCCCATGGACGCTCCGCCGAATTGCGGAGGTTCCTTGAGCTGGGGCGCCCGAAGACGCCCAGTTGAATTATTTACGCAGACCCAGCTTGGCGATGAGATCGGTGTAGCGCTTCTCATCCTCGCGGCGGAGGTAATCGAGCAGCGAGCGCCGCTTGTTGACCATCATCAGGAGACCGCGCCGAGAATGGTTATCCTTGGCGTGGGTCTTGAAGTGCTCGGTCAATGTATTGATGCGGCTGGTGATGATCGCGACCTGGACTTCGGGCGAACCCGTGTCGTCGGCGGCGCGGCCATGTTCCTTGACCAATTCGGACTTGCGTTCGGTGGTAATCGACATCGTCAAACTCCTGTATTCTAAAGGTTGAACCCGCGAACGACCCGAAGGCCGGCTGCCGAAGCTTCCACCAGTGCCACCGGACGATTGTCGTCAGTGGCCAGGCAAAGCCCCGGCTCCGCGGGGAAACCGGCAAGCGTCTGTCCATGTCGGAGCAGCTGGGCCTGGCCGGGGGTGACGGGGAGGGCCGGGATGTCGTCCAGCGCCGCGGTGAGCGGAAGAACCGCCCCATCGAATTGCCGCGCCTTAGCGGCTTGGCTCAAAAAGTCCAGCGAAATGGCCCGATCGAGGCTGAACGGCCCGGCGCGGGTGCGGCGGAGCATGGTGATGTGGCCGACGGTGCCGAGCGCGCGGGCGATGTCGCGGGCTAGGCTGCGGATGTAGGTGCCTTTGGAGACGGTCGCGAAGAGGGTCGCCTCATTCGCGATCATCTCGATCAACCGGATCTCGTGCACTGTCACGGCACGCGGCTTCATTTCCACGTCTTCGCCGGCTCGCGCTCGCTGATAGGCTGGTTTGCCGTCGATCTTCAGCGCCGAATAGGCAGGGGGGACTTGTTCGATTGTGCCAGTGAATTGGGCCAGCACCGCGCTGACGGCATGCGCATCCGGACGAACGTCGCTGGTGGCGATGACTTGTCCCTCGCCGTCGAGCGTGTCGGTTTCCTCGCCGAAACGGATGGCGAACGCGTAATCCTTGGTCGCATCGAGCATTCGGCCAGCGATCTTTGTCGCTTCGCCGAGCGCGATCGGCAGCACGCCGCTGGCCAGCGGGTCGAGGGTGCCGCCGTGGCCGACCTTGGTCTTGGGCTCGTCGGCTTCGCGCAGCAGGCGCTTGACCGCGGACACCGCCTGGGTCGAGCCGAGGCCGACCGGCTTGTCGAGGACGATCCAGCCGTGAAGCATCAGCTGCCGACGCCGGCCATCCCCAGCAGCCAGCCGGCAAGGCTGTTGACGATCGGCGAGACGACCCGCCTGACGATGTCGGCATTGGGCGAAATCGCCGGCAGGACAAGCAGGAGGAAGATGAATACCAGCAGCGAAAAACGGCCGATCTTGCGGAAGCGTTGGGCGGCGTCGGGCGGCAGCAACCCCTCGACCACATGCCCGCCGTCGAAGGGCGGCAGCGGGATGAGGTTGAAGATGGCGAGGAAGATGTTGATCAGGACGAAGTTGATCGCGTTCTGGGCGACGAACAGCGCGGCGGGACTGGCGACGCTGCCGGCCATCGCCACGGTCGCGGCGAGGACCAGCGTGCCGAGGATGGCGAGAATCAGGTTCATGCCCGGACCGGCGAGCGCGACCAGCACCATGTCGCGACGGGGATTGCGCAACCGCTGGTAATTGACCGGCACCGGCTTGGCCCAGCCAAAGATGGGGGCGTGGGCCAGTGCCAGCAGCATCGGCAGGATCAGCGTCCCGAACGGGTCGACATGGCGGATCGGGTTCAGAGTCAGCCGCCCGCGCTCGGCCGCGGTCGGATCGCCGAGCCGCCGAGCAACCAGCCCGTGCGCGACCTCGTGGAAGACGATGGCGATGATCAGCGGCACCAGCCAGACGGCGATCTGGTAGACGGTATTCTGGTTCATTTGCGCAGCGTGCCGAGCCAGGTGACGAGCCGCTCGGCAAGCGCGATGCGGCGATCGTTGAAGCTGTGATCGGTGGGCCAGGTGGCGCCCGTCGCGCGCGGATTCACGGACGCTCGAACGGCCTTGAGGATGGCGGCGTTCGACGCCCCGCCGGCGCGCTCGGCGCCGATGATCTCGAGCGGGCGATTGCCATAGGCGAGGACGCGCTTGCCAAGATCGAAGCGGCCGCCGCTCGAGCGCAGTTCGGCGGTCAGGGCGGCCTCGTCGGTTCCCGACAAAGCGGGCAGGTCGGTAACGACCTCTTCGTGCCACGAGTTCACGCCTTGCGGGGTGGCCAGCGCCTTGGCGTCGACGGACATATCCCAGGCATCGATCAGGAAAAGGCCGGCGACCGAGGGATCGTCGGCGGCGGCGTCGGCGGCCATCATTCCACCCATACTGTGGCCAGCAATGGCGATGCGCGCGGGGTCGATGCGGAAGCGGGCGACATTGTCCGGCCGCTTGAGAAAGGCGAGCGCGGCATGGGCATCCTCGGCGGCGCCGGCAAAGGTGAAAGCACCCTTGCTGCCCCAACTGCCGCGATAGTGCTGGGTCAGCACGTTCCACCCGGCCCGCCGGGCGGCCTGGGCGAGGTCGAGATTCTGCTCATTGCCCGGGAAGCCGTGGAGGAGGAGCAAGGTCGGATGCGGCCCGGCGCCCGAGGCCGTATACATCATCGCGTTCATCGCCCCGGTGCCGACGGGAATCGTGAAAACGATATTGTTTGCCGGATTGGCCGTGTCGAAAGCGGGGTCGGCAGTCGCTGCGGATGGCGCGGTCGCTTGTGCCGCTGGCTTGGAGCAGGAGGCAAGCAGCAAGCTCGCCACCAGAATTGCTATCGACTGCTTCATGCCCATCCCCCCATTTGCCCGATTTGATGCCACGTTAGAGGCCAGCCAGCCATTCGTCGCGCAGGATCGCGAACAGGACGGTGTCGCGGACATGGCCGTTCCAAGTGATGCGGTCGGCGCGCATGACGCCTTCGCGGACCGCGCCGAGTTTCTTCATCGCCGCCTGGCTGCGGGTGTTGCGGCGGTCGACGCGGAACTCGACTCGGCGGTAACCGCGGTCGAACGCGTGGCGCAGCATCATGTCCTTGGCGCGGCGGTTGAAGCCGGTGGCGCGGTGCGATGGGCGGTAAAAGGTGCTGCCGATCTCGAGCGTCTGGCGGCTGTCGTCGACATTTAGGAAACAGCTCATACCGACGAACGCGTCGCCGTCGTAGAGCGCGAACGGCACCCACGGGCGTAGCAGTAGCGCGTCAAAGCTCTCGTCGAAATGTTCGGGCGCGTAGCTGACGTAATAGATGGCCCAAATGTCGGGGTCTTCGGCGCAGGCAGCGCGGAGAAGTTCGCGGTGCTCTTCCGTCAGCCGCTCGGCGCGACAGCCGTCGCCAGTCATCGGGTCGTCGAGATTCATTCCGTGCCGATGTCCCGGGCGACCTTGGGGGAGCGCAGGATGGCGTCGATCTTGCCGCCTTCGTCGAAGCTCTCGTCGGCGAGAAATTTGATCTTGGCGGCGTATTTGGTGGTCATCCGCTGGGCGACTTCCTTCTGGAAGAAAGCGGTGTGGGTGCGCAGCGCTTTGAGCACGACATCCTCGTCCTGGCCGAGCAGCGGCTTCACGAAAACGGTCGCGTGGCGGAGGTCGGGCGACATGCGGACTTCGGTGACGCTGACTAGATGGCTGGCCAGCGTCTCGTCATGGACGTCGCCGCGCATCAGGATCGCCGACAGCGCGTGGCGCACCTGCTCGCCGACGCGGAGCAAGCGCACCGAGCGGCCCTCGGGAGTTTCGACTTTGCGCATTTACCTCATCCCATTCGGCACGACGAACAGAAGTCCAAGGCAGGAGAACCCGAGCCCGAACCCCATGCAACCGAATGGACCAAAGCACCCCTGTTCCAGACAACTGTCCAACTTGTCTGCGTCGGAGCGTTCCGGCTCGGTCTCGTTGGACTCCTCGTTCAAAGCGTCCGCGCGCGTTCCTCGGTCTCGAAGACTTCGAGATTGTCGCCGGGTTTGACGTCGTTGGTGTCGGCGAGAAGCACGCCGCACTCCATGCCGGCGCGAACCTCGGCGGCGTCGTCCTTGAAGCGGCGGAGCGACGAAATGGTGGTCTTCGACACGATGACGTCCTCGCGGGTAAGGCGCGCGTGCAAGCC
>JBDSXT010000112.1:0-9195 GCA_039925985.1 Sphingomicrobium sp.
CCTTACCGCCGCCGGGCCCATAGGTCGCGCGCTGTCCGTCGGGCGTGACGATGGTGATGCTGCCGCGCTTCAGCAGCTTGCCGATCAGACTGCCAATCAGTGCCATTCGCTCAAACCTCGTGAGTCCGACGCTTGCGTTGCGAAGCGGTTTTCAATTGGCCGCAGGCGGCGTCGATGTCGCGGCCGCGCGGCGTGCGGACCGGGGCGGAAATGCCGGCTTCGAAGATGATGTTCGAAAAGGCCCGGATGCGGTCGGGCGCCGAACATTCATAAGCCGCGCCGGGCCATGGGTTGAACGGGATCAGATTGACCTTCGCCGGCAGGTCGTACTTGCGAATCAGGCGAACCAATTCCCGCGCGTCTGAGTCGCTGTCATTCTTGTCCTTAAGCATCACATATTCAAACGTTATCCGGCGTGCGTTGTTGGCCCCGGGATAAGCGGCGCAAGCCTCGAGCAATTGCTCGATTCCATATTTGCGGTTGAGCGGCACGATCTCGTCGCGGACTTCCTTGGTCACCGCGTGCAGCGAGACCGCGAGATTGACGCCGATCTCGGCGCCGGCGCGGGCCATCATCGGCACCACGCCGCTGGTCGACAGCGTAATCCGGCGCTTCGAAAGCCCGAGCCCATCGCCGTCCATGACGATCTTCAACGCGTCTCGGACGTTCTCGAAATTATAAAGCGGCTCGCCCATCCCCATCATGACGATGTTGGTCAGCATCCGCCCTTCGGGCTGCGACGGCCATTCGCTCAGGGAATCGCGCGCCAGCAATACCTGCCCGACAATCTCCGACGGCTCGAGATTGCGCACCAGCCGCATCGTGCCGGTGTGGCAAAAGGTGCAATTCAAGGTGCAGCCGACCTGGCTCGACACGCAGAGTGTGCCGCGGTCGGCGTCCGGGATGAAGACCATTTCATAGTCGTTGCCGTCGTGCGTTCTGAGCAGCCATTTGCGAGTGCCGTCGGACGACACCTGAGCCTCGACGACCTCGGGGCGCGAGATAATGAAGCGCTCGGCAAACCACGGCTGCTGGACCTTGGCGACGTCGGTCATGGCGGCAAAGTCGGCGACGCCGCGATTGTAGATCCAGTGCCACAATTGCTTGGCGCGAAGCTTCGCCTGCTTCGCCTCGAGCCCCTGCGACTCAAGGGCCAGGCGGATCGCGTCCTTGGACAGCCCGATGAGTTCGATCCGGCCATCGTCGCGGTCCGGCACGGCGCGGGCGATGGGCACGGGCTCGATCAAGCCGGGGATCGGCATCAAGGCGGTGGCGACGGTCATGGCGAGCGCCCCATCTAGGGAAGTTTGCTAGATTTTGCCAGCGCAGCCGGCGGCAGCGGCGTCGATCGCGGTCGGTGCGCCGGCAAGCAGGTAGCGATCGGCAAAACGCCGCCCGCCGCCGTCACGGGCTTCGACCCGCATCGACGCTACGGCGCGGACCGCGTCGATGATCGCCGCTTCCTGCAACGGGCCGCGGCTCCACGCCCAGTCGCCGCGCGCAATCAGCAGGAACGGCCGCTCACCGAGCGTCAAGATGACGCTCGACCCGCTGCGCGGGACACGGCTCAGGCGGACGTGGAATTGACCGCGCAGCGCGCGACTGGTGCCGAAGCTGAAACCGGCGCGAGCGGCGGGCTGGTGCCGGGCCGCGGGCAGCAATGGCCGCGCGCCCGCTTCGCATCGGTCGCCGAACTCAAGCGCCGCCCAGCTTCCCTGGGCGGCGAGTATCCGCGCCGGGGCGGCAGGCGCGGCGGATGCGAGGCCGAGGGTGAAAGCCACCGTCGCCAGGATCGCGGTGCGAGATTTCATGCCGCGCTGATAGCCAAGGCACTGCTCGGCCACCAGTCGCGCCCCAGACATGGCTGGACTTACCTTTGTCTTGGGCTAGCTTCGCCGGGCCGAATCGCCCGTTGCAGGGGCGAAGAATGAACCGAATTCAATATATTGTGACCCAAATCGACGGCCGGTGGTTTGTCATGCTGCAAGGGCAGCGTCATGGTCCGTATGGCAGCCAGGCGGCCGCGCTCGAAGACGCGATCCGGGGTGCGCAGCTCGTGACCAACTCGCAAGTGCTCATCAAGACCGCGGACGACCAGCCACGAGTCAAATGGACTCATGGGATTGATGCCAACCGCTACGGGCCGCGCACCTGACGTCTCGAAGACCCGTATCGACACGGGAACAGGCCAATTCGGATGATACCTTGTTTATTAATCCAAGTTATGCGAATTGGAATCGCTCGGTATTTGAATTCGCTGCCCGGAGGCCGCGCCGATGAACCGAGACTCGCCACGCATTTTCGATCCTTTGCATCGCATTGGCGGCGCGCGTTAGCTAGGGACGGGGCGGAACTCCTGACCCGGATCGCGGCCGAGCTGGCGCTCTTCGCCGGCATCGGCTTTTTGATCTTTGCGGCTAACGATCTTGCCGTCGACATCATCTATTTTGCGCGCCGCATGTGGCGCTCGGCGGCGGTTTACAGCCGCTTTCCGCGGGCCTTCGCAAGCGAGCTGGGGTCGCCAGGCAAACCAGGCTTCATCGCCATCCTCGTTCCGGCGTGGGACGAAGCCGCGGTCATCGCATCGATGCTACGCGCAACCCTCCAGCGCATCGAACATCCGAACTATCGAATTTTTGTCGGTTTTTATCGCAACGATCCCGCGACGGCAGCCGCCATCGCGAGCGTCGCCGATGCTCGGATCGAGCCGGTCATGGTCGATGCCGACGGTCCGACGACCAAGGCCGACTGCCTCAATCGGCTGCATGAAGCGCTGATGGAATATGAACGGGCGACCCGCCAGTGCGCCAAGGCGGTCGTGCTCCACGACGCCGAGGACATCGTCCACCCCCTCGAACTCGCGCTATTCGATCGGCTGATTGATCGTGCCGGCGTCATCCAGCTGCCGGTGCTGCCGTTGATCGACCGCGGCTCGCAGTGGATCAGCGGTCATTATTGCGACGAATTCGCCGAGGCCCACGCCAAGGAGATGGTGGTCCGCGAGGCGGTCGGCGCGTCGATTCCACTGGCCGGCGTCGGCTGCGCCATTGCTCGCGAACCGCTCGCGCGCATTGCCGCGATGCACGACGGTCGCCCGTTTGTCGGCGGAAGCATGACCGAGGATTATGAGCTTAAGCTGAGGATCGGCGCCCTTGGCCTGAAGACCATGTTCGTGCGCATTCCCGCAACGCCCGGCGATCGCTCGGTGGTCGCCAGCCGCGGCCATTTCCCGTCGAGCCTCGGAGTCGCGGTGCGCCAGAAGGCCCGCTGGCTGGGCGGCATCGCGCTGGTCGGCTGGGACCGGCTTGGCTGGCGCGGCGGCCTGGGCGAACGCTGGATGCGGATGCGCGACCGGCGCGGGCCGCTCGCCGCGCTATTGCTGATCGCAGCTTACGGCGCAGCATTGCTGTGGTCGCAACTGTGGCTGGCCGAAGCGCTTGGCGCGCCGGTCCAGGCTCGGATCCATCCGGCCCTGATCACTCTGTTGCAGATCAACGCCTGGCTGCTTGGCTGGCGGGTCCTGATGCGGGCCTGTTTCACAACCGCAGCCTACGGCTGGGTCCAGGGCCTGTTGTCGGTGCCGCGGATGGTGGTCGGCAATGTCATCGCCGTGCTCGCCGCCGGACGAGCGATTTTGCTCCATTTGAGCGGCGGCCCGGTGCGGTGGGACAAGACCGTGCACATCTTCCCAACCGAGCTTGCGAAATGAGCGCCGCAGTGCGGTTCCTGGCGCTCGCCGTGATTGGCTGGGCGGCCGTGCGAGCGGCCACGTTGGGCGCGTTGCCGGGGGCCGAGGCCTTTACCCTCGGGCGCGACAGGGGGCCGCCTCCGGCGATGGCGAGCGTGGGCGTCCCGGCCATCGCGCCGACCGAGTTTCCGGCGATAGAGCCCCCCGGCGGGGAGGTGATGCAGTCGGCTGCGGGCGAGGCCATGGCGATTGCCCAGCCGATGCCGGCCCCGACTCCCGTCGCCATTCCATATTATTTCTATCCGGTCGGAACGCGCGTGGGAGCACCGTTGGTGCCCGCGTCGCTCCCGGCTCCCCGGCGCAGCCCCTTCACCCCTATCGCCCCCGAGCCGGCCGCGGTGTTCTACGCCCCGGTGCCGCAGCTCGACGAATGGCCGCTATCGCGGATGGCCTCGGCGTCGATGCCGGCGCGGCGCTCATCCACCACAGCTCCGATGCAAAGCCAGCCGCAGGCGGTGATGAAGGCGCGGCTCGACCGGTTGCAGCTGTCGGCCTGGGCGCTGCTGCGGAGGCGGCCGGGGCCGGCCTCCCTGGCGACTGGCGGGACGCTGGGAGGAAGCCAGGCGGGCGCGCGACTGACCTATTATGTGACGCCGATGTTCGCCGCGTCGTTGCGCAGCAGCACGCCGGTTGGCGGGGCGCGAGGCGGCGAACTGGCGGCGGGCCTTCGCGTCACTCCGGTCCAGTCGATCCCGATATCGCTGACCGCCGAGCGCCGCCAAGCGGTCGGCAGCACCGGTGGCGGGCGATCGGCGTTCGCTTTGTTCCTCGAAGGCGGCGTTTACCAACGGCCGATGCCGTGGGGTTTCCAGCTAGACGCTTACGCTCAGGCCGGAGTCGTCGGCGCGCGGCGGCGCGACCTGTTCGCCGATGGCGGCTTCACCCTGACCAAAGCATTGTTCGACCGCTATTCGGCCGGCTTCGGCGTGTGGGGCGGGGTCCAGCCGGGTATCTATCGGGTTGACGCCGGGCCACGCCTGTCGATGCGGGTTCGGAACAATATGCGCGTTCATCTCGACTGGCGACAGCGGCTGGCCGGCAATGCGCTTCCGGGGTCCGGACCGGCGCTGACGCTCGCCGCCGACTTCTAAGCCAACTTACGACGCGACCATCGCTTGGCCTTGGCCGCGCTTTGCGGCTAGGATTCGCGCCGGGCATGGATATTTACCTTCCGATCGCCGGCCAGTCGGTCAACGCGCTGTTCATTGTCGCCTTGGGATTGCTGGTCGGCCTGCTATCGGGGATGTTCGGGGTCGGCGGCGGTTTCCTGACGACCCCACTGCTGATCTTTTACGGCATCCCGCCAACCGTCGCTGTCGCCTCCGCCGCGACCCAGATCACCGGGGCCAGCGTGTCGGGTGCCTTGGTCCACTGGCGCCGCGGCGGCGTCGACCTGAAGATGAGCCTGGTGATGATCGTCGGCGGCCTGTTCGGATCGTTGGCCGGCGCCGGCCTGTTCCGAATGCTCCAGGCCAAAGGCCAGATCGATCTGGTCATCGGCTCGCTCTATGTGCTGCTGCTCGGCGGGATCGGCGTGCTCATGCTCAAGGATGCATTGATCGCTTTGGGCTATGTGCCTGCCGCCAAACTCGATCAGCGGCCGCGCCACAATCGCTGGGTAGCTTCGCTGCCGATGCGCTGGAGATTCTATACCTCTGGCCTCTACCTATCGCCGCTGGCGCCGCTCGCGCTGGGCTTCGCCGCCGGCATCCTGACCTTGCTGCTTGGCATTGGCGGCGGCTTCATCCTCGTGCCGGCAATGATCTATCTCTTCGGCATGAGCGCGCGGGTGGTCATCGGCACCAGCCTGGTAATGATCCTTGCGGTCAGCGCCGCGGCAACCTTTATCCACGCCGTGACCACCCAGTCGGTCGACATCGTGTTGGCTGCACTGCTTCTCGTCGGTGGCGTGGTTGGGGCCCAATATGGCGCGCTTCTGACGACGCGCCTGAAGCCCGATCTGCTCCGCCTTGCGCTTGGTGTCCTGATCCTGCTGGTCGCGTTGAGGATGGCGTTCGGCCTCGCCTGGCGGCCCGACGAAATCTACTCGATCGAATATCTGTGAGCGAACGACTGCCATCGATTGGCGTCGCGGGGTTGGCGATTCTCCTGATCGCCGCAGCCAAGCCGGCGGCACCAGTACTGGTCCCGGACATTTCGGCGCGCAAGGTCGAGATCCGCTATGGTTTTACCGGCGCGCAATTGCTGCTGTTCGGCGCGATCCTTTATCCCGGCGGGCGAGCGCCGGCGCGTGCCGCCGACATCGTCGTGGTCCTGCGGGGACCGGTGCAGCCGATTATCCTCCGCGAAAAGCAGAAGATCGCCGGCATCTGGATGAACGCCGATTCCAACCGCTTCCGTTCGGCTCCGTCCTTTTATGCCGTCGCTTCGTCGCGGCCGATCAAGCGGCTGGTCGATGAGCGCACCGCGGCGATCTATGAAATGGGCCTCCAGAACCTGCAACTGTCGCCCGGCGGCGGCGCACTTCCCGACAAGGAGCGACGCTTTGAAGCTGGCCTGCTCGAACTTCGGCGCCGGCAAGGGCTGTATGCCGAAAACCCCAACGGCGTCGAGATCAACCAGGGCGTACTTTACCGCGCAAGCATCGCCATCCCGAGCCAGGTGCCAGTGGGCACTTACACCGCGGAAACGTTCCTGGTCGATCGCGGGCGAGTACTCGCCGCCGCGACGCGCGAGATCGACATCGGCAAGTCGGGGTTCGAGCGGTTTGTCGCACTCGCGGCGCGGCGCCACGCCTTCCTCTACGGATTGATTTCGGTGCTGCTGTCGCTGGGGCTGGGTTATGCCGCCGCGGCGCTGTTCCGGCGACGTTTCTAAGCAAATTTTAACCGCTCAGCTTTACCACGGCCCCTCGACGTTTAACCGCAGGGCGTAGCCGCATGACCGATCAGCCGAATCTGAAGCAGTTCCTCGACGAAATGGGCAGCTTCACCGAGCAGGATGGCGCGGCCAGCCCGGCAGCTTCGTCCGGCCAGGCGCTGCCATCGATCGGCCATGTCGTCGAGATCGCTGGCTCGGGCTCGCAGGTTCGCCTCGATCCCACCGTGTTGAACGCGCTCTCCAACAACGCCGACCTTTCGGTCGCCATGTCGGGCCAAGTCGGAAGCCAGGTCAAGATGATCGTCGGCTCAAGCTGGTTGATCGCGAACGTGCGGACGATGCGGGCCGACGACGCGAGCGAGATTGTCGCCCATGTCGACTTCCTCGGCGAAGGCAATCGCGATTCATCGGGCAAACTGAGCAATTTCCGCCGCGGCGTCACCAAATTCCCGATCCCGGGCGCACATGTCCATCCAGTCACTTCCGACGATCTTCGCGCCGTATTCGCCGCCGACGACCGCGCCCACATCGAAATCGGGACGGTTTACCCGACCGACGATATTCGCGGCGCGCTTTACGTCGATCCGATGCTGTCCAAGCACTTTGCCGTCGTCGGCAGCACCGGTACCGGCAAATCGACCTCGGTTGCGCTGATCTTGCACCGCATCTCGGAGCTTTCGCCGGAGGGTCATATCGTCATGATCGACCCGCACGGCGAATATTCGGCCGCGTTCAAGGGCTGCGGCGAACTGTTCAACGTCGAGAACCTGCAGCTGCCTTATTGGCTGATGAATTTCGAGGAACATTGCGAGGTCCTGCTGACCACCCAGGGCGCGGAGCGCGAGCGCGACCGGGACATTCTCGCCAAGCTGCTGCTGGCCGCGCGGACCAAGGGCAAGAACCTCGAGCAGCTCGGCAAGGTGACGGTGGATTCGCCGATCCCCTATTTGCTGACCGACCTCAACACGATCCTGGTCAACGAGATGGGCAAGCTCGACCGCGCCGGCGATGTGCTTCCGTTCCAGCGGCTCAAGAACAAGCTCGACGAGATCCGCGCCGATCCGCGCTATTCGTTCATGTTCTCGGGCATGCTGGTCTCGGACACGATGGGCAGTTTGCTTGCCAAGCTGTTCCGCCTGCCAAGCCACGGCCGGCCGATTTCCATCGTCGACGTTTCTGGCGTGCCGTCCGAGATCACGTCGGTCGTCGTCTCGGTCCTGGCGCGGATGGTGTTCGATTACGCCATTTGGTCGCGGACCGAAGCCCAGCGCCCCCTTCTGCTGGTCTGCGAAGAGGCTCACCGTTACGTCCCCAAGGACGATCTGAGCTCGGGCCAGGCGGTTCGCCGCATCCTCGAGCGCATCGCCAAGGAGGGCCGCAAATATGGCGTCAGCCTGGGCCTGATCACGCAACGCCCGTCGGATTTGGCCGAAGGCGTGCTGTCGCAGTGCGGCACGATCATCGCCATGCGCCTCAACAACGACCGTGACCAAGCGTGTGTCAGGGCGGCAATGCCCGAAGGCGCGCGCGGTTTCCTCGATGCCATCCCGGCGTTGCGCAACCGCGAATGCATCGTCTGCGGCGAGGGTGTCGCCATCCCGCTGCGCGTCCGCTTCGACGATCTCGAGCCCGAAAAGCGCCCCGCCTCGTCCGACCCGAGCTTTGCCGCTTTGTGGTGCCAGACCGGCGACGAAGAAGGCATCATCCAGCGCACCATCAAGAGGTGGCGCGGTCACGGGCGGTAAGCCCCCGCCGTTCGCAGAACAACCGCGCCAGCCGGTCGCCGCGCGAGTGGCGTAAACTTGAACAGCCGCCTAGGCGCGTAGGATGGATTCTTCCCCGGCGACCGCCCTTACCCTCGATCACGTCACCAAGCGCTTCGACACCGCGACCGCAGTCAACGACTTGAGCTTCGCCGTCGCTCAAGGCGAGGTGTTCGGCTTCCTCGGCGGCAATGGCGCGGGCAAAACCACGTCGCTGCGGATGGTGCTCGACATCATCCGGCCGACCGAGGGTACGATCAGCGTCCTTGGCCGTCCGCCAGGCCGAGCCAATGCTCGCGACATCGGGTTTTTGCCCGAAGAGCGCGGCCTCTACCGCCAGATGACCGCGCTCGACACGATCGTTTATTTCGGGCGCTTGAAGGGCATGGTCGCAGCCGATGCCCGGGCGCACGGCCTCCTCCTTCTCGAGCGCTTCGGGCTCGGCGCCAACGCGCGCATGAGCATCGATAAATTGTCCAAGGGCATGGCGCAGAAGGTCCAGCTTGCCACCGCCATCGTCAATCGCCCGCGCCTGCTCATCCTCGACGAGCCGTTCTCCGGCCTCGACCCAGTCAACCAAGGCCTGCTCGAGGACGAGATCAAGCGCGCTTCGGCTGATGGTGCGACGGTGATTTTCTCAACCCATGTGATGCAGCACGCCGAGCGATTGTGCGACCGCCTGCTGCTCCTCGCGCGCGGGAAAAAACGCTTCGAGGGGACGCTCGACGAGGCGCGGGCGGAAATTCCGGCACGGCTGTCGCTGGTCGCCCGCAACACGCCCGCTGCACTCGCCGGGGTCGCCAGTGCCGCGCCTGGCGCAAGCATCAAAAACGGCTGGCGCGA
>JBDSXT010000113.1:0-10283 GCA_039925985.1 Sphingomicrobium sp.
CGCGCCGCCACTATAGCCGCGCTCTGCCGCCGCTGGAGACGTGGGTGAGTGGCTGAAACCAGCGGTTTGCTAAACCGCCGTACGGGGTTAACCCGTACCGAGGGTTCGAATCCCTCCGTCTCCGCCATTTTCCGTCTGACCGAAATCCCAGCGAGTTCGCGGGCTCGAACTGGGATATCTCTATTCCCACGCCGGACGGAGCGGAATCTTGCTTGCGGTTGTCGCCGAGCCGTCGCTCAAGCCGCTTAGCGACCAGCCGATTGCCGAGATCGCGAAGCTGCGCGGCATTACTCCCGAAGAGACGACTGCATCAGCGCCAATGCATCGCCGGCACCGGCCGACGAAGCGGTGTTGTCGAAGATGCACCAGACGTCCTTGTTGGCGTCCCCGCCCCGCAGCTTTGACGCATAGTCCTCGATACGATCCTGGTAACTCGAGCGGTAGATGATTGGCGAGCCGTGCAGCCGCCAATAGCGCAGCCCGGTCCATCCGCCGGGGCAGGCAGCAGGTTCGCAGATCGCCGGGTCCGCCGCGACTCGCGCCACCTCGAGCTGCTCTAGCAAGGCGCCAGCCTTAGGTGCGAACCAGCTAAGGTGGCGCGGCTCACAGGCGATTTGGGCGGCCGTCCGTTCGACCAGCGCGGCGAAGAAACTCGCGGCAATCGGTTCTTCGAACGCCAATTTGGGCGGCAACTGGACGAGCAGGACGGCGAGCTTGTCCCCAAGCCCGCCCGCTTGCGCCAGGAAGTCCTCGAGAACGTCCCCGCAATCGACCAGCCTGCGTTGGTGAGTGATGAGCTTGGGTAGCTTGACCGAAAAGCGAAAGTCGTTCGGAACGCTATCGTGCCAGCTTTGCCACGTAGACTGCCGGTGCGGACGGTGGAAAGAGCTGTTGATCTCGACGACGTTGAAACGCGCCGCGTAGCGGTTTAGCGAGGTGCCGTCGGCGGGAAATTGATCGGCGTTTTGTCGCGGAATGGACCAGCCAGCAGTTCCGATTTTTACCGCCATCAAAGCGCGCCATGAGGCCGAGTTAAGCCCAGCTGTCGCCAGTTTCCGCCAAGTCCGCCGGGTCCGACCTCTTCTCGAGATAGGCCTCAAGCTCATCGCTGCCGCCGATTCGTTCGCCGTCGATGAAGACCTGCGGCGTCGTCGAAACATCATACTCGGCCTGGAAGGCGTCGACCTCGTCCCTCGACTGAAGGATGTGTTCGTCAATCTCGAACCCGGCTTCCTCGAGGAGATCACGGGCGCGGACTCCATAAGGACATGTATGGGTCGGCAGAACCATTCGATAAAGTGTCGCGGTGGGCTTGGTCATTGCGGTCTAACGCATTGACTTCAACGAAGTTCAGTCACGAAACCTTGCTCAATTGAATTTCCACGTGGCACAAAGCGGTTGCCCGCAAGTTTGTTGGCAATGCGCCAGCGAAAAACCACTCACCGCCTGACCAAAGCCGAAGCCAAGGCGACCAAGGCCGTCGCCCCGCCGCAGCACTCGCCGCCCGCCAAACTGCTCGCCGCGATCGGCAAGCTCGGCGACCAGCCGCCGCTGCGGGCGATTGCGGGCGTTGCCGGGGCGGCCGGACTACTGACCGGCGACAAGCGCCTGCTACGCGCCGGCGTCCGGATGATCATTGCCCATGAGGTCGCGACGTTCGCCAAAAATCTTGTCAAGAACCGGGTCAACCGCACGCGGCCCCGCGCCGCCACCAAGCTGGCGGAGAGCAAGGTCAAGCTCGGCACCAATAAGGCGAAGGAAGAAACCAGCTTTCCATCCGGCCATAGCGCCGGCTCGATGGCGGTCGCGCGGGCTTACTCGCGCGAATTTCCCAGCCACCAGCCGGCGGCGCTGGCGGCCGCCGTCGGCGTCGCGGCGGCCCAGGTTCCGAGGCGCGCTCATTACCCGACCGATGTCGCCGCCGGGCTGTTGATCGGCCTCGTTTCCGAAGCCGCGACCAATTTGGTCATCACCTTCGGCGTACGCTGGTTGCAGCGCGCTAGACCCGCAACGCCGCAGCAGCCTCAGCCTCGCGCTTGAGGTTGCGCGCCAGCTGCGCTTGGCCGTTGAGATATTGCGGCGGCACGTGGATGTCGCGGTAATCGAGCGCCGCGGCAGCGCGCAGCGTCCACATCGGGTCGATCAAATGCGGCCGGCCGAGCGCGACCAGATCGGCGCGGCCGGCGGCGAGGATCGAATTGGCGTGGTCGGGCTCGTAGATATTGCCGACCGCCATCGTCGCGATGTGCGCTTCGTTGCGCAATTTATCGGAAAATGGCGTCTGGAACATCCGCCCGTAAACCGGGCTCGCGTCGGTCGAGGTCTGGCCGGCCGAAACGTCGATGAGGTCGGCACCTTCGCGCGCAAACGCTTCCGCAATTTCCACTGCGTCCTCGGGCTTGATGCCATCGTCGCCGGCCCAGTCGCTGGCTGAAATTCGCACCGACATCGGCAACTGCGGCGGCAGCGCGGTGCGCATCGCCGCGAACACTTCCAAGGGGAAGCGCATCCGGTTCGCCAGGCTCCCGCCATAATCGTCGGTGCGGACGTTCTGCAGGGGGGTAATGAAGCTCGACAGCAGATAACCGTGCGCCGCGTGGAGTTCGACCATGTCGAACCCCGCGTCGACGCCCAAAAGCGCGGCGGCGACGAACTGATCGCGAACCACGTCCATGTCGGCGCGGGTCATCGCTCGGGGACGCTGGTTGACCGGGGACCATGCGACGTCAGCCGCGGCCATCACCGGCCAATTACCGTCGTCGAGCGGCACGTCATTGCCTTCCCAACCCAGCTTCGTCGAACCCTTGCCGCCCGAATGGCCAAGTTGAAGGCAGATTTTCGCTCGCGAGTGGGCATGGACGAAATCAGTAATCCGCCGCCAAGCGGCGACATGTTCGGGCGCCCAGATGCCGGTGCAGCCGGGGCTGATCCGCCCTTCTGGCGACACACAAGTCATCTCCGTGAATACCAACCCGGCGCCGCCCAGCGCGCGCTGGCCGTAATGCACGATGTGGAAGTCGTTGGGCGTGCCATCGACCGCGGAATACATTGCCATCGGCGACACGGCGATGCGGTTGTCGAGGCTCAATTCGCGCAGAGCGAACGGCGCGAACATCGGCGCCGCGGCCTCGCCCGCCACCCCGGCGCGCTCCCAGAACCAGCGCTCCACGCTTTCCAGCCAATCCTTGTCACGAAGGCGCAGATTCTCGTGGCTGATGCGCTGGCTGCGGGTGAGCAGCGAATAAGCGAATTGCATCGGCTCGAAATCCAGATAGCGTTCGAGCGTCTCGAACCATTCGGTCGAATTGCGCGCGCTGTTCTGCAGCTTCAAGACCTCGAGGCTCCGCTCTGCCTGAAATTCGAACAGCGCCGCGGCGAGGTCGAGCGGACGGTTGAGCACGTCTGCCAGCTTGATTGCATCTTCCAATGCCAGCTTGGTCCCCGAGCCGATCGAGAAATGCGCGGTGTGCGCGGCGTCGCCGAGCAGGATGAACTTGCCGTGGTTCCAGCGCTCGCACTTGATGCGACGGAATTTGAGCCAGACGGCGGGACCGGGCAAATGCGCGGCATTGGAGATCAGCGCGTGCCCGTCGAGATATTTGGCGAAGATGGTTTCGCACCGCGCGATCGCCTCGGACTGATCGAGCCGGTCGAAGCCCAGCCCGCGCCACGTCTCTTCCGAACATTCGACGATGAACGTCGAGCAGTCGGGCGCGAACCGATAGGCGTGAGCCCAGATCCACCCCGCCTCGGTTTCCTCAAAGGCAAAGGTGAAAGCGTCGAACGCCTTCGACGTACCGAGCCACACGAACTTGTTGGCGCGCTCGTCGACGTCGACCCCGAACGCGTCGGCGAAACGGTCGCGGACGCGACTGTTGATGCCGTCCGCAGCTATGACCAGATCATAGACGGCCCACTTGGGATCGTCGGGGTCGCATTCGCTTTCGAAGCTTAACTCGACGCCCAATTCGACCGCGCGTTGCTGTAGGATTTCAAGCAGCCGCTTGCGGCCTATGCCGATGAAACCGTGGCCCGACGAGCGCACGACCTCGCCGCGCAAATGGACGTCGATATCGTCCCAATGCGCGAACTCGCCGGCGATGATCTTGGCCGACGCGGGGTCGTTGGCCATCAGATTCTCGACCGTCTGGTCGGAAAACACGACGCCCCAGCCGAACGTCACGCCGGGCGGGTTGCGTTCGAAGATGGTAATGTCGTGCGCCGCATCACGCAGCTTCATCGAGATGGCGAAATAGAGGCCCGCCGGGCCGGCACCGACGCAGGCGATTTTCATTGCGAGGCTTCCACGCGCTCGATGAAAAGTTGGATAGCCGAATTGAAATCGTCGGGCCGCTCGATGTTCGGCAAATGCGCGGCGCCGGCAAGGACGTGCAGCTCGGCGCCGACTATAGACTCGGCTAGCTGCTGCGAGAGCTCTGGCGGCGTAACCATGTCCTGGGCGCCGACCAGCACCAGCGTCGGCAACCGAATGTTCGCCACTCGGCCGCGCTGATCGGCCAGCCACACCGCTTCAGCGCCAATGCGAAAGGCTTGCGGATCGATCCCCGACATCGTCTCGCGCACTCCGTGGTGCAACTCTTCCGAAGCTCCTGGCGCGAGCAATGCCGGGGTGCGCGCCGCCGCGAGCTCGCCCATCGCCTCGCTGGCGGTGACCGAGCGGTCGTAGATCGCCCGGCCGTCGGGATGGATGGCAAAGGTGTCGGCGAGGATCAGCGACGCGCAACGCTCGGGCGCCATGGCGTGCATCGCGATCGCAATCACGCCGCCAAGCGAAAGCCCGCAAACATGCGCGCGCTCGGTGGCCATGGCGTCCAGCGCTGCGAACATCGCTGCCGCGAAATCGTCGCGCGTCGTGCCTGCGGGAGCGGGGTCGCTCTCGCCATAGCCAGGATAATCGAGCGCAATTGCTCGCCGGCTGGCCCCGAAATGCTCGAGCTGCGGCTTCCAAACCGATTTTTCGGACCCGACACCGTGCAGGAACAGGATCGGCAGAGCGGCTCCGCCACCCGCCTCATCGACGCCGACCGCCATCCCGTTCGCCGTGATCACCCGCGCCATGGCGCCATGATGGCTTTGCAAGCTGGCAAGGGCAAGTTACGCCCGTGCGATGACGCGCATGACGGTCAACGGCGAGCCGATCCATTACCTGCTCGATCCGCAGACGCCCTTGCTGTGGGCGCTACGCGACGCGTCCAACCTGACCGGCACCAAGCACGGCTGCGACAGCGGGACTTGCGGCGCCTGCACGGTGTTGGTCGACGGCCGCGCGGTCCTCAGCTGCGGCGTCACCATCACCACGCTCGAAGGATCGGAGGTAGTCACCATCGAGGGCCTGTCCGCCAACCGCACCCATCCCGTCCAGCAGGCGTGGGCGACCGAGCAGGTCAGCCAGTGCGGCTATTGCGAGCCGGGTTTCATCATGGCCATCGCGGCTCTGCTCAAGGCCAGCCCGAGCCCGAGTCCCGAGGCAATCGACGCCTTGCCAAATATTTGCAGATGCGGTGCCTATCCGCGCATTCGCAAGGCAATTGCACGCGCGGCGACGGCCGCTGCCGGGTCCCAGACGATCGGCCCTCCGAAGGCTTCCATCCCCGCGAAACCGGCGCTTCCGCAAGATCGGACCGGTTAAGCAACGGCTCATCTTCCGAGTCGCAAATCCCTTCGGTACCAGCCCCGTAGTGCAGGGAATTGATCATGCGTAACAGTCTGCTGTTTTTGCTCTTGGTAAGCTCTGCCGTGCCAGCATTGGCCGCCGACCCGGATGATGGCGATCGTGCCGCCCGCCGCGAAGCCCGCGCCGAACGCGCCGAGGCACGAGCCGAACGTCAGGCCGAACAAGCTCAGCCGGCCGAGCGATCGGAACCGCGCGTGCAGGTCCGCTCGGTCGAACCCCGTCACGATGACCGGCCCGACATGCATCAGCAGCAGTTCGATGTCGTTCACGGCCGGGCCGTCCAAGCCCCGTCGCAACCCGCCCTCGACACCGCGCCCGGGCGCCCGGCGATGGAGGTGCACCGGGAGCCCAGCGACAGCGTCCGCGACTGGCGGGCGCGCGAGCGTCAAGTCGGCGGTGCCCCGGCCGACATCGAGCGACATAACCGCCTCAACAACGGGTCATTCCGCGAGGTCAGGCAGGAGCGAATCGGGCGCGATGCGATCGGCGACAGCCCCGTCAACGTCGAGCGGCATAACGGCACCCTCGGCAACGGATCGTTCCGCGAGATGAGGCGCGAACGGGCGGGACGCGATGGCATTGGGAATCGGCGTGGACCGATGATCGGCAGCATTCCTCGCCCCGGAACGCCGCCGCCGCTTCCGACCAGCACCAGGCAGTCGCGAACCGGCCGTCTATCGAGCGTCACGGCGCAGCATTGGCGCAACAATTGGCGGTCGGATCATCGCTACGACTGGCACAATCATCGCCACCACCACCGCTCGCTGTTCCACCTTGGATTCTATTACGACCCGTTCGGGTGGGGCTATCGACACTATTCGATCGGATCGCGCCTGTGGCCGAGCTATTACCGCAGCGGCTTCTGGCTCAACGATCCCTGGCAATACCGCCTGCCCTATGCCCCGCCGGGCTATCGCTGGATCCGCTATTATGAAGACGCGGTGCTGGTCGACACGTGGGACGGCCAGGTGGTCGACGTGATCTACAACTTCTTCTGGTAGACAGGGTCATCGCGTTGGTCGAAGGGGCGTTGCGGCTTGGCCGCGGCGCCCCTTGCCGCATCGGAACATCCGCCGAGCCCTTTTCGAAAGCGCGATTCCCGATGCAACTCCTGACCCGCAGACTGACGATCTTCGCATCGCTGATGACGCTTGGCGCCTGCGCCACGGTGCCGGCGGTATCGCCGCCGATGGTTGAGGCGGTCGCACCGCCCGCCGCGCTCCTGGCCGAAAAGACCGCGCACGATCGTTTGTTCGACTTGTTCAAGGCGAGCGACGAGGCGAGCCTGACGCGCAATCCGTTGAACGCATTGTCGCGCGGCGACTTGCGTTTCGCCGACCGCTTCGGCGACAACATCAGCGACGAATATTTCGCTGCCGAGCGCGCCGCCTCGACGGCCGACCTGGCGGCGCTCCACGCCATTCCGCGGGCCGAGCTGAACGCCACCGACCAGGTCGCCTACGACGTCTTCGATTATTCGACCAAGGACACGCTGCGCGGGCTCCAGCCGGATATGCTGGCGCTGACGGCGGTCCGGCCGATGAACCATTTCTTCGGCTTCCACACTTTTTACCCGACCTTCGCGAGCGGCAAGGGCACCGCGCAGTTCAAGGCGCTGGCCGACTATGACAATAATCTGAAGCGTCACCGCGATTTCGTCACCTACATCGACCGTGCCATCGGCCGATTTCGCCAGGGCGAAGCGAGCGGCGTCGTCGAGACCAAAATGACGGTCAAGAACATGATCGAGCAGCTCGACACCCAGCTCAAGCAGAAGCCGGAGGAGTCGCCGTACTTCGGTCCGGCCAAGGATTTCCCAGCGAACATCGGCGACGCCGACCGGGCGCGATTGACGCATGAATATCGCGCAGCGATCATCGACCAGCTTTACCCGGTGCTGACCCGGTTGCGCGACTTCCTCAGGGACGATTATCTGTCGCACGCGCGCAGCGGCGCCGGACTGCTGTATATGCCCGGCGGCGATAAATTGTACCGCTATCTGGTCCAGTCGTCGACGACCCTGCCGATGACGCCGGAGGAAATCCACCAGCTCGGCCTCAGCGAAGTCGCGCGCATCACCAGCGGCATGGAGGGCGTCAAGCAAGAGGTCGGCTTCAAGGGCTCGATGCAGCAATTCTTCGATTACATGCGCAGCAGCCCCAAGTTCCAGCCCAAGAGCCGCGAGGCGCTCACCGAGGGCTTCTATGCGATCGGCAAGGCGGTCGAAGCCAAGGTCCCGCAATATTTCTCGACCGTGCCCAAGACCAAGCTCCTGATTAATCCGTACCCGACCTTCCGCGAGAAGTTCGAGGCGGGCGGCAGCTACGATCAGGGGACGCCCGACGGCTCACGCCCCGGCACCTTTTACTTCAACGCCTACGACCTGCCCTCGCGAAGTACTTGGGGGATGACCACCTTGTTCCTCCACGAAGGCGAGCCCGGGCACCATTTCCAAATCAGCTTGGCGCAGGAGAATGAGGCGCTGCCGAGCTTCATGCGCTTCGGCGGCAACACCGCTTACCAGGAGGGCTGGGCGCTATACGCCGAGACGCTCGGTTACGACATGGGCTTCTACAAGGACCCGTATCAGCGCTTCGGCACCTTGAACGACGAGATGCTGCGCGCGATGCGGCTGGTGGTAGATACCGGCATTCATGCCAAGGGTTGGACTCGCGAACAGTCGATCGCCTACATGCTCGGTCACTCGGGCATGGGCAAGACGGACGCAACCGCCGAAGTCGAGCGCTACATCGCCATCCCCAGCCAGGCGCTCGCCTACAAGGTCGGCGCGCTGACCATCCAGCGGCTGCGCAAGAAAGCGGAAACCGAGCTTGGTCCGAAGTTCGACATCCGCGATTTCCACGCCCAGGTGCTGATGACCGGCGCTTTGCCGCTGGCCATCCTCGAGCATAAGATCGACGCCTGGATCGCCGCGAAAAAGGCTAGTTGAACGCTCGCGCTCGAAGTCAGCGGCTGCGCTTAGTCGCGACGAGGATGAGGACCATGCCGACGGCCGCGAGAATTCCGCCGCGCATGACCCATGGCCGCTGGTCGATCATGAAGCTCGACGCGGGCCAGTGGATGAGCCCGGCGCCTTGACCGAGCCACAGCAATCCCATCAACATTGCGCCGATGCCGAACATCAATAAGGCTGTCTTCATGATGGCCCTCCAATCGCAGTTCCGGTCACTGTCAACATTTCACTCCGCAAGCGCCTCTGTGATGAGCCGGCGGCTGTTGTCGACGCCGTAGAGGGCGATGAAGCTGCCCATGCGCGGGCCCTGGCTTGAGCCGAGCAGCGTTTCGTAGAGCGCCTGGAACCAGCCGCGTAAGGACTCGAACGGGTGGCGCTTGCCGACTTCGAACACGATGTGCTGGATCGCATCGGGTTCGGCGTCGTCGGGCAGCTTGGCGAGCTCGGCATCGAGGTCGCGTAAGGCCGCTGCTTCGACTTCGCTCGGCGCGCGGCGCTGCAATTCGGGAGTGACGAAATCGCGCGCGTAATTTACCGCCAGCTCGATCAGCTCGTCGAGTTCGGCGTGCGTCTCCGCCGACGTGTCGGGCGCATAGCGCTGGACGAACTTCCACGCGGTCTCCTTGTCGCCGCATCCCGGCAGGCTGACGAGATTGAGCAGCAAGCCATAGGTCAGCGGCAGCGTGCCTTTCGGGACCTTGCCGGCGTGGATGTGGTGGACCGGGTTGCCGAGCTTCTGCTCGATTGGCTGCTCCGCATAATTGCCGCGGAACTGCCAATATTCGTCGACCGCGCGCGGGATCACGCCGAGGTGCAGGCTCTTCGCCTTGCGCGGTTCGCGATAGATGTAAAACGCCAGGCTCGCCTCGCTGCCGTAGCGCAGCCATTGCTCGAGGCTAAGGCCGTTGCCCTTCGACTTGGAGATCTTCTCATTGTTCTCGTCGAGGAACATTTCGTAGTTGAAGCCTTCGGGGGGGCGGCCGCCGAGGACTCGCGCGATTTTGCCCGACTGGACGACCGATTCAATGAGGTCCTTGCCGGCCATCTCATAGTCGACGCCAAGCGCCACCCATCGCGCAGCCCAATCGACTTTCCACTGGAGCTTGGCGCGGCCGCCGAGCGCGGATTGGGTGATGCGCGCCCCGTCCTCGTCGGTGAAGGCGATGGTTCCGGCCGCGGCATCGATCACTTCGACCGGCACTTGCAGCACCCGCCCGCTGGCCGGTGAAATCGGCAGCACCGGCGAATAGGTTTTGCGCCGCTCCTCGCGCAGCGTCGGCAGCATCACCCCCATCACCGCGTCCCAATGCGCGAGCACGCTGCGGATGACGTCGTCGAAGGCGCCGTTGGCGTAGCGCTCGGTTGCCGAGACAAATTCATAGTCGAAGCCGAAGCGGTCGAGGAAATGCCGCAGCATCGCATTATTGTAGTGCGCGAAGCTTTCTTGCTCCCCAAACGGATCGGGGATGCGGGTCAGCGGTTGGCCCAGATGCTCAGTCAGCATCGCCGCGTTGGGTACATTTTCCGGAACCTTGCGCAGCCCATCCATGTCGTCGCTGAACGCGATCAGCCGCGTCGGCCGGCCGGTCAGCTCGGCATAAGCATGGCGGACGA
>JBDSXT010000114.1:0-4918 GCA_039925985.1 Sphingomicrobium sp.
GTGATTTCGCCGCGCAACCGCGCGATTTCGGCCGCTAATTCCACCGGATTGGAAATATCTACGATGTGGTCAGCCATGAGCGACAGTAATGCGATTCCCCTGCCCGGACCATAGCGTGAATCGCCGGATCCGGAAATCCGTGCCAGGCTGGCACGATTGCGCCATCTGGATCATCTTCCTAAACGGCCCTCATGAGTTTCTCGTGACACTGGCCATTGTAACCTTGGGATGAATGATGAGCGAGCCGCCTGTCGGGATCATCATGGGCAGCAACTCCGACTGGGAGACGATGCGCCACGCGGCCGAGACGCTCGACAAGCTCGGCGTTGCGCATGAGGTCAAGATCGTCTCGGCCCACCGCACGCCCAAGCGCCTCAACGAATATGCGGCGGCGGCCAAGGGGCGAGGCCTCAAGCTGATCATCGCCGGCGCCGGCGGGGCGGCCCATTTGCCCGGCATGGCCGCATCCATGACTGCGCTCCCGGTCCTTGGCGTGCCAATCGAGACGGCGGCGCTGAAAGGCATCGATAGCCTGCTGTCCATCGTCCAGATGCCCGCCGGCATCCCTGTTGGAACGCTGGCGATCGGTAAGGCGGGCGCAATCAACGCCGCGCTGCTTGCGGTCGCGATCCTGGCGGGATCCGACGAAGCGCTGGCGGCTCGACTGGATGCTTTCCGTGAGTCCCAGACCGCGTCGGTTGCGCTCACGCCGGTATGATCGTTCCGCCAGGCTCCACCATCGGCATCATCGGCGGCGGGCAGCTGGGCCGGATGCTCGCGATGGCCGCGGCCGAACTCGGTTATCGCTGCCATATCTTCGCTCCGGACGAAGCGCCCTGTGCCGCCGCAGTCGCGGCCGCTCACACCCGGGCGGCGTTCGACGACGCCGAAGCTTTGGCCAAATTCGCTGCGGCCGTCGATGTCGTCACCTATGAGTTCGAGAATTTGCCGGTTGAGCCGCTGGCCGCGCTGGGCGCGAAGATGCGCCCCGGCCCCCGGTCGCTGGCCAGCGCTCAGGACCGCGCCGTGGAAAAAGAGTTCATCGCCAGTGTTGGCGGACGACTGGCGCCGTGGCGAGCGGTCGATAACGCAGGCGACGTCGAGGCGGCGATCGCGGCCCTCGGCACCCCGATCGTGCTCAAGAGCCGGCGGTTCGGCTACGACGGCAAGGGCCAAGCCTGGGTTCGCGACCCGAGCGAGGCGCGCGCCGCATGGGACTCCATCGGCGCCCCCGCCGCCGTTGCCGAAGCGGCGATCGACTTCCTTGGCGAGTTCTCCGTTGTCCTCGCCCGGACCGAGGCGGGCGAGATCTCCCTCTGGGACAGCCCACGCAACACCCATGAGAGCGGTATCCTGCGCCGTTCAGAATTGCCCCCCGGCGACCCGATCGAACCGCAAGTGGAAGCTGCTCAGGCGATTACCCGTTCGATCGCCGACGCGCTTGGGCACGTTGGCGTTCTGACCGTCGAGTTCTTCGCCTGCGCCGACGGGCCTCTGGTCAACGAGATCGCGCCGCGGGTCCACAACAGTGGCCATTGGACTATCGAAGGCGCCCAGACCTCGCAGTTCGAGCAGCACATCCGCGCCGTATGCGGGCTGCCACTTGGCCCGACCGGCCGCACCGCAGCGAACGTGTCAATGACCAACCTGATCGGCAGCGAGGCCAACGATTGGGCCGCGCCCCTCGCCGAACCCGGCGCCCACCTGCACCTCTACGGCAAGGGCGAAGCCCGCCGCGGCCGCAAGATGGGCCACGTGACGCGACTAGGCGGCTAGGCGGCTAGTTATTGCGGCTGGATTACCTCGATCGGCATGTGCAGTTTGTCGAGCTGCGGCCGAATCTTGGCGGCTTCACCAACCACTACCCAAACGAAACCCCGGGCGTCGATCGCGCCGCGCAGCGCCTGATCGACCGCGCCATTGTTGAGCGCCCGATAGCGGTCGCCGAGCAGCTCGTAATAATTGTCGGGCCGGCCGTAGAGCGCATTGGTTTGCATGGCACTGAGCACTGCGCTGCCGGTTTCGAATTGGCCGGGCAGCCCGCCGACGCTGTGGGCGACGGCTCTCACCCGCTCTTCGTCGGTGACGCCCTTGGCCCCGAGGATACCGCCTAGCTGGGCCATCAAAGCCGCGATCGAATCGCCGGTACGATCGGCCTGGACCGGGGCCTGCACGAGGAACGGCACTGCGGCGACCGTCAGCTGCGGGAAGCCGAACGCGCCGTACGACCAGCCCTTGCGCTCGCGAAGCTCGAAGTTGATGCGTGAGGCCGTACTGCCGCCAAGCACGTCCGAGCCAGCGAACAGCGCCGTGTTCTCGGCGCGGGGATCAACAGGCGTCAGCTGGCCGCCGTAGATGAAGGACTGCAGCGACCCAGGCCGGTCGATCAGCACGATGCGCGGTGTGGTCGGCCGCGCTGGCAATGCCCCAAATCGCTTGGTGCCGCGTTCGCTGGCAGGCGCCTGCCAAGTGCCGAGCGCAGTCTCGAGGATGGGCTTGAGGGTCGCCAGCGGCAGGTCGGACACGACGAACAGCTCGGCGTTGTCGGGGCGTAGCCAGCGCTCCTTGAACCCGATCAGCTGCTTGCGGCTGAACGTCTTAACCGCGGCCTCGCTGCCCATCGCGGTGGTCGCGTACGGGTGGTCGGCTCCGTACAGCAACGCCGGCAGGGCACGCGCGGCCATGGAGCTCGG
Organism: Sphingomicrobium sp.; assembly: GCA_039925985.1. GTDB lineage: Bacteria > Pseudomonadota > Alphaproteobacteria > Sphingomonadales > Sphingomonadaceae > Sphingomicrobium. The sequence continues at coordinate 2,694 of JBDSXT010000114.1, forward strand.
GGTCGTTTTGGCTTGAGCGATCGAGGTCAGCAGCTGGCTTCGGATCCGCTCGATTTCGGTAGGCGCGAAGGCCGGCCGCTCGACAATCTCGGTCATCAGGCCGAGCGACGGGACCAGGTTCGGGCTCAAAGCCGAGAGCGCAACGAAGCTGCGATCCGCCGACCCGCCGCTGTTGAGACTGGCCCCGAGCCGCTCCTTGGCTTCGGCGATCTGTTGCGCCGAAAGCTTGTCGGTGCCTTCGTCGAGCAACGACATGGTCATGTTCTGAAGACCGCGTTCCGCCGACTGGTCGGCGGCAAAGCCGGCATCGAAGTCGAGTACCACGTGGGTCAGCGGCGCTGCGGCGCGCTGCGCGTAAGTGACCTTGAGCCCATTCGCCAGCGTCGTCCGCTCGATCGATGGAAAATCGAGCGCCTCGGGTGCTGCGGCCGGCGGCATCGGGCGCTTGACCGAAGCCACCTTGATATCGCTGGCCTTGGCCGGCCGGGGTCCCTTGGCGTCTTCGTACGCGGGACGGTCGCCGGGCTCGAGCCGGACGCTGAACACCGGCCGCCCAAGCCATTGCCGCATGGCGTCGCGAACCTGCGTCGGCGTCACCGCCGCATAGGCGTTCAATTGCTTGCGGTAGAAATCGGCATCGCCAGCGTAGAGCTTGCCTTCCGCCAGCGACGAGGCCTTGCCGCCGTCGTCGCCGACTTTTTCCAGCGCCCGGATGCTGCCGGCAACCGCGACCGTCGCCGCGCGACGCATTTCGTCCTCGGTCGGCCCGTCGGCGAGGAATTGCGCGACCACTTCATCGAGACGCTTTTCGACCAGGGCGGGATCGACTCCGGGCTTCACCGAAGCTTCGATCTCGAACAGGCCGATGCGGTGGAACGGCTGGACGCCGGCGCTGACCGAGACCGCAATCTTTTCCTCCCGCACCAAGATCCGGTCGAGTCGGGAACTGCTCAAACCGCCGAGCACCGCGCCACCGACGCCAAGCGCCGCCTGCTGATCCGAAAGCAGGCCAGGTACCGCCCAGTGACGCTGGATCTGCGTGGTCGCCACGCGATCCTTCATGACGATTGACCTTGGCCCGGCCAGCGTCGGCACGTCAGCCGCGGCGGGCGTGTTGACTGGACCGCGTTTGATTGCCCCGAAATACTTGTTCATCAGTCCGCGGGCCTCGTCCGTGGTGATGTCGCCAGCCAGCGCGATTACCGCATTGTTGGGGCCATATTTGTCGAGGAACCACTGCTTGACGTCGGCGAGGCTGGCCGCGTCCAGATCGGCCATCGAGCCGATCGTGTCGTGGTGATAGGGGTGGCCTTCGGGAAATAGCGCGCCGAGCACTTCATAATCGACCAGCCCGCCTGGCTGATTGTCCCCCTGACGCTTCTCGTTCTGGACGACGCCGCGCTGCAGGTCGAGGCGCTTCTGATCGACCGCTGGAAGCAGATAGCCCATCCGGTCGGACTCCATGAACAGCGCTTTCTCGAGCGCGCTCTTGGGCACGGTTTCAAAATAATTGGTCCGATCGAACCAGGTCGAACCGTTCCAATCAGTTGCGCCAAGCTGCTCGAGGAACGGCATGATGCCTTCGCGGACATTGTCCGATCCGTAGAACATCAGATGCTCGAATAAGTGCGCGAAGCCAGTCTCGCCCTTGGGTTCATCCTTTGACCCGACATTGTACCAGACGCTGACCGCGACCACCGGCGCCTTATGGTCTTCGTGGACCAGTACGGTGAGGCCATTGGCAAGCTGGAATTCGGTGTGCGGGATGGTGACCTGGCTGACCAACGACGACAGCGGTGCGGGCTCGTCTGGCGCCGCCGCGACGATTGCAACCGGCGGCGGCGGCGCAGCGACGGACGAGACCGGTGCGGTGGCGCAAGCGGCGAGCGCGGAGGCGCTGGCGAGCAGGATGGTCAGGCGGTGAGACAGGCGCATGGGGATGGGGCTCCGGCAGAAATCGCGGTCGGGCAGCACCTTAGCCAAGACCGCCCGCGACGCAACGCCGCTCGCCCCAAGCGCGTGAGTTTTCGACGAACCGCCGAGTGACCGGCTTTCCGTTCGACAGCGCCGCCGTCCGGCGATTCAATTAGTCAATCCTCAACGCTTGTCCTAAGGTCTTTGCATTGCTGGCCTCTTTGAGGCGCTCCAGTGACTGAGAGACAGTGCGCTCCCGCCCAAGCGAGGAATGCACCGTGGACCTGCAAACAGCAGCAAATCGACTCGAC
>JBDSXT010000115.1:0-6365 GCA_039925985.1 Sphingomicrobium sp.
TTCGTCCGCTTGCACCGCTCGGCGATCGTCCGGCGCGATTTCATTGCGGGCTTCACGCGCAACCCATCGGGCCGCTGGATCGCCCGGCTCGCCGATGGCGGCGAGCAGCCAGTCGGCCGGCTTTACTCCGATCGGGTGCGCAGCATCGCCGGCCGCTAGGCAATCAGCTCAGGCCGTTGCGGTCTTGTCGCGCGTGCCTCGATTGACCGCCGCGGTGACAGCGACATCCAGAGTGACATTGCCGAGCGTGCGGAAAATATCCGGCACCATCTCGACCGCCACGAGCAGCGCCAGCGGCGCGATTGGAATGCCCAGCGCCATCGCAACGGGCGCGATCGAGCTGATGAAGCTGACCTCGCCCGGGAGGCTGACGGCGCCGTAGCTGATGACCGCGGCCACCGCCGTCGCGGCGATCATCTGGCTGACGCTGGGCTCGATGCCAAGCCAGTGTGCGACATAGAAAGCCACCGCGACATTCATCGCCGGGCCGGTTGCGCGGAACAAGGCGACGGACATCGGCAGGGTCACATCGGCGACTTGCTCGCGGACCCCCATGACCCGCGCCGCGGCGAGCATGGCCGGCAGCGATGCCAGCGACGAGCGGGTTGAAATGGAGACGCTTTGCGGCGCGATCATCGACCGGCTGAACAACCCCAGCCCGACGCCCCCGGCGAGGACCGCGATCGGATAACCGGCAAGCGTGACCAGCACGCCAATGATCGAGATCATCGCGATGTAATGGACCAGGGCCGCAAACGCCGCCCCCCCGGCGCTTGCGCCAACGGTAAAAGCGAGCGCGAACACGCCCAGCGGCGCAATCCACAGAACCCAGTCGATGACCACCAGCAAAGTATCGGTAATGGCGTCGAACAGGCCGACCAGCGAGCGCCGGCGCTGTTCAGGGATTCGTGCCGCAGCCAGCGCGAACAGCAGGGAAAACACAACCAGCGGCAGCACGTCTCCATTCGCCGCGGCCTTGATCACATTTTCGGGAATGACGTTGCGGAAGAAGTCGGCAACGCCCGGCACCGGGGCGGCGGCGGTGGCCGGATCGATCCCTGTCAGGCCTGCCCGAAGCGCCTCCGCGGCGCCCTGCGGCAACGGAAACAGGCCCAGTAAGAACTGGATCATCAGCGTCCCGAAGATCGCCGAGGAAGTGCAGATAATGACGATCCACAACACCGAGCGTCCGGCGATGCGGCCGGCCCGCGCCGCTTCGGCGCCCTTGGCAATGCCGGTCACCAGCAGCGCGACGATCAACGGGATGACCGTCATCTTCAGCGCGTTGAGCCACAGCCCGCCGACCATATTCGAGACCTGCAGCGCCGGCTCGCGAAGCCCGTCGCCAAGCGATGCGGCACCGGCCCCTGCAAGTAGCCCGAGGACGAGTGCGATCAGGACATAATAGGCGCGCCCGCCGCCGACCGTTTCGTCGGCGACGGTGGTTGCGACAGCGGGCTTTTTGCTCAACGCGGTTTCCGGAACTTGTAGACGAAGCGGTCGGTCTTGCCGCGGATGGCCGGGTCAAAGACCAGCAGCGAATGATCGTCGGCCGGATTGCGCAGGAAGTTGCGCACCCCGACGAGTTCAAAACCGGCACGCTGGAAATCGCCCTTGACCACTTCGGGGTCGATCCGGTGCAATTTCTCGACCGTGGCGCGGGTGTCGCCGTTGGGCAAAGCGATATGGTCGATGATGCCTACCGTCCCACCGGGCTTCATCGCTGCGTAGAGGGTTTTCAGCCAAGCATCCGGCTCCATGCGGACGATCTTGCGCTCCGGATTTTGCCAGTAAACATCGTGGTAATCGAGGTTCATGATCATGAAGTCATAAGCGTTCGTGCCCAGCTGCGGTGCCTCGAACGGGCTCGAGATCAGCGACACATTCTTCTGCCGCTTGGCGAAGGCGGCGAATTTGCCGCGGCGCTCGTCGTTGAGGAACTGGGTCGGCTGCCAGACGACGACTTTGCCACGCGGCCCGACGACCGGCGCCATGATCTCCGCCCAATATTGGTTGGCGCCGAACATATCGATGACGCGCATGCCTTTTTTGAGTCCGAAAAAGTTCAAGACTTCGGCGGGCTTTCGGCCCTCGTCGAGTTTGACATTGTCCGCCGTCCGGGCAGGCGCAGCCACGGCCGCGGCAAGGTTCACGGGTGCCGCGCGGACGAGCCCCGGCGACATGCCGAACGCAAGTCCGGCCAGCAAAATCATGTTCGCTTTCATAACCCCTCCCTTGACGCTGATGGTCACCCTCATACCACGTGCTTTGGCGCGCGCCAGCCGACCGCAATCGCTCGCTTTTCAGCCGCCGTGAATCAAGCTAGTTTCGGCCGTCGTTCAGGCTCCTTGGGGGAGGAAGATTCATGGCCACCGTCGCCGCATCGCCGACCGATCGCCGGTCCGCCGAGCGCAAATTCTATTCGCGCATGGCGCTGTTCATGGTTGCCTTGGTGTTCATCGGCTTTGCGCCGAGTTTTTACCTGCGCGGCTATGTCACCGTGCCGCGGCCAAACCCTACGCTGCCCCCTTCGGTTATGCTCCACGGGCTGTTGTTCACCCTATGGATGCTGGTGTTCGTCGCCCAGACCCAACTCGTCTCCGCCGGCCGGCGCGACCTCCATATGAAGCTTGGCAAGCTGTCGTTCTTCCTCGCGCTGGCGATCATTCCGTTGATGTACCTGGTCGGCGTGTGGCAGGTCGAGCGGGCCAACCAGCCGCCGTTTACCGATCCGTTCAACTGGACGATTGTGCCGCTCTCCGGCATCCCGGCCTATGCCATCATGCTGTGGGTCGGCTGGACCCGCCGCAAGGAAGCGCAGGTCCACAAGCGCGCGATGCTGAGCGCTGCGCTGATGTTGATGCACCCGGCGATCGGCCGCATCCCGATGCCGCCGTTTCTCGGTTTCTTCGCGCTCACTGGCGCGCTGTCGGTCGCGACCTTCATCCCGCTGCTAGTGTGGGATAAACGCCAGCTCGGCCATGTCCACTGGGTCAGCAAGCTCGGCGTCAGCCTCGCCGCCGCGGCGCTGCTAATCGCAATCGCTTTTCTCGCCACCGGCACTTGGGCGCCGATCGCGCGGCACCTGCCGGGAGTTGGCGGCTAACCCACTGCTCTTACCGGCGCGCGCTGCTCGCCCGCCATCGACTGGACGATCTTCAGTGCTTCGTGCGCCGACAGCGCGGCGCCTTCCTGCCACAGGCCGACGTAGCTCAAATGCTCGCCGGCGAAGACAATCGGGCCCTCGGGCTTCAATAGCTCGGCGTAGCGCGGCCCGCGGCCAGCGGCGTCGAAGTCGGGGCCGATCGCTCCGACTCCTTCAGACCACGGCGTCAGTCCCCAGCCGACCGTGACGCCCTTGCTCAGCAGGTGCGATTTGCCCGGATGGAGGGCCTCGACTGACTCGCGGCTGATGCGCAGGCGCTCGTCGTGGCTGAGGGCAGCGAAGCGCTGCGGATTGCCGGCATTGGTCCACCCGGCGACATAAGCTGCGATCAATACGCCCTTGGCTGAGTTAAAACCGGACGACGGATAGATGACATTCTCGTTCAATCGGTCGGTCCAGGCGAGGCCGCCGTAGAGGTCCTCGTCGCGCTCCCAGAAGCGCGGGCTTTCGAACGCGACCTTGACGCTCGGAAGATAATCGATGCCCTGCAGCGCCGCTTTCTTGGCGGGAGAGAAATCGCTCGGAATGCGCGCCAGCAAATTTGCGGGGAGCGTGCAGACGCAATAATCGGCGTCGACAGCGGGTTGTTTGCCGAGCTCGATGCGAACGCCGCGCGCGGTTCGGCGAATGGCAGTTACGGGCGACGCCAGCCGTACCGCCGGCTTGACCCGCGCAAAGATGGCCTCCGCGATCCGGTCCATGCCACCGACCGGCTGCAGCATCGTCGCCTGCATGTCGAAAATGCTTTCGAACAGAAATGGAAAGGCAGCGCTCCCGAACGGCCCCTTGCTCAAGCTTTTCGGTAGCAATTCGCTGAGGCTCATCGGCGGCCGCGGTCGTCCGGCCTGGGTATAGGCGCCCGGCTCGACCGCATATCCTGATCGTCCGTCCGGCGCGTAGCGACCCTCGCCGTTGAGCCCGGCATAAGGCGCGAGGAACTGGCGGAACAGCTCGAGCTCGCCCTTGGGCATCGCCTGGTCGAGCGCGCGTTGGTCGATGGCCTTGGCAAGCAGCTCGCCGATCCGGCCTTGCATGTCGAATACCATCTGCCGGTCGCGCACCACGCGACCGCCAAAGTCCCAGCCGGCGCCGCGGTTGCTGTTGACGAACACTTCCATCGGCACGCCAAAGCGCCGCGCATAATCGAGGATCAGGCGATGGCTGGTCGGGATCCGCGCGGCACCCGCGTTGAAATATAGCCCCGGATCGAAGGCCGCAATTTGGTCGGGCCGCCCGATTTGCCGGAGGCGATCGCCGCCGCGGATCGTCCATACCCGGCCGCCGATGCGGTCGCGCGCCTCGAGCACGGTCACCCGATAGCCGGCGCGCTGGAGCTCGTAAGCCGCGACCAGCCCGGCGATCCCGCCACCGAGGACAACGACCGATCGCCCCTGTCCGCTTTGCTTCGGAAGCTTGAAATCCTCGGCGCCCGCCGGGGTCGCGGCGGTCAGGCCGAGCGCCTCCATGCCGAGGAACACGGCACTCGCGCCGCCGACCGCGCCTAATTGCGTCAACACATTGCGTCGTGTCAGTGCCATGTTCGCCCCCTTGACCGCCGCGCGACTCCCCCCCGCTCGCCCGCTAACGCCTGCATAATCGCTCCGCTCGCCGGTCCGAAAGCGCCGGTCGCCCCGAAATTTGCATTGGCGCGCATCGCCTTGACCTCTCGCGCGTTCAGCCGGCGACAAGTCAAACCCTTCACATACAGGAGCTTTTAATGACCGACCACGACCATTCGGCCGAAATCACCACCCTCAACACTCTGACCGCGACGCTCTTCGACAGCGTCACCGGCTATGAGGACGCCGCCGCCAACCTCGATGGCGGCCACCGCTTGCAGGAGCTGTTCCGCGACCGCGCCAGCGAGCGCCGCAAAGTCGTCGAAAATCTCCGCGCCGAAGTCCGCCGCCTCGGTGGAGAGCCGGAGGACGACGGGTCGTTCATGGGCAAGACCCACCAGCGCTTCCTCGATCTGAAAGGGGCGATTACCGGTCGCGACGAAGCCGCAATCATCAATGAGGTCGAGCGCGGCGAGGACTATCTCAAGGAGAAGTTCGAGACCGCACTCAACGGCGGTGAGTTGACCGGTGAAAGCCGCGCCGCGGTCGAGCGCGCCTTGCAGTCGGTCCGCTCGGGCCATGATCAGGTCAGTGCGCTCAAGCACGGCCTCAACGCCTAACCCGTATCGCCCGCCCCTCTCTCGTGCGAGGCTCGCGCGGGAGAGGGTCGGATTTTGGACCCGTCAGCCGATCAGACGGCTCACCGCCGATCGATCTCCGGACGATCGTAGCGGGCGAGGCTGCGTCACCCCTGCGCTTCAAGGGCGATGGTGCGCTCGATCAAGCCGCTTGGTCGAGCGTCTCGAGCAATGGGTAAAGCTCTCGGTTCTCGCGCTGGATGCGGTTGGCCAGGGCATCCGCCAACGTTTCGCTTTCGCGGCAATAGCCCGGCCAGTCGGCGGCGATCGCGCTGGCGCTCCATCGCTTGCAATGGTCCGAATAGGCCGCGGCCAGCCCGCCCATTTCCTTGGAAAAAGCCTGGGCAGTCGTGGCGATCGTCACATCAGGATTGGCCATCAGCCGCGGGTAAAGCACCCAGTCTTCGGCTTTGAGATGGCTGACCAACGTCGCCGTCAGTTCGTGGCGCAAGGCGAACAGATGGAGCTGGGGCGGCGGTGTGGCGCGGCCGATCAACTGCCGGAGCTTGGCGACGATGGTCAGGATTGTCCCGTGCTCATGGCGCAGCTTGCTTAGATTGATCATCACCGTCCTCGTTGACCGAAGGCCGGAGCATTGGGAGCGACGGGGATGTAGCGGTCTTAAGCTGGCCGCCATAATGGCGCAGTCTGCCACAATGCCAATTCTGCTGGATTGGCCCGCCGGACGGAACCGGGCCGCGCTCGGGCGAATGCGAGGATAAGGCGGCGGCGATCCGGGCCCAAACAGAAATGGGGGCCGGCATTGCTGCCAGCCCCCACTGCGCCGAGCACGGATATGTCGGTGTTCGTCTTTCAGATCCGCCGAAGCCTCACTGTCTCTCGATCCTGACTCACCAGCTCAGGCGTCGCTTTCCACCGCAGCGGCTCGTGAGAGCCTCGCTTTCTCAAGCTTCCCTTCCCGAAGAAAGTTCAACCTGGGTCCGCTCATGCTTCGCCCGAAGACGAAGCAACTCCGATGTTCCACGGCCCTTCTTGGGATGA
>JBDSXT010000116.1:0-8761 GCA_039925985.1 Sphingomicrobium sp.
CCTTGAGCATGTTGGCGAGGCCCTTGAGCAAATTGTCGCCACGGCTTTCGATCGTTCGCTTGAGGACTTGGGGATTGGTCAGCGCAAAATTGGACGGGCTCATCGCGTCGACGAAATTCTTCACCGCAAACTTCATTTTGAGCCGGGTCGCTTCGTCGACATCCTTGATCTCATCGACCGAGCCGAGCATCCGGTCCGACAGCGCCAGATAGGTCTGGCGGATGGTGTCGAACAAAGGGTTGTCGCGCCATTCGGGGGCGGCAAAGCGGCGGTCCCTGGTTTGCGCCTTGGCCGGGTCGACGCCGAGCATCTGTCCCCAGGCTTCCAGCCCCTTGGCCCAGGCTTGGGCGCCAGCCGTCATTAGCGCCATCGGGTCGGGTGCGGCGCCGGCTTCGGCGCCGGTTGCGCCGGGCACGGCGAACCCGAAGGCGCTTGGGCTCGGCATTCCGGGCATTGCATCCCAGCCCGGGAATGGTCGGCTTGGCTTGCTGTTGCTGTCGAGGCCGTCGGCCCACGCCTGCATCAGCATCTGCTGGGCCCGGCCCATGACCAGCGTCCAGTGCTGCCAGTCCTCGAGGCTCGGCATGCCGGTGCCGGCCGCGCCGGGGTTCGTTTTTTCGGTCATGCGCTGCCCTTACTCGTCATTGCGATTGAAGCGAAGCAATCCAGCAAACCAAAACCGGATTGCTTCGTCGCTGCACTCCTCACAATGACGGCAAATGGACGAGCCTTTCTACCGCATCCGCCGCCTGCCGCCTTACGTCTTCGCCGAGGTCAATGCGATGAAGGCGGCGGCGCGGGCGCGCGGCGAGGACATCATCGACCTCGGCATGGGCAACCCCGACGGCGCGCCGCCCAAGCACGTAATCGACAAATTGTGCGAAGTCGCCGCCAAGCCCAACGCCCACCGTTACTCGGCCAGCCGCGGCATCCCGGGCCTGCGCAAGGCCCAGGCGGCTTACTACGATCGCCGCTTCGGGGTCTCCGTCGATCCCGAGACGGAAGTGATCGTCACTCTCGGTTCCAAGGAAGGCCTCGCCAATCTTGCCCAGGCGATTACCGCGCCAGGCGATGTCGTCCTCGCCCCCAACCCGAGTTACCCGATCCACAGCTTCGGATTCATCATCGCCGGCGCCGCCATTCGCTCGATCCCCGCCGCGCCGGGAGAGGATTTCTTCCGCCGGCTCGAGATGGCGATGCGCTTCACCGTGCCCCGGCCCAAGGTGCTGGTGATCGGCTACCCGTCCAACCCGACGGCCTACGTGGCCGATTTGCCATTTTATGAGAAATTGGTCGCTTTCGCCCGCGAGCACGAGCTGATCGTCATCTCCGACCTCGCTTATGCCGAAATCTACTTCGGCGAGGTCCCGACGCCTTCGATACTGCAGGTGGAAGGCGCCAAGGAGGTCGCGGTCGAGTTCACCTCGATGTCCAAGACCTATTCGATGGCCGGCTGGCGGATCGGGTTCGCGATCGGCAACGCCCGGCTAATCGCGGCGCTTGCCCGGGTGAAGTCCTATCTCGATTACGGCGCCTTCACCCCGGTCCAGGCGGCGGCCACGGCCGCACTCAATGGCCCGCAGGACATCGTCGCCGACAATCGCGCGCTCTACAAGAAGCGCCGCGATGTGCTGGTCGAATGCTTTGGCCGCGCCGGCTGGGAGATCCCGGTCCCGCAGGCCTCGATGTTCGCCTGGGCGCCGATCCCGGAGCCATTCCGCGAGGCCGGGTCGATGGAATTCGCCAAGCGCCTGCTGACCGAGGCGCAGGTCGCAGTCGCGCCCGGCGTCGGCTTCGGCGAGGAAGGCGAAGGTTTCGTCCGCATCGCGCTGGTCGAGAATGAGCAGCGCCTCCGCCAGGCCGCGCGCGGCGTCAAGCGGATGCTGGGCAAAGGCTGATCGAGCGCTAACCAGCCGCGCATGGTTGCCGGCGCGAGTCTTTGCTACACGGTCGCGCATGACGACGACTAACCAACCCGCCCCTTCCGACCACAATCGATCGCGGTGGATGGGCATTTGTGGCGTAGCGATGTTCGTGCTCAGCGCCGGCGCCGCGCTGCTGCCCATCGAGAAGGGCATTTCAAGTTCGGTAATTGGCGCACTGTTGCTGATCGCTGGGCTGATCGAGCTCGCCGCCGGTGGCATGCGACGCGAAACGCGCGACCTGGCGATGCTTGCTGGAGCGGTTACCGTCATCGCCGGCCTGCTGTTCCTCCTCAACCGCGATTCGAAGTTCTTCCCGATCGTCAACATCGTCATCGGCTGGCTGGCGCTGAGGAGCCTTGTCCTGGCCATCAAAAGCCGCCGGCTCCGCGGCTCGGTTCGAACCTGGACCGGCGTTGCGGCGATCACCGATTTCGTGCTCGCGCTGGTTTTGATCGTCGGCCTGTCGCTGTCGAGCGTGGTCGTGTTGTTGTTCGGGCCGACCCCAGCAATCGTCGCCAGCTTCGCCTGGATCGTCGCGCTGAGCTTTGTCGCCACCGGACTGCTGCTGCTTGAGGTCGCAAGCTGCGAGCGCGAGGGTGGGACTTGACGGCTAGTTAATCATAGATGGGCTAGTTGGGCGGCTCGATGTGAGAGCCGGACATGTTTCATCAGCCCATTGAAAAATTTGCCGAGGCCGGCGAATCGGTCACGCTAGCCGAGCTCGTCGGCGCGTTCAGCTATGCGCTCGACATCACCGAGGGTCAGCCGGCCGGGCATAGCGTTCGCTCGTGCTGGATTGGCAGCCATGTCGGTCGCGCCCTCGGTCTTTCCAGCGGCGACCTGCACGATCTTTATTACACGCTGCTGCTCAAGGATCTGGGGTGCAGCAGCAATGCCGCGCGGATCTGCGAGCTGTACCAGGCCGACGATCTGGCTTTTAAGCAGGGGTTCAAGACAATCGGGACCGGCCTCGCCGCGACGCTTCACTTCGTCGCAAGCAAGACCGCGCGCAACGCTCCGCTCCACCGCCGCGCCGCTGCAGTTGTCAATATTTTGAAGAACGGCGACGCGATTGCCCAGGACCTGATCGTGTCGCGCTGTACCCGCGGCGCCGATATCGCCCAGTCGCGGCGTTTTTCCGATGCCGTGTGCAACAGCATTTACAGTCTCGATGAGCATTGGGACGGGTCGGGCCGTCCACAGAGACTGAGTAGCGATGCAATCCCCTTGCTGTCGCGGGTCGCGCTGCTGTCGCAGATCGTCGACGTGTTCCACCCACGCCGGCCGGCAGGCCGCCATCGACGAAGCCAGCCGCCGCGCGGGGAGCTGGCTGGACCCCGATGTTGTTGCGGCATTCAAGCGAGTTGCCGAGGACGAACGTTTCTGGCTTGGACTGTCATCGCCGTTCATCGACGCGCGGCTCATCCAGCTTGCTCCCGTAGAGCAGGCGCAGCCAGTCGATGAGGACTATCTGGACGCCATTGCCGGTGCCTTCGGCCAGGTGATCGATGCCAAGAGCCCGTATACGGCCGGGCACTCAACCCGGGTTGCCGACTATGCCGAGCGCATCGGCAAGAAAATGGGCGTCCTGCCGGTTCGGCTCCGCTGGCTTCGTCGGGCGGCCCTGCTCCACGACATCGGCAAGCTCGGCGTCTCCAACAGCATCCTCGACAAGCCCGCCCGGCTCGACGCGGACGAATGGAAGCTGATGCGCGATCATACGGTCCATACGCGGGCCATCCTCGGCCGGATCGGAGCGCTCACCGATCTCGCCGACATCGCCGCGGCTCACCATGAGCGGCTCGATGGCGCCGGCTATCCCTTGGGATTGAATGATGCCGAGATCGCCCGGGAGACAAGGATCATCACGGTTTGCGATTTCTACGACGCCCTGACCGCCGAGCGCCCATATCGCGCCGCGCTGCCACAGAGCGAAGCGTTGCAGATCATCGAGGCCGAAGTCGGCTCGGCGATCGACCCGCATTGCTTCGACGCGCTCAAGCGGATCGTCAGCTAGGCGACGCATTCCGTTCGGCGCCCGCTCGCAATGATGCTGATGCTGGTGCATATCGGGCGCCATGTTCCCGACGCTTTCCGCGACCGAGACGGGCGTGTTTCAGATCGCCCAGATCATCCAGCTGGCGGTGGCGCCGGTGTTCCTGCTCGCCGGAGTCGGGGCGTTTCTCAACGTCTGCGCCGGCCGCCTCGCCCGGATCATCGATCGCGCCCGCGAGCTTGAGCCGCGCATCCTCGAAAGCCGCGGCAACGAGCATGATCGGCTGATCGACGAACTCCGCATCCTCGACCGCCGCACCGCCCTGGTCAGCCAGGCGATTTTCTTGTCCGTCCTGTCCGCGCTGATGATTTGCGCAGTCGTCGTACTGCTGTTCGCCGCCAGCCTGACCGGGGCTCACTTCGGCACCGCGGTCGCCTTGCTGTTCATCGCCTCGATGATCGCCATCGGTTCCGGCTTTGCGGTGTTTCTGGTCGAGACCCGGATCGGCGCGCGCTCCGTCCGCATCCGCTCGGAATTGCTCGAGCATCAGGCGGACGAGTAGCCCCTCGACAGGAACCGGGTAGGCTTGCTTGTCCTGCGACTCATGGTGGACGAGGGCGAGTAGGCCGCTTATCGGCAGCCGGTGCCTGTCACCACCGTAGCAATGCTTACCGCCGGCGGCCTCGCGCCCTGCCTCTCATCCGCCGTTGGCGGCCTGATCGAGCGGTACACCGAGGTCGCGCCCGACGTGCGGATCATCGCCTACCGAAGCGGATTCGCCGGCCTGCTCACGGGCGATTTCGTCGAAGTGACGGACGAAGTACGGGCGGCCGCCGGACGGCTGCACGCGTTCGGGGGCAGCCCAATCGGCAACAGCCGGGTCAAGCTCACCAACGTCGAAGACTGCGTCAGGCGCGGCCTGGTCCAGCCCGGGCAAGATCCGCTGCACGTGGCTGCGGAGCAGCTGACCCGCGACGGAGTCGACGTCCTGCACACGATCGGCGGAGACGACACCAACGGCACCGCCGCCGACCTCGCGGCGTACCTGCGCAGCAACGGTTACCAACTGACGGTGGTCGGGCTTCCCAAGACCATCGACAACGACGTGGTGCCGATCCGGCAGTCCCTCGGCGCGTGGACCGCCGCCGAGCAGAGCGCGCTGTACGCTCGCAACATCATCGCCGAGCACTCGTCGAATCCGCGGATGCTCGTCGTCCACGAGGTGATGGGCCGCCACAGCGGCTGGCTTGCCGCAGCCACTGCGCTCGCGCACCATCAGTGGGTCCGCGGCGCGCGGTTCGCCGAATGGTTGGAGAATTCCGCTGCCCGCTGGGACGTTCATGCCGTCTTCGTGCCAGAGCGGCCGTTCGACATCGCCGAGGAAGCCAAGCGGCTGCGCACGATCATGGACGAGCAGGACGGCGTCAACCTCTTCATCTCCGAAGGCGCCGGCGTCAGCGAGATCGTCGCCGCGATGGAAGCGGCGGGCGAGAACGTGCCGCGGGACCCGTTCGGCCACGTCCAGCTCGACAAAATCAACCCGGGCGAGTGGTTCGCCAGGCAATTCGCCGCCGAGCTAGGCGCCAACAAGGTGCTGGTTCAGAAGAGCGGGTACTTCTCGCGCTCGGCGGCCGCGAATGACGCCGACCTCAGGCTGATCCGGGACTGCACGATCTACGCGGTGGACGCGGCGCTCCGGGGCGAGTCCGGAGTGGTGGGTCAGGACGAGGAGCGGGGTGACGAGCTCAGGGTCATCGAGTTCGAGCGGATCGCCGGCGGCAAAGCGTTCGACGTGTCCGTGCCGTGGTTCAGCGACCTGTTGCGCGACCTGGGCCAGGCCTGATCCAATCATGACCGCACTCAATATCGACCGGTCCGTAACCGGGCAGCCGTGGCGCTGGCGGCGCGAGCCCGATCCGAGCCTCGGGATGGACGCGCTGGTCGACGAACTGCTGCTCGCAAGAGGCGTAGAGCGCGCCGACCTCGCCCGCCACCGGTCGCCGACTATACGCGATTTCCTGCCAGATCCGTCGGCCTTTCAGGACATGGACAAGGGCGCCAAGCGGCTGGCTGACGCTGTGGAAGCAAGCGAAACGATCGCGATCTTCGGCGATTATGATGTCGACGGCGCGACCAGCGCGGCGCTGCTGGTGCTGCTTCTCCGCCGCCTCGGCGCCGACCCGATGATCTACATCCCGGACCGGCTCATGGAAGGCTACGGCCCATCGGGCAAAGCGTTGGTCGAGCTCAAGGCGCGAGGCGCGAGTCTCGCGGTGACCGTTGATTGCGGCGCGCAGGCGTTCGAAGCGCTGGAAGAAGCCAAGTCCGCCGGTCTCGACGTCATCGTCGTCGATCACCATCAATGCGCGAGCCTGCTTCCGGTTGCGTTCGCGATGATCAACCCCAACCGCCTCGACGAAAGCGAACTCGGTGCCACCCACGGCCACCTCGCCGCCGTCGGAATGGCGTTTCTCCTCGGTGTCGCTTTACTCCGCGAACTGCGCGGCCGCGGCCGGTTCGTCGGCGACCGGCCCGAGCCGAAGATCATCGATTTGCTCGATCTGGTCGCCCTCGGCACGGTCGCGGACGTCGCCCGGCTGAAGAACCTCAACCGGGCGTTCGTTACCCAGGGCCTCAAGATCATGGCAGGCCGCCAGAATATTGGGCTGGTCGCGCTCGCCGAAGCCGCGCGGCTGGTCAAACCGCCAAGCTGCCGCGACCTCGGTTTCGCGCTTGGACCACGGATCAATGCCGGTGGCCGGGTGGGCAAATCGGATTTGGGTGTGCGCCTGCTGACCGCTACGGACCCCGAGGAAGCCCGGACCATCGCGGCCGAGCTCGACCGGCTGAACGAGGAACGCCGCGCGATCGAGACGCTGGTCAGCGAGCAAGCGACCGAGCAGGCCAAGGCCCAGGCCGACGCGCCGGTGATCGTCGTCATGAACCCCGGCTGGCACCAGGGCGTGATCGGGATCGTCGCGGGACGACTCAAGGAGCGCTTCGGACGCCCGGCGTTCGTCATTGCCGAATGCGACGACGGCACGGGCAAGGGATCGGGCCGCTCGATCAGCGGAATCGATCTCGGCGCCGCAGTGCTCGCCGCCAAGGACTGCGGATTGCTGGTCGCCGGCGGCGGCCACGCGATGGCGGCGGGCCTGACATTGCCCGTCGGTGGGCTCGAGCCCCTGCGCCAGTTTCTGCACGAGCGGCTGGCTACCGACATCGAGGCGGCGCGCGGCGGTCGGGTGCTGATGCTCGACGCACTGGTCGCGCCGGGCGGCGTTGCCGGGGCGTTGTGCGATGCGTTCGACACCGCGGGACCCTACGGTGCCGGCTGGCCCGCGCCTCGCGTTGCCGCCGGGCCGGTGCGGCTGATCAAAACGGGCATCGTCGGCGACGGTCACGTCCGCGGCCTCGCCTGCGGCGGCGACGGCAAAAGCTTCAAATGGATCGCGTTCCGGAGCGCCGCGACCGAACTTGGCCAGGCCCTGCTCGCCTCTGCTGGCGACACCAAATGGTGGTTGGCCGGGACGATCAAGCGCGACGACTATAATGGCGGCAACGCGGCCGAGATGCACCTCGAGGACGCCGCGCTTGCTTGACCGCTCCGGGCGGCTCGCCTAACCGGCACCCGCCTTTCCGGCCCCATCGTCTAGCGGTCTAGGACGTCGCCCTTTCACGGCGAAAACACGGGTTCGATTCCCGTTGGGGTCACCAATCTGCTAGCCGCCGATGCATGAGCAACAGCACGCCAGACGATAAGGACGCCACGGGAATTCGCAAATTCCTTAGGGTGCTCGGGCCCGGGCTGATCACCGGCGCGGCCGACGACGATCCCAGCGGCATCGGCACCCACAGCCAGATCGGCGCCGAGTTCGGCTATGGCCTGGCTTGGACCTTCGTCCTCAGCTTCCCGCTGATGGTGGTCATCCAAGACGTCGCGGCCCAGATCGGCCGAGTCACCGGCGCCGGCATCGCACGCAACCTCAAGCGCCATTATCCGCGGATAGTGCTGTGGCTGATGGTGTCGCTGCTGCTTGTCGCCAACATCGTCAACCTGGGTGCCGACTTGAGCGCCATGGGCGCGGCGCTGGCGCTTCTGGCGGGTGGCAATTCGGGCCTCTACACCTTGCTCTTTGGAATCCTCTGCATCGGCCTAGAAATTGGCCTGAGCTACCCGCGCTATGCTGCGGTCCTCAAGTGGACGACGCTGTCGCTGTTCACCTATGTCGGCGTGGTTCTGGTCGCGAACGTGCCATGGCCGCATGCATTGCGCTCGCTGGTCGTGCCCGAACTGCAGTGGAACGCCGCTTATGCGACGGCGCTGGTAGCCATCCTCGGCACGACGATCAGTCCCTATCTGTTTTTCTGGCAGGCGAGCCAGGAGATCGAGGAGCAGCACAGGCGGCACGTCAAGCCGCTGTGCGTCACTCCCAAGGATGCCGGCCCAGAGCTCAAACGCATTCGCGTCGATACACTGATCGGGATGGCGTTCAGCACCCTTGTCAGCCTGGCGATCGTCTTCGCCACCGCGGCGACTTTGAACGCCAGCGGGGTGCGTGATATCGCGACTTCGTCCCAGGCGGCGGAAGCGTTGCGGCCGATCGCCGGGCAATTCGCCTTTGCAATGTTCGCCATCGGCATCATCGGCACGGGGCTGCTCGCGGTGCCGGTGCTGGCCGGATCGGCGGCCTACGCCGTGTCCGAGATGGTCGGGACGTCGGGCAGCCTCGACGCCAAGCCGCTCGACGCGCGATTATTCTACGCAACGATTGCCGTCACCACGCTCGCTGGCGCATCGCTCAATGCGGTCGGCATCGATCCGGCGCGGGCACTCTAT
>JBDSXT010000117.1:0-17556 GCA_039925985.1 Sphingomicrobium sp.
ACGAACGGGATGATGCCGCTGGTCTTGCCGTTGAGGCCGACCGGCTCGCCGATGCCGCGCACCGCGCCCCAATAGGTGCCGATGCCGCCGCCCTTGGAGGCGAGCCAGACATTCTCGTTCCACGTCCCGACAATGCCGTCGAGGCTGTCGGAGACGCTGTTCAGATAGCAGCTGATCGGCAGGCCGCGACCGGTGCCGCCGTTGGACAAGACCGGCGTCGCCGGCATGAACCACAGCTTGGAGATATAGTCGTAGACGCGCTGCGCGTGAGCGGCATCGTCGGCATAGGCCGAGGCGACCCGGGCGAACAAATCCTGGTTGCTTTCGCCGGGCAGCAGATAGCGGTCGCGAAGCGTGTCCTTGCCAAACTCGGTGAGGAGAACGTCGCGCGATTCGTCGGTGACGACCGCATGGGCGCGAAGGTCGACGGTTTTGCTGGTTCGGACCTTCTTGGCCGATTCCTTGCCGGCAGGGGATGGGTCGACATCATCGCTGCTGACTTCGCTGTGGCTTGAAAAATCCATCGCTTTTCCTCGTCCGCTACCCGGCTTGTCCGCCAATCCGGCGGCCGCCTGTTCCCCAATTGTTCGACTCGTGGCCATGTCCGGCACACTAGCCTTTTTTCGCGCCCAGCGGGGTCTTTTCTGCCTTCCGTCCCCGATTTCCACAGGGCCACAGTCGATCGGCACCAGAAAATGGCTATTCCGGCGTCGAACACTAGGTGTTGAGCGAAACCCCCTTCGCGCTACCACCCATTGTGGCCTATCTGGCGAAAGACGCAAGCCGGTAAATTGGGATTAACCCACTTTTCTCCGTGGATTCGGCGCAGTTGCAACACAGTTCGCGGAGGGGTGGCTCGACCTACGTTATGCTTTGAGTTAATAGAGCTTTCTGGCCGTGACTGTGGCCAAGGGGGAATACAATGAAAACACAACTACTGGCCGCTACGGCTATGGCTGCTGTCGTAATCGCGACGCCGGCGGCCGCTCGCGACCGTTCCGCTTACTTCGGCCTCGAGGCCGGTGCCTTGTTCGTCAAGGACACCAAGGTCCGGGTCAACGACGACCAGGTCATCGACAGCTTCAAGATCGACCACAAGATGGGCATCGATGGCGACATGATCGCCGGCTACGACTTCGGCATGTTCCGCGCCGAGGCCGAGCTAGGCTACAAGCGCAGCGAGCACGACGAATATTCGGACAGCGTCGATACCGTCGACGCCGATGGCCGCTCGAGCGTGTACTCGCTGATGGCCAACGCGATGGTTGACCTTGGCCAAGACGAAGGCTTTCAATTCTACGCCGGCGCCGGCATCGGCTATGCCCAGGTTATCCACCACGTTGACGCCGACGGGGACGGGTTCAAGATCAAGGACCGCGGCCTCGCCTGGCAGGTGATCGCCGGGGTGCGCAAGTCGGTGTCGCAATATTTCGACCTCGGCCTCAAATATCGCTACTTCGACGCCGGCAACGTCAGCGACAATGTCGAGGGCGTCCGCCTCCGCAGCGATTACAAATCGCACTCGCTGCTGCTGAGCTTGATCCACAACTTCAACTCGCCGCTGCCGCCGTCGCCGCCGCCGATGGTGGTCGAACCGCCACCGCCGCCGCCGCCTCCGCCGGCGACGCAAACCTGCGCCGACGGCTCGGTGATCCTGGCGACGGACGCCTGTCCGCTGCCACCGCCGCCGCCGCCGCCGCCGCCGCCCGAGCCCGAGCGCGGCTAAGCCAAGGCCAATCGAATCAAGCCGTCCCGCTCAACAGCGGGGCGGCTTTTTTCATGCCTGACTAAGTCCTATTTGGGCGCGATGACGCGCAAGGCGGCCTTGCGGATCCGGTAATCGAGCGGACAGTCCATGCTGACCGTCTCACCATCGAGGCTGACCGTCATCCGCGTCCGGCGACCCGCCACCCGTAGTCGCTCGACATCGTCGAGGCGGACCATGTCGTCCTTGCGCGTCATTCCGGCCAGTGCCCGAAGCGAGGCGGCGAACAGGCCCAGCCGGTTTTTCTTGCGCAGCACCAGAACGCACAAAATGCCGTCATCGAGGCGATCCCGCTTGCCGGCGGCCGGTAGCTCGAGCGCATAATCATTGTTGCCGACGAACAGCAGCGGCGTGTCGACCACGCCCTTTTCGGAATTGTTGACGGTCAGCGTCAGCCGCTCGTGCTTGAAGCGGATGACGGTGCGAAGACTGGCGACCAGCAAAGCGAAGCGCTTCGATCGGCCGAGCCGTTTGCGCTGGGTTTCGCGGTCGACGACCATCAGCGGATAGAGGCCGACGGCGCTGTTGTTGATAAAGGTACGGCCGTTCATTTCGGCGATGTCGACGCGGCGTTCGTGGCCGGCCGCGATCGTCGCCGCGGCCTCGTCGAGCTTGACCGAAATGCCGAGGTCGCGGGCGAAATGGTTGAGAGTCCCGAGCGGCAGGATGCCGAGCCTGGTCTCGCTGTCCGCCGCAGCGCCCGCCGCCGCGCTGATCGAGCCGTCGCCGCCGCCGACGATCAGCAAGGGATCGCCGCGTTCGACGATGGCTTTGCAGCGAGCCTCGATCTCGCCGCCGTCGATCAACTCGACCTCGGCGTCCACGCCGGCGCCGTTGAGCGCGGTTTTCACCTTTTCGGCGATCTCGTCATCGGCTGAGGCCGCGCCGCCGCCGCGGTTGATGAGGACGGTGGCGCCGCGGCTGGTCAGCTGGCTGGACCGATGCGGAATGCCGCCAGCTTGTTGCCGTCGAGGTCGCGGAAATAGGCGCCGTAAAACGCCTGGTCGCCTTCGTCGCCGCGCAGTCCCGGCGGGCCTTCGCAGCTGCCGCCGAGCTCGATCGCCTTGGCGTAGAGCGCGTCGACCTTGTCGCGCGTATCGAGGACAATTGCCGCCATATTGCCATTGCCGGCGGTGGCTGGATTAGCGTCATGCGGCTTGGCGACGGCGAGCGCGGGCTTGCCCATGCCGGCGCCATACATGGTGAAATTGTCGCCGAACTCCATGATCCGGCCGGCGCCGATGACCGGCATCAAAGCGTCATAGAAATTGCGGGCGCGCGGCAGATCATTGCTGCCCAAGACGACATAGCCGATCATCCCTTGGCCTTTCCTGTTGCGGGTGTTGCCGATGCCGGGGGGCATTCACCAACGCGCTTGCCGGTCACGGTGCGGGTCATCGCATAGTCTCCCGAGCCCTCGAAGTAAGTCGCGGTCTTGAGCTTGGCTTCGAAGCTGTCGGCTTTGAAGTTGCCATCGACAAGCTGCATCACCAGTCCGGCCGGGCGAGTACAGCTCAGCTGCATGCTCAAGCGCCCGCCGCGCACATAAGCGTCCGACTGGGTGCATTTATCGCCGGCGTCCGCGAACGCATCGGCGGCGATGCTGCCATCGGCGGCGACGCAGGCGCGCCGGCTGGTCGGCGGATCACCCGCCTTGGCTTTGGTCGCCGGCTTTGTCTGGTCGGTCGAATGCATGTCGTCGAGTTTGGCGGTGACTTCATATTCGCCAGGACGCAGCGTGGTCACGGCTTCTTCCGGTTTGGGCGCCGGTTCGGCCGAACAGCCGGCGAGCAGGCCCGCGGCGGCCAGTCCTAAAATGATTGTGCGCATGGCTTTCCCTCCGTTCGGTCTAGCTTGCCTTGGTGTCGCATTCGCCGACGCGCTTGCCTTCGACCCGCATCTTCATGGTCATCGAGCCCATCGGTCCGGCCGCAGACGCGCCGCGATCCATCTCGGTGGTCATCGCCATGTGATATTCGTCCGGCTTATAGTCGCCGGCCATGGTCATCAACTGGGTGTGGCCGCCCGACGTGCAGCGCATCTTGGCGTCGATCACGCCGTCGCCCATTTTGAAATGGTCGTACTCGCAATCCTTGTTGCCGGCGAAAAAGTCCGCATTGGGTTTCTTGACGTCCGACTCCTTCATGCATTGTTCTGTGCCGGGCTTCTTGGCCATCATCGCCTTCATATTGTCGGCGATCCCCGGCGGCATGCCAGGCGCACTGAGCTCCTCGAGCGTCGCCTTGGTCAGCCATTTGCCGGGGCGCAAGAAGCTGTCGGTACCGCCCGCCTGCTCGACTTTGGCGGCGACTTCGGCGACCGTTGCATTCTTCGCTTCGACCGAAGGGCTCGAGTTGCAGGCGGCGAGCGGCAAAGCGCCCAGCAGCAGGATGACAGCGTGCTTGATCATCGATCGTCCCCCTGATTGCGGCACCGCGTTGCGCCGCCCCAGCCGCTCCACCATATGCGCTTGCGATGGTGATTCAAATCCGCACTTCGCTGGCCGAGCCCGAGACGGCAGAGACCTTCGTTCCGCACCGCCCCGCGCGGCCCGACAAGGCGGAGGGCGGCAAGCCGTTCGTGCTCGCCTCCGAATATCAGCCGGCGGGCGACCAGCCGACGGCGATCAAGGAGCTGACCGAGGCCGCGCTGACGGGCGAGCAGAACCAAGTGCTGCTCGGAGTCACCGGCTCGGGCAAGACGTTCACCATGGCCAAGGTCATCGAGACTCTGCAGCGGCCGGCACTGGTCATTGCCCCCAACAAGATTCTCGCCGCGCAACTCTATGGCGAACTGAAGAGCTTTTTCCCCGACAACGCCGTCGAATATTTCGTCAGCTATTACGATTATTACCAGCCGGAAGCGTATGTGCCGCGGTCCGACACCTACATCGAGAAAGAGAGCTCGGTGAACGAAGCGATCGACCGCATGCGCCACTCGGCCACGCGGTCGCTGCTCGAGCGCGACGACGTGATCATCGTCGCCTCGGTCTCGTGCCTTTACGGCATCGGTTCGGTCGAGACCTATTCGG
The DNA here is from genome assembly GCA_039925985.1 of Sphingomicrobium sp. Lineage (GTDB taxonomy): Bacteria > Pseudomonadota > Alphaproteobacteria > Sphingomonadales > Sphingomonadaceae > Sphingomicrobium. The sequence goes on from JBDSXT010000117.1 coordinate 4,797, forward strand.
CGATGATCTTTTCATTGAAGAAGGGCGGCCGCGAGGACCAGCGCGAGATCATCCGCAAGCTGGTCGCGCTGCAATATCGCCGCAACGACCAGGCGTTCGCGCGCGGCAATTTTAGGGTGCGCGGCGACAATCTCGAAATCTTCCCGTCGCACTATGAGGACACCGCCTGGCGGATCGCTTTCTTCGGCGACGAGATCGAGGAGATCGTCGAGTTCGATCCGCTGACCGGCAAGAAGATCGCCAGCCTCGATGCCATCAAAGTCTATGCGAACTCGCATTATGTGACGCCCGGGCCGACACTCAAGCAGGCGATGGGCGCGATCCGCCACGAACTCACCGAGCGCTTGAAGGAGCTAGAAGCCGAAGGCCGGCTGCTCGAATTGCAGCGGCTTGAGCAGCGGACCAATTTCGATCTCGAGATGATCGCCGCGACCGGGAGCTGCGCCGGGATCGAAAATTACTCGCGCTTCTTGACCGGCCGGCTGCCCGGCGAACCGCCCCCGACTTTGTTCGAATATCTGCCCGATAATGCGCTGCTGTTCGTCGACGAAAGCCACCAGACGGTGCCGCAGATCGGCGCGATGGCCAAGGGCGATCACCGCCGCAAGATCACGCTCGCCGAATATGGCTTCCGGCTGCCCAGTTGCATAGACAACCGCCCGCTGCGCTTCAACGAGTGGGACGCGATGCGGCCGCAGACGACCTTCCTGTCGGCGACCCCGGGGCCGTGGGAAATGAACGCCACCGGCGGCGTCTTTAGCGAGCAGGTGATCCGCCCGACCGGCCTCATCGATCCGCCGGTCGAGATCAAGCCGGTCGAGGACCAGGTCGACGATCTCGTCAACGAAGCGAGGAAGGTGGCCAAGGCCGGCTACCGGACTTTGGTGACGACGCTGACCAAGCGGATGGCCGAGGATCTCACCGAATATCTCCACGAGGCCGGACTGCGCGTCCGCTACATGCACAGCGACGTCGAGACTCTCGAACGCATCGAGCTGATCCGCGAATTGCGGCTTGGCGTTTACGATGTGCTGGTCGGCATCAACCTGTTGCGCGAGGGGCTCGACATTCCGGAGTGCGGGCTGGTCGCGATCCTCGACGCCGACAAGGAAGGCTTCCTGCGTTCCGAGACGTCATTGATCCAGACCATCGGCCGGGCAGCGCGCAACATCGACGGCCGCGTAATCCTCTACGCCGACACCATCACCGGTTCGATCGAGCGGGCATTGAACGAGACCGACCGGCGGCGCGAAAAGCAGCTTGCTTATAACCTCGAGCACGACATCACGCCCGAAAGCATCAAGCGCGACATCAGCGACATCATGGCGCATCTCGCCAACCGCGACGCGGTGATGGTCGATACCGGCGACGACGAGCGCCCGCATCTCGTCGGTCACAACCTCAAGGCCTATATCGCCGACCTCGAAAGCCGCATGCGCAACGCCGCCGCCGACCTCGAGTTCGAGGAAGCAGCGCGGTTGCGTGACGAGATCCGGCGGCTCGAGGAAGACGACCTCGGCATCCCCCACCCGCAGCGCGTCGCCCCGCGCGGTCCGACCCGCTCGAGCGAAGGCCAACCCGGCACCCGCAAGGGCCGCTTTGGGAAGACCCAGCGCACGCGGTTTGGACGGTAAACGGCCGCCAATTACCTAGCGCGATTGCCCAGCGACTAACGGTCGCGGTACGGTCCGTTATGGGGATATGGTTAAGCGCGGCTCAACCTTGATCGCCCACGGTCGCTCATTCCTTTTTACTTGCAGGGCGGCGCCGCGATGAGACTGTTGTGATTGAAACGCGCGCCGTTCTAGCCGCCTCGCCGGACGTCGCTCTGCTCGCCGTCCGTCGCCCAGGTGCGCGGCTGCTGATCAATATTTGGTGGCTCAATATCGTCGCGCTCGGCCTCGCAGGAACCGCGATCGGCTCGCCCAATACCCCCGGCATCACGGTCATCGCTGCGCTTCTCTGCGTCGTCCCGACCTGGCTGGTGATGGTTCGCGATCGGGTCGACGCGGAAGCGCGGATGGCAGTCGGCATTGCTGGGATCAGTCTGCCAGCGCTGTTCGTCTTCCTGTTCCAGAACCATCCCTGGCAGATGGACCTTCACATGTATTTCCTCGTCGCGCTCGCGGCGCTGATCGTGCTGTGTGACCGGCGCGTCATCATCACCTGTGCCGGATTGATCGTAGTCCATCATCTGGCTCTCAACTTCCTTGCGCCGCACGCGGTATTTTCCGGTCACGGCGACCTGCCGCGAACATTGCTTCATGCCGTTATCGTCGCGCTTTTGACCATCACTCTGTTGCGAGCGGGTGGGCGGATGACGAACCTGATCATTGCCAAGGATCATCAGGCCGAGGTCAGCGAGGCATTGCGGATCGAGCAGCAACTGCGCGTCGAGGCCGACGATGCGCTGTCGAAGGCCGAGGCCGTGCTGGTTACGCATCGCCAAGCCGCCGCCGATGACCGTCGCCGGCGCGATGCCGACCATGCCGAGCGCGGTGCGTCGGAAGCGGCCGGACGGCGGCACCAGATGGCCGACGATATCGAGACCCGCCTGGGGGCAATCATCACCGATCTCGGCGCCATGGCGAGCCAATTGCGAGAGGGCAAGACCCTGCTTGCCGGGACATTCGAGCAAACGGTCGAGCAATCGGTCGCGCTTCGTCGGGTCCACGACCGGGTCGACGGCGATGTCCACCGGTTGCAGGGCGGCACCGAACGGCTGGTCGCCTCTATCCACGAAGTCGGCCGCTATGCCGGCAGTGCCCGCGAGACCGCATTTGCCGCGGCCCAAAGGAGCGATGCGATGATCCCCAAGGTTGCGGACCTGGCGCTGACCGTTGAGGCCGCGAGCGACATCACGAAGCTCATTTCGGCAATCGCCTCGCAAAGCCGGCTACTGGCGATCAATGCGACGATTGAGGCGGCGCGCGAAGGAGGGAAGGGCTTTGGGGTCGTCGCCGTGGCGATGAAGTCGCTCGCGGCGCGCACCGACGAGGCGACCAGGGAAATCGCCATGCAACTCGACAATATTCGCCGCGCGACCCGCGACGTGTCGGAATCGATCGCGTTCACCGCTGATGCGGTGCGCTCGATCGATCGTTCCGCGACGAACATTTCGACCGCCGTCGGGGTCCAGATTGTCGCGACCACGGAGATCGCCTTGTCGGCCGAGGCAATGGCCGGCCAGATCGTCCATGCGGCGAGCGAAACAGAAGCGCTGGGAGCCGCCATCGGCGTTCTCCGCGAGATCATCGACCAAACCAACTGCGTCGCTTCGGCCGTTTCGATGCGCTCGGTCGAGCTCGACGACACAGTCAGGAACGTGCTCGCCGAATTGCGCGCCTGATGCGTCACATTCGCTTGCCGATGGGCAAGGAAGTCGCAGCTAGCGGAGCACGCCTTTCTTCTCCATCGCCCGCGCGTAGAGCAACAGCGCGGCGGCGATGAGGATAATCGCGAAGGGCATCACCTTGGACATCATGTCGTCCGCACCGGCGAGCGGCGGGGCGGCGGCGATCTGGTAGCCGAGGCCAAGCACGGCACCGACCAGCGATAGGCCCATGCCCCACACGGCCCAGCGGCTGCGCAACAGCAGCAGCACTGCGCCGGCGAGGCCGCCCCAGACTCCCAGGCCCCACCCCACTTGAGCGTACAGTGGAAAAGCGTCGACCCACGCCAGCATCGCGTTGGGATCGACGGTCGGCATCATGCTGGCCAGATAATCGGTATTGCGCATGCGAGTCATCAGATAGTCGTAGCAACCAAAGCAGCTCCAAAGCGCAGCCAGTCCGCCAACGATCCACAAATGCATGGGCGTGCCCGCCCGCGTTTCGACGGTGTTTTCCATCGCTGTTCCCCCGTTACAGGCAGCGGACGGCGCTGCCGGCCGACGCATTACGGTCCGCGCGGCCATCCCCGCCCACGGCGGGCAGATGAGGCCGGAAGGCCGAATCGAAGTCAAGCCGGAACTGAAACGACTACGGCCGTTCGAGCTCGCGCTTGAGCTTGGCCAACCGCGCGGTCGCGCCCGCCGCGTGCGGTCCGATCCAACGCTCGTGAATGTCGTGGATCGGCAGCGCATTGAGGTGGTTCCAGCGCGCCCGTCCCTGGCGCACGGCAATCACCAGATCGGCGTCCTCAAGCACTTTCAAATGCTGCATTACCGTGCACCGGTCGAGCTCGGGGAAATGCGCGATCAGCGTTCCCGTGGTCAGTGGCTGGTCCTTGAGATCGTCGAGCATCTGCCGCCGGACAGCCGAGCCCAGCGCCTTGAAGATGCGGTCGTATTGAGCGGGGTTTGACATGTTATAAAACTATAACATATTAGGGCATGTCTCAACAGGAGAATTTGTCATGGAGCTGAAGTTCAGGGTGGCGGCGCGGATCGCCAAGCCGGTGCACGAAGTGTTCGAAGCGGTCGCCGACCCGCAGCAACTGTCGGAATATTTCACCACCGGCGGCGCCCAGGGCCGGCTCGAAACCGGCGCTACCGTCACCTGGGATTTTCTCGACTTTCCCGGTGCCTTTCCGGTCGATGTCGTCGAAGTCGTTCCCGACGAGAAGATCGTCCTCAAGTGGAAGGCCAACGAGGCCGAAGCGCCCAATTTGCCCGACTCGGAAAAAGCCGCCAGCCATGCGAAATACCAGACGACGGTGACGATGACCTTTTCACCGCTCGACGGAAATACGCGCACGCTGATCGAGATCGCCGAGGAAGGCTGGCGCGAGACCGAAGGCGCGTTGAAAGCAAGCTACGGCAATTGCCAGGGCTGGGCGCAGATGCAGTGCGCGCTCAAAGCCTGGCTCGAGCACGGCCTCAACATCCGTCAGGGCATGTACAAATAGCAGGTTCTGGAATGACCGCTTCAGATGGGGAATCAGACCTTTCTGGATTGGACAAAGCAGCGATATCTATCGTTCGTTGCAACCGGTGCATGCAACGGTGACGCTGGTTGCTGCACCTTCCCGAAACCGGCCATTTGAGATCACTTCTGGGGCAACGCCTTATATCGGGCGTCGCGAGAGAGTTGATCGATGGCAACCCAAAAGAGCTTCCTGATCGCACTGGCCTGCGGACTGAGTGTGGCGAGCCCGCTGACGGCGTGCGACAGCAATCCTTCCCGCATCGCAACCGGTGACGAAATCGAGACAGCCGTCAGAAACGCCGAGGTCCAAATGATGGAGGCGAGAGCAAAAGGGAAATCGCCCCGATCCCACCAGCCGCTAACCGCCCAAGGCGGCCCATCTTAGGTCCGGCAGAAGCCGCCGGCCGTTCTTGTCAGAAGATAACTAATCCGGCACTCTGCTCACGCACAGTCGGGAGCAAAGTGTAAGTGTGGCTGCTCGACCGGATGTTGCAAAAGGGTATCAAGCGGGGCCAGCTGATCGTCATCGAGAGTGACGGGACCCAACATCTTTACGGCGCGCCGGACCCCGCCTTCCCGCGACCCGTCGTCGTCAGGCTAGGCGACCGCCGGGTCGCGTTTCAAATCGCCAAGAACCCAAGGCTGGGTACCGGCGAGGCGTATATGGACGGGCGGCTGGCGGTCGAAGGAGGCGAAATCCGCGACCTAGCGCTGCTGGCCTCGTTCAACGCGCCTTCGGCAAAGGAGCCGTGGCTACGTTCGAGCGGCCTGGTGGACCGAAGCTTGAATGCGGTCGCCGGGCAATTCGACCAGATCAACTGGCGGAAGCGATCACGCCGCAACGCCGAGCACAGCTACAATCTCACGCGGCGGCTCTATGAACTGTTTCTCGATGAGGACCGCCAATATACCAGCGCTTACTATCGCGATCCGTCGAACAGCCTGGAGCAAGCACAACTCGACAAGAAAGCCCACATCGCGGCCAAGCTGTATGTGAAGCCTGGAATGAAGGTCCTCGACATCGGCTGCGGCTGGGGCGGCATGGCGCTTTACCTCCACCGCCATTACGACGTCGACGTTCTGGGCGTATCGCTCTCGCCGGATCAAATTCGCTTCTGTCGCGAGCGTGCCGAAGCTGCGGGCGTGTCGCACCGGGTGAAGTTCGAACTGCTCGACTATCGCGATGTCGAGGGCAAGTTCGATCGGATCGTCAACGTCGGGCTCATCGAGCATCTGGGGACGCCCCATTTTCGCGGGTTCTACGCCAAGTGCCGCGCGCTGCTTGCCCCCGACGGCGTGATGGTTTCGCACTGCTGCGGCCGGACGAGCGGGCCCATCCCGACGGACCAATGGACCCGTAAATACATCTTCCCGGGCGGCTCAATCCCGGCGCTGTCCGAGCTGACCTCCGAAGCCGAGCGGCAGGATTTGATTGTCTCGGACGTCGAGGTGTTGCGGTACCATTACGCCCATACGCTCCGCGAATGGTATCGGCGGACGAACGCTGCTCGCGACCAGATCATTGCGCTCTACGACGAACGGTTTTTCCGAATGTGGCAATTTTATCTGGCGGGAGCCGAAGCTGGGTTTCGTCATGGCCGCCTGGTGAATTTCCAGCTGCAGTATCTTGAACGATCCGACACCGTGCCGATCGTTCGCGATCACATGGTGCACGAGGAAGCCCGACTGCGCGCGTCCGACACTGCTCCGGAATGGCACCTGGCACCCGGCGTGCAAGCAGCGGAATAGCAAAAGCTGCCCGAGCGCCGGCTGGCCGGTCGCGTCTAATCCGTTGCATGCGTTTGCTGATTGCGAGATGGTGCACCGATGCAATGGACAGTGGAGTTTGCGCCCCGTTTCAGGCTGGCCTTGCAAGCCCTCGGCCTGAGCCGCGGCCGCGCTGCATCCCTATTGAACGTCGACAAGTCCCTCGTCGGCCGATGGGCAAGCGGATCGGTTCGCCCGTCCGAGCATAATCTGGCCGAGATCACCAAGCTGGTCGCCGGCCACCTGCCCGGCTTCACGATGCTGGACTGGCAGCGAGACCTTCAGCCCTTTGCCGCTTTGTTCAACATCGAGTTGCCCGCGACTGCGGCCGAGAAGGCGGAGGAGGCGACGCCGAGCCTTTCCCTCAGCTGCCTCGTGCATGCCCAAAAGGAAACCGAGCGGAAGGCCAACGTCTACTCTGGATTCTGGCGTTCAACGCGCCCCTCGGCCATCATGCCTGGAAAGCTCTTCTTCGGGTACGGAATATTCCGCCCGGCGCCCAACGGGTTTCTGGAAGTGCGAGTGGGGAGCTCGGGTCTGTCATTCGACGGCTGGGGCTTCGTCAACGATGGGAATTTATTCGCTTTGCTCTCGGACAGCATCGGCGGCACCCCGCTCTTTTTCATCTTCAAGGGCGTTCCGCTGCCAAAAGCATTGCTCCTCGATGGATTGCTCATGCTGTCGGGGTTTGACGCTGCGCGAACACCGTCGGCCGTGCCGGTCATCATCGAGCGGATCGGCGACCTGACGGGCGATGGCGATGCGGACGAGGCGACCTATGCCGAGCTTCTGCAACGTGACTTTGCGGCAGACGAACAAGTTTCCGAAGCCGTGCGCGGCCATCTGCTTCGTGACATTGGCCCCGCTGCCGCCGCGGCAGGGGGAGACATGTTCCTGATGGCGTCCGGGCACCTATCCCGGGGCGCCAGCCCATCCGGTGACCTTAACGGGTAGCAGCCCTCGCCGCCCGCAACCGCTGTCGAGCCGTCGCATCGTCGTATCAGGTGCATTGAGCGTTGCTGCACGGGAGCATGCAACCCCCTGCATTCTCACCTGCAACCATTGCGTAGCTCGCTGCACCTTCCGCGTGCGGTTGATTGCTGACCATCTCAACCCCTGGATTGAGGCCAAAGGGGGGCTCGGCCGGCGCGAACCCTTTGAGAAGCCAAAGGCGTTCATCGAAGGAGAATTTGCGTGACCGTTCATGCGACTGTTTCATATCCCAATCGAGCGATGCGGGGGCGTCAGCGCCGACGTCGTCTGGAGCCGTGGCTTCTTGGGCTGGCCGGTTTCTCGCTCACTGCCACGGCGCAATTGCTACTCAAGCAAGAAGCTCCCGTCGGTCACTCGGTCGCAGCCGTGACAGGACAAATCGGCGCCATCGCCGCCAACTGACTTGCCAGGAACTTCCCGGTGTTTCGGCGCAATGCCGATTGCCTTTCATGCAGCTAGATATTTGACTTCGCAGGACTTTCGAAAAGCCTGCGGTTCGGGGGATGAGTGATGCGAAACAAAGCGATAGTGTGTGCAGTCATGATTGCGGTGACCCTGTCCGGCTGCTCATCGCGGCCGCGCGAGTTCGCTCCTCAGCTCGCGGCGGCGCCCGAGTCCAACGCGGCGCTCGATGCGACAACCGCCGAATGCAGCCAGCTTCTCGTCGCCGGAAAACTCGACAGCGACGGGCGACTGGGATCTGGAGCGGCTGGTGCGGCGGCCGGCGGCGCGATCGCGGTCGCCGGCGGCGCGGCGGCGACCAGCATGGTTCCCGCGGTCGGAGCGGCCCTCGCGTCGGCAACCGTCGTGCTGTTGCCGTTCGTGGCGCTCGGCGGGGCGTGGGGGATGGCCAAGATGAAACGTGCCAAGAAGGAAAAAACGATCAAGGCTGCACTGGCCGGTTGCCTTCAGGAGCGCGGGTACGTGGTAACTGGCTGGGAGAAGACCGGTCGGAAAGTGTCAAATGAGCTAAGCAAAGCCAGTTCTGGACCTGCCAATTAACGACCGGGGATGGGCGCAAATGCAGTGCGCGCTCAAAGCCTAGCTTGAGCACGGCCTCAACATCCGCCAGGGGATGTATAAATAGGAGAGGCTAGGCCGCCTTCGAATCGTTGCTTGGCGTCAGGCGCAAAGCTGCCTCGACCCGATCCCGGCCTCCGGCTTTTGCCTTGTACAAGGCAGCATCGGCGGCGGCCAACAGCCCCGCGGGCATGTCGGTTGTTCCTCCGCAGGTTGCGATTGCGGTCGCGGCACCGATGCTGACCGTGACCACCTTGCTGGCCAGGCCGCTCGGATTCGGAAGGCACAATGCCGCGACCGCGCGACGGTACTCCTGCGCCATAAGGACAGCTCGGTGCTGGCTCGTCTGAGGCATAATGACGGCAAACTCCTCACCACCATAACGTGCCGTCAAGTCGCCCGCGCGTTGGAAGGTATCGCGCATCGTGCCGGCCAATGTTCGCAGGCAATCGTCACCAACCTGGTGGCCATTGGCGTCATTGAACCCCTTGAAGTGGTCGACATCGATCAGCAGGAGCGACAGTTCGGTGCGTTCGCGCATCGCCCGCCGCCACTCGTGGTCAAGAGTTTCATCGAAGGCTCGCCGATTGGCCAGCGCCGTCAGCCCATCGCTTCGCGCAATCTTTTCCAGCGCGATTTCCAGCGCCTTGCGTTCCGATATGTCGCGCATGGTGAAAATGATGTCTGTGGGCCGCCCATTGCTGTCGAGGACGGTGCTGCAATTTGTTTGAACCCAGATCGGTTTGCCGCTGCGGTGGATAATCCTAAACTCGAGTTTGACTTCATCCAGGTCGCCGCGGAAGTGCGCATGGACGGCGGCGGCAACGGCAGCCTGATCATCCGGGTGTGTAAATCGATTGGAAGCGACGTCGCCGCCCATCGCGTAGATTTCGGCGGGCCGGTAGCCGTACAGCCTTTCAACGGACGGGGAGATGTAGCGCGCTAGGCCATCCGCGCTGAAACGAAAGATCACGTCCGAAACATTCTCTGCCAGCAGGCGCAGCGTCTCGTCACTCGATGAAGCGGGCGGTCCAACCTTCTTGGGCGGTCGGAGCCATTCGGCCAGCGCCTGCAAATGCGGAATAGAAAAGGCCATCGGCACCCCCCGCGGGAGAACCCCCGAACCGTTGGGCATAGGGCGAGTGCGATTGCAGCGGGTTACCCAATCATCCGCAATGGATGTCTCCGACCCCGCGGCTCAATGAAAACCCGCCCGACTGCATCGGCCACCCACCTGCGAGCGCTCGAAAAAATTGTATCCGGGACGCCGGGGCGCGATCGAGTTCATCGACCCACGCGGCGCAATCGGCAGCACGGCTGATGTCGGTGCGACTTTCACCCGGCCTACATTCACTATTCGACCGGCCGCGGGCACCTGCTTGCTGTGGGTCCACCCCACAACCCAGTCAAGGAGTACGGGGTGACGGTCGCGTTGAAGCAAAGGCTAGCGCTTCTCCCGCGCCAGCCGCGACATCAGGATCGCGGCGCGCTTGGCCTGTTTGAAGATCGACGGGATATCGACCGTCTCGCCGGGCGCGTGGTCGCCGCGGCTGGCGGGACCCATGCCGGCGAGGCTGTCGATGTCGGCGGCGACGAAGCTGATGTCGCCGGCGCCGCGCTTGACCGGGTCGAGCTCGCCCATCGCGGCGAGGCCGAGGTCCTGGTTGACGAGGTTGAGGCGATTGAGCAGCGCGCGATTGCCGTCGGTCGGCGCCATCGGCGGATAGCCATCGGGGGCGAAGACGATTTCGGCCTTGGCGCCCGTCAGCGGCTGCGCGACAATGGCCGACATCCTGGCCTTGGCGCGGGCGATCTGGTCGGGGCTGATGGCGCGCAAATCGCCGCGCGCGACAGCAGTCGCGGCGATGATGTTGGTCTTGCCGGTCGCGGCGATGCGGATCTTGCCGGCGTCGAGATCGGCGGTCGCGCCGCCGCCGATCAGCCCGACGTTGAAGGTCAATTTGTCCTCGGGCACCTCGCGGCGGAAGGTGTCGATGATCCGCGCCAGCTCATAGATCGCGCCCGATCCGGACCCGGCGGTGAAGATGCCGCTCGAATGGCCGCTGCGCGCCTTGACCGTCACCGTCCACTCGTCGGAGCTGCGCCGCGCGGTCGAGCCCATATCGAGTCCGTCCAATTGGACCAGGCCTTCGAAATCGAGCGCAACATCGGCCCATCGGCCGGCTGCGATCAGGTCGCGCCGGCTGATCTCGACGGGCCCACTATCCTCCTCGTCGCCGGTCAGGAACACCGTGATGTCGGCGGCCTTGAGCATTCCCGCGTCCTTCACTGCGCGCAGTGCGGCGACGATCACCGCCATTCCGCCCTTGTCGTCGCCCGAGCCGGGTCCTTCGGCCTCGGCGCCGCGCAGGACCCAATGCTGGAACGGCGAATCCCTTTCGAACACGGTGTCGAGGTGGCCGATCAGCAGAATGCGCTTGCCGCGGCCATTGCCCTTGTGGCGAGCGACGATGTGGCCGGCGCGGCCGGCGGCCGTCATGTCGATCCACTCGACCTTGAAGCCCAACGGCTCGAGCTCGGCGCGGAGCATGTCGCCGACGATCTTGACCCCGGCAAAGTTCAAGGTGCCGCTGTTCTGGTTGACCCATTTCTCGAGCATCGTGACGGTCCGCTGCTGCTCGGCGTCGACGGTTCGGATCATCGCTTGCTCGGGGCCGCCGAGCCTGGCGGCGGCGGGGCCGGCATAGGCCAACGCGATGGCGGCGGCGACCGCCGGCAATAAAGAGGTCTTCATGGCCAACAGCGTAGCGACCCGCCCCGATTTCGTCATCCGGAAGAATTCGCTGTCCTACACATAACCAATGTGGTTATTTCACCGCGACTCGGGAAATTGGCCGGAGGATGCAATGGACGAGACCAAAGCGGGCTGTGACGCCGACTGCCTGATCGAGGAACTAATCGATCGCGAGGGCGGCTACGTCCATCATCCCGACGACCGCGGCGGGCCAAGCCGGTTCGGGATTACGCAAAGCGTCGCCCGTGCCCATGGTTATTCTGGGGCGATGGCGTTGCTGCCGCGCGAGGAAGCGGCGGCAATCTACCGGCGATTATATTGGCTGAGGCCTGGTTTCGACGCGATCGCCAGGCGAGCGCCGCAAGTCGCGGCCGAGCTGTTCGACACCGGCGCCAACATGGGCCCGGCGGTGGCGACTACCTTCCTGCAGCGTGCGCTGACCGCGCTCAACCGCAACGCCGGGGACTATCCCGACCTGGTGCCCGACGGCCGCGCCGGGCCGCGGACGCTGGCGGCGCTGGATGCGTTCCTCGCGGTCCGCGGGCGGACTAGCGGCGAAGCGGTTTTGCTGCGCGCGCTGGGGGCCTTGCAGGGGGAGCGTTACCTGCGCCTCGCCGAACGGCGGCCGGCCAACGAAACTTTTCTCTACGGATGGCTAGCTAACCGATTTGGTCAGCGATGACGCGTGTCAGTGCGAACTTTGGGAACATTCGAATGAGATCACTTCCGCCTCCCGTCACCTTCGCCGAGGGCCAGCGGCTGGTTTACGGCCTGCTCGCCGCCGCCGGCGGGATGTTCTGCGGGCTCGGCGCCGTCGCCATGGTCGCGCTGCTGATGTGGGGCGGCTGGTCCCGATCCGAAGAGCATAGCATCGTCGCCATTTTCGGCTGGTCGCTCGGCGGCTGCATTGCCGCCATGGTCGCGGTCATCGTCGGCTTGCTCGCCGGCGGCCCGGTCGGCCGCTTCAAGGTCTCGGCAAGCCGCGACGGCGCCTCGTTCGAGGCCGATTGCCAGGCGGAGACAAGCTCATGATCCCGCGAATCCTCAACCTCCAAGGGGCGGTCGGCATCGCCGCGTCCTTGCTGCTGCTCGGGCTGTTCGGGACCAAGGCCGGCGAAGCGCGTCACTGGCACAAGCAATCGAGCCGCTTCGAGCAATTGTATCTCGGCGAACAATCCGCTCGCGCCGGGACGGTCGCCAATTACCGCGCCGCCGCCGAGGCCGCTCGGGCAGCCGATCTCGCCAACGTCCGCCGCGTCGCCGTCGCGCAGCGAACCATCACTGAAAGGAGCACTCATGACCTTGAAGCCCGCCTGGCCGCTGCTCGCCTGTCTGCTCAGCGCCTGCAGCTCGGCCA
>JBDSXT010000118.1:0-8852 GCA_039925985.1 Sphingomicrobium sp.
AGAACACGTGGCGCGGAGTGGCGAAGGCGCCGCCGCCCATCAGCATCGCCCGGGCTTGGCTCGCGCTCGACAGCCGCGGCGTGTGGCCGGGGGCGAGCACGTATAATGCGAACGGTTCGAGCGGCTGGCCGTCGAGCTCGGCCTCACCGCCGACCAGCATGATCGCACGCTCGGCGGCGTCGCTGTCGATCGGGATGCTGCCGCCCGCGGCGAGGTTGATGTCGGCGTAGATGGTCGGCGAATGGCACAGCGTCGCCGCGGTCGCGCCCCACAAGGTGCCCATCAGCACCCGCGCCGAAGCGCCGCCGTCCTCGATCAAGGGCAAGCCATCCCCCGGCACATGGTCGAACGCTGGATCCAGCTCCTCCTTACCATCGGGCAGGGCAAGCCAGGTCTGCATGCCATAGAAGCTGGGCCCGGCGGCGCGGCTCTCGGCCGGCGAGCGCTCGGAGTGGACGATGCCCTTGCCCGCGGTCATTAGGTTGATCGCGCCCGGCTCGATGACCTTGCGTGAACCCAAGGAATCGCGGTGCTCGATCGCGCCGTCGAACAGATAAGTGACGGTGGCGAGGTTGATGTGCGGGTGCGGCCTGACGTCCATTCCCTGGCCGGGCTCGAGGTGCGCCGGGCCGAACTCGTCGACGAATATGAAGGGTCCAACCATCGTCCGTTCCCTTGTCGGAAGCGCGCGGCGGACCTTGAACGCGCCGAGGTCATGAGTGACCGGCGTGATGGTCTGGATGACTGCATTTTCCATCAAAATTCCCCCGGAGCAGTAGCGCGGATTGACAAGGCGTGGACGCGCTCGTCGAGCAGGTCGCCAAGTGCGTGATAGACGAGCCGCTGGCGCTCGACCCGCGACTTGCCAGCAAAGGCGGTGCTTTCGATTGCCAAGTTGAAATGGCTCTCGCCGGCGGGATTGTGGCCGCCATGTCCACGGTGCGCTTCGCTGTCGTCGATGAGATCGACCCGGACTGGAGCAAGCGAGGCGAGCCGACGCAGCATTTCGCTTGCGACCGGACCGGTGGAAGGAGCGTTCATCGCGCCTATATAGTCAGGTTCGGCAAGCGAGAAAGTCAGTGGCGTCGGGGAACCCAAGATTGCATGGCCGGGTCGAAGGCGCGCAGGACCACTGCGCGGTTCCCGGCTGCCCCGAGCCCGGCGAATTCAAGGCGCCGCTTGAGCCAGGCAATTTCAACGGGCCTGGCAGCTGGCGTTTCCTGTGCCTCGACCACGTCCGCGAGCACAATGCGAAATACAATTATTTCGATGGCATGAGCACCGAAGAGATATCGGCGGCGCAGACCATCTATGGCGGCTGGGACCGTTCGGTCCGCGCATTCTCGCCGACCGCCGGCACCACGCCGGCGTGGGCCGATTTCGACGATCCGCTCGATGCGATTGGGGGGCGCTTTCGCAATGGCCGGACGCAAGAAGCGTCGCGGTTTTCGCAGCCTGAAAGGCAAGCTTTGTCGGTGCTTGGCTTAGGCGAAGACACGGACCGCCATGCGCTGCGGACACGCTATTCCAAGCTGGTCCGTCGCTATCACCCCGACAAGAATGGCGGCGACCGTAGCCACGAGGATCGCCTGCGCGCGGTGATCGAGGCCTATCAGTCGCTTAAGCGCTCGCCCGTCTTTGGCTGATCACTTTCTGGCCAGCGCGAAGTCGACCCGGACGTTAACCTCGGTGCTGTTGCGCCCGGCGCTGAATGGGGCTGGCGGCGGCGAGACCGGCGCGACGGCCTGAGCCGCCGCCTCCAGCGCGTAAGAGGCATCCATTGCCGCAGTTCCCGACTCGCCGCCATCGCGGATAGCCAGAACGCGTTCGATCTTGAGCCCAGCAGCTCCCGCATAGGCCTCCGCCCGTGAGCGGGCCGCGCGGTAGGCCGCTGCATAAGCGGACTTGTTGGCCGACTCCCGATCTGAGATCCTGAGGTCCGGTCCCGACATCACGTTCGCTCCGGCTTCCGTGACGGCCGTTACGGCGTCGCCGACCTTGGTCATGTCGCGCAGGGTTACCTCGACGACATTATAAGCCCGGAATTGGCCGCGTTCCTTGCCATAGTCGATCCGGTTGAGGCTGAGGTTGCGGGTCTGAAAGTCGTCCGGCTTGACGCCGAGGCCGGACAAGGCGGTGGTGACGCGGTCCATCTTCTCGCGGTTGAGGCGGCTCGCTTCGCCCGCCGACCCGGCCTGCGACTGCACACCAAGCTGCAGCCTTGCTTCATCGGGCCGTGAGTCTGCCCGGCCGGTGGCGGTAACGGTCAGCAAGGTCTCGTCGCGGTCAACACCGCGCGGGTCGGGTGCTCCACGATCGCACGCGGTGAGTGTCACTAAGGCAAGGGCAACAAGGGCATATGAACGCATGACTGAGTTCCTCTCGGAGCTCCATGGATATATTATCACATCAGCGCGTCAATATGCGTCAGTCGCGGTCGGGCGCGCCAAGAGGGAAGTAATGGCGGTAAGGCCGCCCTTCGTCGACCGCGCGCGCAACGATCGGGTGGGCGAGCAGCCGCGCGCGATAGGCGGCGAGTTTCGGCCGGTCGGCTCCGATTTCCTCGACCCAATCGGCGTAGAACAAAGACGGCGCGGTGGCGCAGTCGGCGAGCGTGAACTGTTCGCCAGCCGCCCAAGGACCGTCGCCGAGATTGGCCTCGAGCCAGTCGTACGCCTTATGCAGATTGTCGCGCGCCTGCTGCGCTCCATACGGGTCGCGCGAGCCTTCGGGACGCAGGATGTCGAGCCCGGCCTTGGTCATATTCTCCATCACGTAGATGTCGAAGAAGCGGTCAAGGAAGCGGACCCGCAGGCCGAGGTCGCCGTCCGGGATCCAGCGATTGGGTCCCGGATGATGCGCTTGCAGATAGTCGATGATCGGCGTCGTCTCGATCACTGTCACGCCGTCATCGACCAGCAGCGGAAACTTGCCTAATGGCCAGCGCCGCTTCAGTTCGGCGAAGTTCTCCGGATGCTCTTCGTCGAGCATCCGATATTCGAACGCGGTGCCGTCGGCCCACAGTGCGATCAGCACCTTCTGGCAATAAGAGGAGAAGGGGTGGGCAAAGAGTTGCAGGCTCACCAGGCGCCCTCCTTGATCTTCTTGCGCAGCTCCAGCTCCGCCTTGCTTGGGTCCTTGGTCGCGAAGGTACCGGTCTGGACCTCACCGGCTGGCTCGAACGTCGTGAACACCACGCCGTTGTCAGAGATGAAGTGGTCGACCAACCGAAGCGTGCCGGGCTTCTCGGAGCCGTCAAACAGCCGCTTCCCTTTGCCGAGCACGACGGGATAGCGGATCAACAGCAGTCTATCGATCAGCCCGGCCGAGATCAGCGGCGGATAGAGCGTGCTGCTGCCCTGAATGAGCAGGTCGCGGCCGTCGCTTCTTTTAAGCTCCGCAACTGCCGCGGCAGTGTCGCCCGAGATTTTATGGCTGTTGTCCCACGCCAGCGGCTCGCCGGAATGGGTCAGCACATATTTGTTGATGCGCTGGAAGCGCTCGCCGATCGGATTGTCGCGGTTGTCCGGCCAATATGCAGCGAAGATGTCGTACGTCCGACGGCCGAGCAGCAGGTCGTAATCGGGCTTGATGAGAAACTTGTCGAATTGGGCACCGCCGCTTTCGTCCCAGAATGGAAAGACCCATCCGCCGAGATGGAACTCGGCGGTGGGATCCTCCTCAGGACCGCCCGGCGCTTGCATAACGCCGTCAAGCGAAATCATGACGGCGCCCGTCAGCTTACGCATCGACATTTTCTCCGGCGACTGCCGCCTCGATCTTGGCGATGTCGATCTTCTTCATTGTCATCATCGCTTCGAAGGCTCGCTTGGCCGCCGCCTTGTCGGAACTGGTGGTGGCTTCGAGCAGCACGCGCGGCGTGATCTGCCATGAAAAGCCCCATTTATCCTTGCACCAGCCGCACATGCTTTCCTCGCCGCCGGTCTTGGTGATCGCGTCCCAATAGCGGTCGGTTTCAGCCTGATCGTCGGTGAGGACCATGAAGCTCACAGCTTCATTGGGCTTGAAATTGGGTCCGCCGTTGAGGCCGACGAAGGACTGGCCCAGCACGGTAAACTCGACGGTCAGCTCCTCGCCTTCATGTCCGCCCGGAAAATCGGATACCGCTGCATGGGGTTCTCCGACCTTGGAATCGGGGAAGAATGAGGCGTAGAATGCCGCTGCCTTGCGCGCTTCGCCTTTGTCGAACCACAGGCAGGTCGTGAGTTTGTTAGCCATCTTACTCTCCATTTAGTCGTGATTGGGCCGGTCGCTTCAGCATCAATGCTCGCCCGGGTCCGTGAGCCGCCGCGAACAGCAGCCCGGCGATGAACGTGAAGTGGTCTACAAAGAACCCGAACTCCATCGGGTTGTTGCTCCACTTGCCCGGTCCGTGAAACGACAAGCCGAGGAACAACACGTAGGCAGCTGCAACCACCGCTGTTTCCGAGAAATACAGGCCGGTCACGAAACCGACCGCAAGCGCGAGCTCGAAGAAAGCAGCAACCCACGCCAGCGCCAACGGAAACGGAAAGCCCGCCGCGGCGATCTGCCCCGCGGTTGCATCCATTCCGACCAGCGCGAATTTGAATGCGGCCGCCATCAGGAACACGCCGGCGAAGATCAGCCTCGCGGCGAGGATGGCTGCCGTTTTCAGCATCGCTCGTACTATTTGCCCACAAGCGCGAATTCGGCGCCCTGGGGATCGGTGCCGATCAGGATATGGTCGCCGCCCGGCACCTCCATCGGACCGTGGACAATGGTCCCGCCGCCTTGCTCGGCAGCACTCTTCGCAGCAGCGATCGAAGGAACCCGGAAGTAATAGCGCCAATGGGTCGGCTCGTCGGTCTTGGCACCCGCTGCGGTCGGAAAGATCGCGCCGAGCATCTGGCCGTGATGGTTGATGAAGCGGTAGTCCCCCTTATCCCCCATCGGCATGGCGTCGCCCTTCTCCCAGCCGAAATGAGTCGTGTAGAAATCGAGCGCGGCTGGCGCATCGCTGGTTGAGAGTTCGTTCCAGCCGACCCGCTGCTCCTCGGTGGGTGAGAAGACGTCGCTAACCTTGTTCTCATTGCCTGCGGGTGGAGCCGCCCGCATCACGTAAAACGGAGCGCCTTGCGGATCGGTAACCATCGCGATGCGGCCGATATCGGGAATGTCAAACGCCGGCATCAGCGCCTTGCCGCCGGCCTGCTCGATCGACGCTACCGACGCATCGACGTCATCCACCGCGACATAGCCGAGCCAGGTCGGCCGAGCGCCATGGTCGCGCATTTCGTCGGTCAGGCGCATCACGCCGCCGGCATTGCCGCCATCGGCGCGGGTGATCATCCGGTAATCCATCTCACCCGATGGCTGGGCTTCGATGTTCCAGCCGACGACCGCGTCGTAAAACGCCTTGGCGGCGACCGGATCGGCGGTCAGCAACTCGTACCAGATGTAGCTGCCGTGGCTGGAGGTCCTGGAATCTTCGTTTGCGGCCGACTGGGCCGGAGCATAAGTTGTGTCTGTCATAGTCTGTTCCTCTTGGCTGGGTCAGGCGGTGGCGAATTCGGCCTTGGCTGTGTCGAGGATCGGCTCGAAGCCGCCCCAGAACATGCGCTGGCCGGAGAAAGGCATGTCGCCATCCGGCTTCATGGTCTCGTCCGCCATAATCGCCTTCCACGCGTCGTCGCGGGTCGCCTTGTCGGGCCACTCGATGAACGAGAAGACCACGGTTTCGCCGTCCTCGGCTTTCACCGCCCGATAGAAATCAGTGACTTCGCCGTGCTTTACGTCGTCGGCGATGGATTCGATCACGCGAGTCGCGCCGTGCTGCTGGAACACGCCAGCCATCTTGGTCGCCAGTTCGCGATAGGCGTCGCGCTTGCCCTCGGGGACCGGGACGACGAAACCGTCGGTGTATCCGCCACCGCCAGAGCCTTCCTCGACGATCGCGTCGAAGCCGCCCATGATCAGGCGCTTGCCGTCGAACGGCATGTTGGCGCCCATGTCCTCCATGCGCGGATCGCTCATCATTTTTTCGTTGGCCGCGTTGCGCGCTTTCTTGTCGGGGTATTCGAACCAGGAAAAGACGACGTCCTCATCGTCGGTCGCGTTGACCGCCTTCTTGAAGTCGGTGACCTTGCCGTCGGCGATGTCATCGCCCCAGGTTTCGACCATGCGGGTGACGCCGAATTCCTGGACCATCGGCGCGAACTCGGTTGCATGCTTGCGATAGGCGTCCTTGTTGGCTTTCGACACGGGGACGATGAACCCTTCGAAATAGGTCATGCGATTGCTCCTTCGGGTTGGTGTTGCTTGAACACGGCTAGTTGGTCGGCGAGCGCCCGCTGGAACGCAGGGCGCTGCTCGCCCCGCTCTACATAGGCTTTGAGATTGGGCTGTTCAGCCACCAAATCGGTGTGCCGAAGCATCCGCAGGACGGTTACCATTATGAGGTCGCCGATGGTGAACTGGTCACCCTCAAGCCAGGTCTTGTCGCCAAGCCAATCGGCGACGCGCTTCAACTTCAGCCGCGCGAAATCCTCGGCCCCGGCACGGCGGAGCTTGGCCCATTCCTCGTCGGCGTAAAATACCGTCACCGCAAACAGGTTGAGGATCGCCGGCTCGACGCTGTTAAGCGCGGAATAGCTCCACTGGATCGCCCGCATCCGTGGCACAGCATCGCGCGGCAGTAGCTTTTCGCTCTTTTCGCCGATGAGCTGCACGATCGCGCCCGATTCGAAGATTTTCATCGGGCCTTCGCGATAGCAGGGCACCTGGCCGAACGGCTGCTCGAGATAATATTCGGGCGATCGTTCGCCCTCGAGCAACTCGACTCGATAGGGCAGGCCGATCTCCTCGAGCGCCCAGCGCGGGCGCAGGTCGCGGACCAGTCCCTCGGCGAACGGCGGCACCCAGGCGAATGCGGTGATTTCAATCTCGGCGTTGGGGTCGATGGGCATCGTTCAGGCCTCCGCTTTCGCGCATTCGTCAAACGAGGATGCACCCTGCTCGGCGGCCTTGGCGTCCATCCACATTGGCTCCCAATGGTGGCCGTCGGGGTCCTCGAAGCTGCGGCCGTACATCAGCCCGCCCATCTCTTGCTTGGGTCCCGGGTCGGCCTTGCCGCCGGCGGCCGCTGCGGCGTCGACCATAGCATCGACCGCAGCCGGGTTGTCCGCCGACAAGGCCAAGATGACCTGGCTCGTGTGGTGGGAGTCGGCGATCGGTTTGCCGGTGAAGCTCGAATAGAATGGGTGAGTCAGGAGCATCACGGAAATGGTGTCGGAAATGACCATCATCGCCGCTGCTTCGTTGGAGAATTTGGGCTCCTTGCGAGCGCCGATCGCCTCGTAGAAGCGGATAGACCGCTCAAGGTCCGTGACGGGCAGGTTGACGAAAATCATCCGGGGCATCGATTTCCTCCTTGGCGACTCGATTCGGCTTGCTTTTTGGACGACTCGCTCCTAGATTGCAACTGTGCAGTTAGATAAAGTAACCGATAGTCGGCGAACCGATCCAAAACGCGGCTATGATGATGCTTGCGGGACGGCCCATGCTCTGGAATTGATCGGCGAACGCTGGGCGTTGCTGGTGTTGCGGGAACTGATGCTCGGGCCGCGCCGTTTTTCCGGGCTCAAGGCCGATTTGCCAGGGATTAGCGCCAACGTCCTTTCCCAGCGGCTGGACGAGCTTGAGAACCGCGGCTTGGCGCGCAAGTACCGCTTGCCGCCGCCAGCTTCGGTACAAGTCTATGAAGCGACGGCCTGGGGTCTCGAGGCGGAGCCGATCGTGCAGGCGCTCGGCCGCTGGGCCGCCCGCAGTCCGCGGCATGATCCGACCTTGCCAATCAGCGGGGTCTCGATCCTGCTCTCGTTCCGCACCCTGATTGACCGCGACAGGGCGCGCGACATCGACGCCAGGATCGGCTTCCGATTCGGCGAAAGCGGCTATGTCGCCCGGCTTCATGAGGGTGCAATCACGGTTGCACGGGGCCTAGCCGACGGATGTGACGTGGTGTTTACGGCGGCCCCGGCCGCGCTGGCCGCCGTGGTCTATGGCGGCGCGCCGCTCGACTCGGTCGGTGTCGAGGGCGACAGCGCGCTTGCGGAGCGGTTCACCACGCTCTTCCCGCTGCCATCCAAGGTCGCGTAACTCCCAAACTTGTCGCGGCCTTATTGAGGCCAAAGCGCCCTTGGCCTAAGGCCCCCAACCATGACCGATCTCGCCAACGTCAATCCAGAAAGCCGCAGCGACACCGTGATGGAGTCGCCTGACAAGATTGCCAAGGTCCGCGACCTGTTCGGCATCGATTCCGATATGGAAGTGCCGGCCTTTAGCGAAGCGGACGAACGCGTTCCCGACCTTGATCCCGCATACGTGTTCGATCCCGACACGACTCTGGCGATCTGCG
The DNA here is from genome assembly GCA_039925985.1 of Sphingomicrobium sp. Taxonomy (GTDB): domain Bacteria; phylum Pseudomonadota; class Alphaproteobacteria; order Sphingomonadales; family Sphingomonadaceae; genus Sphingomicrobium. The sequence continues at coordinate 8,399 of JBDSXT010000118.1, forward strand.
CCGGCTTCGCCCGCAATCGCCGGGTGATGATCCAGGGCTATCACGGCACCGGGAAGTCGACCCACATCGAGCAGGTCGCGGCGCGGCTGAACTGGCCGACCATCCGCATCAATCTCGACGCGCACATCAGCCGCATCGACCTCGTCGGCCGCGATGCCATCGTTCTCAAGGATGGTCAGCAGGTCACGGAATTCCGCGAAGGCCTGCTGCCGTGGGCGCTGCAGCACCCGGTCGCCCTGGTGTTCGATGAATATGACGCGGGCCGTCCGGATGTGATGTTCGTCATCCAGCGCGTGCTCGAGGTCGAAGGCAAACTGACTTTGCTCGACCAGAACCGGGTCATCCGCCCCAACCCGTGGTTCCGGCTGTTCTCGACGACCAACACCATCGGCCTTGGCGACACCACCGGCCTCTATCACGGCACCCAGGCGATCAACCAGGGCCAGATGGACCG
>JBDSXT010000119.1:0-9493 GCA_039925985.1 Sphingomicrobium sp.
ACGACGCCGAGTCCCGCCGCGCCGTACACCGCGCCGACCGACGCGAGCATCGGATCAAGCGACGGCAGGCAGCCGCTCGACGACGGGCCATGAGTGAGGCGCACGACGCGCAAGCCGCACAGCGTGTCGACGGTAATGTGCGCGTCGCCGGGAGCGACGACGATCCGGTCTGGCAACAGCTCCATGCCGTTTTCCCCAACGAGCGTCTCGCGCTTGGCAACCGTGCCCAATTGGCGCGCGAACACCGACATGAACGGTGCCGGCAAATGCTGGGTGACGAGGATCGGCACGCCAATCTGGCTCGGCAAATTCTGGAACAAAGTGCCGAGCGCGTGAATGCCGCCGGTCGAGGCACCAACCGCGAGAATGCCGATCGGATTATTGGGCATGGCGCGCAAGCCGTCACTCGGCACGAGCTTGCGGGGGGACAGGGCGACCGGCGCCGGCTGGCCGGCAAACCCCAATGCCTTGAGCTTGCGCAACAGGATTTCGGAGAAGCGTCCGTTGAACCGACCGGTGCCCGGCTTGGGCAGAGTATCAGTCGCGCCCAAGGCAAGCGCGGCGACGGTTTGCTCGGCGCCCTCATCCGCCAGCGACGAAACGATCATGATTCGGGCGCCGCCGGCCGCAGCAATGATCCGCGGGATCGACTTGAGGCCGCCGGCGCCAGGCATTTCCAGATCGAGCAGAATAATGTCAACATGGACTGCTTGCAGGGCATCGATAGCGTCTTCGGCGGTTCCCGCCACTGCGACAATCTCGAAGTCGTCGTCGCTTTCGACCATTCGCGACAGGACCGCGCGGGCGATCATCGAATCGTCGACGACCATCAGCCTAATTCGCCGGCGAGCGGTTCGCGGCGCTTCCTGGCGGTCCCGCGATCTGGCGAGTGACCGCTCCAAGCCGATGGACTCAGGCGACGCCGACGAGCTGAAGCTTGATGTGCAGCGTCTCGCGGTCGAAGGGTTTCATGACATATTCGTCGGCGCCGGCTTCGAGCGCGGCGCGAATGTGCGCCATGTCGTTCTCGGTCGTGCAAAAGACAACTTTGGGCTGATCGCTATGGCCGCGCTGGCGGAGAAGGCGAAGGAACTCCATGCCGCTCATCACCGGCATGTTCCAGTCGAGCAGCACGACGTCGGGCATCTTGGCTTCGCAGCAAGACAGGGCTTCGCGCCCATCGCCCGCTTCCGCGACCTCGAAATCGAGCGTCTCGAGGATGTGGCGAGCGACCTTGCGGATCACTTTGGAGTCATCGACGATCAGACAGCTCTTCATATCTTCCGCTTTCCCGCGTTGTTGGCCGCATGTTTAGTGGTGAAGGGTAACGAAGTGCTTAAGTTCGTCCGTTCAAGCCGCCTTGATTTCAAGACCGGCAATGAGCGCGGCGACGTCAACCAGCAGCAGCGGCCCGGCTTCGGTTTCGACCATGCCTGTGGCGACGCGGTCCCAGCCCGGACCCATCGCGGCGCGAACCGGCGCTGGCTCGGAAAGGGCCTCGATCACATCCTCGACGACATCGACGATCAGCGCATAGTGATGCCCGTCGAGCTCGACCACTGCGGCCTCGCGGATGCCGTCGGAGCAATCGGTCGCGCCGAGCTCAAGCGAGCGCCGGCAGTCGATGACGGTCAGGACCCGGCTACGCAACGCCGACAGGCCGGCGACATGCGGCGCCGCACGCGGGACCGGGATCAATGTATCCAGTTCGACCACCGATTCGACTGCGTTGGCGAGCAAAGCGACGCGCTCGCCGGCGATGGCGACGACGAGGAGGAGCGGGTTCATCGGCTGGCTCCACCGCCGGCCGATTTCAAAGCGACCAGCAAGGCGGCGCGGTCGTAGCGGTAGATGCTCGAGTCCTTGGCGCCGGTCGGATCAGGTTCGACCCGCAGCCGGATCGTCCGGCCCGCCGCGCCTTTCGCGACCTTGGCGCTGTCCGAGACAATCACCAAGTCGGCCTTGACCGTATCGGCTTCGCCGACCACGCGATAGCCGGCCGCCTCGACGATCGGGCGGAGCATATTCTGCATCCACGGGTCGTCGTCCGGCAGTCGGCAGACGAGCTGATCGCCGCCCGGGCGCGAAGCCGCGCCCGAATGATTGGCGAACAACCAATGCGGGTCGACCAATTCTGCAGGTTCGTTGTCGATCAGCGTCACGCCGCTGATTTCGCCGGGCCAGTCGGCGTCGATGATATCATGATCGAGAACGGCGAGGTCGATGACTTCCTGGAAGCAATAGCCAACTTCATGGCAGCCGTCGTTGAGGCGGAACAGGCGGACCTTATCGGTCGGCAATTCGGACTCGCCGACGCCGGCCAGCGGCAGGATCGCCTCGCCGAGCTGAACTCGAAGCTGCCCTGCGCCCTGCCTGATGGCGCCGGCCTGGACCTCTTCGATGCGGTCGACAACCGACAGTCGCATTGCGCGCCGGCCCCCGTCGAGGCCGCGGAAAAGAATGACCTGCGTAGCTTGCGGAACAGCGGCGACAAGCGGTCCCTCGGCGATGCGGGCGGTGCGCTCGTGCGATTCGAGCTTGATGCCGCCGACGACCGCGAGGCCCGCGGGGTCAAACAGCAGGATCGGGCTGCCATCATCGGCAAGCGTCGTTCCAGCATAGAGCCCGGTCGCCATGACCGCGGGAGCCGCCGGCTTGACCACCAGTTCCTCGTGATCGTGGATCCGGTCGACGCCGAGCGCATAGACGTCGCCGCCGGCGGGGCGAAGAACGATCAAGGTCCGGTCTTCATCCTTGATCGCACTGTCGAGGCCAAGGATGTCGGCCAGCGCGACTTCGGGAACACGGCGGCCGCGAATGGTCGCCACCCCTGCCCCGCCGATGCGCTCGAGCTTTACCGATGCGCCGTTGGCGCGAACGATTTCCTCGATTGCCGAACGGGGAATGGCAAAATGCTGGCTACCGATCGAGACGGTCAGTGCCGGAATGATGGTCAGGGTCAGCGGAACGCGCAGCGTCATGCGCGTTCCGGCGCCGGGCTTGCTGTCGACTTCGACGATGCCGCCGATGCGTTCGACGTTCGAGCGGACGACGTCCATGCCGACGCCGCGGCCGGAAATCGAGGTGACTTCGGCGGCGGTCGAGAGTCCGGCCTCGAAAATCAGCGCAAGTTGCTCGCGTGGAAGCAAGTCGGCGGCCCCACTCTTGTCGAGCGTTCCCGCGGCAATTGCTTTTTCGACGAGTTTCTTGCCGTCGATACCCCGCCCGTCGTCCTGGATATCGATCAATATCTGGTTGCCGGACTGACGTGCCGAGATGCACAGGATGCCGATCTCGCGCTTACCGGCCTTCAATCGATCGGCCGGGGTCTCGATGCCGTGATCGACCGCGTTGCGGATGATGTGGGTCAGCGGATCGCGGATCATTTCGATCATTTCGCGATCGAGCTCGACATCCCCGCCCTCGATATCGACCAGCACCTGCTTGCCGAGCTCGGCCGACAGGTCGCGGACCATCCTCGGCACCGCCGCGAACAGATTCTCGATCCGCTGCATGCGGGTCCGGGTGATCGCATCGCGCATCTCGGCGATGATCGACGACAATCGCTCGAACGCCCCGTCGATTGGAACTTCGGTCGGTGATTCGCGCAAGCGGCGAGCGAGCTCGTTGCGCGCCAGCACCATGTCGGAGACGCCGCTCATCACCCGGTCCAACAACTCGACGGACAAGCGGATCGTTCGCGGCGCGGCAATCTTGCCCTGGGCTTCGGCGATCGTCGTGGCGACCGGAGCCGCAGGCCCCTCGGCACCTTCGGCGAGCGCTTCGATCAGTCCAGCGTCGCTGCCACCGGGCATCGCCTCGCCGGCGTCGATCGCCGCGACCATTTCGCCGATCCGGTCGATGATGGCGAGAACCGCGCTGACCAGCCTGCCATCGGGCTGGCGGCGGCCGGCCCGAACGTCGGCGAGCGCGTCTTCGGCGGCATGGCTCAAGGCTTCCAGCCGCGGGAATTCAAAGAAACCGCAATTGCCTTTGACCGTGTGGACGAAGCGGAAAATGGAATCGAGGCGCGCGCGGTCGTCGGGTTCGGCTTCCCAAGCGACAATTTCGCCGCCCAGGGCCTCGAGCATTTCCCGGCACTCGGCCACGAAGTCGGCAATCAGATCGTCCATCGCCGCGTGAAGCCCCTAGCTACAGTCAGGCGACGCTTATGCCGGTCAGGTGTTAACGCGGCGTTAGCCCTGAACGGGAAGCGCGGCGCCGATCATCAGATTTTCGGCGGTTGGATCCGACAGCTGGATCGAACCGCCGGCTTCGGCCGCCAAGCTGTGCGCCAGCCAAGCTCCCGCGGCGCGCGGCTCGACGGTGCCATTGGCTTGGCCATTGAGCAAAGTTTCGCGAAGCGTCGGATCGAGGAGGATACGCGGTCCCTCCGCGCGGATGACGAGCTCGAGCATGTCGTCCGATGTTTCGGCGCCAACGTCGAGCCGACCGCCGCGGACCAGAGCGTCACCGGCAAGCATCGCCAGGTTGAGGAGCAGCTTGATCGCGCCCTTGGGCAATTGGTCGCCGGCAACCATCCAGCCGAGCTCGATCCGCCGCTCGCGGCCGAATATACCTTCCAGCGCCGCCTGCGCTTCGCGAGTGTCGATGCTGTCTCCGAAGCCGCCCGCCGCGCCGAACGCCAGCCGGAAGAATTTCAATTTATTGGCCGAGGCGCGAGCGCTTTCTCCGAGCAGCTCGAGGCACTTATCGCGCATCTCGGGATCCTGCTCGTCGGCCATCAACTCGATGCCGTTGTTGAGCGCCCCAACCGGCGACATCAAGTCGTGGCACAAGCGCGAGCAGAGCAGGCTGGCAAGGTCGGCGGGGTTCATTCGCGTTTGATGCGGCAGAGATCAGCATCGCGCAAGCGCCACTGCTTCCGCCCGACGGTCGCCCAGGCTAAGCGTGATCCACGCAGAGAGGGCAGGAGAAACGATGCACCGGTTGCTAGCGACCTTGATGTGCGCCGGAGTGGCCTGCGCGCCGACCTGGGCCGAGGCGAGATCGCCGACCCCCAATGCGTCGATCGAGACCTTTCAGATCAGCAAGCCGAGGATCGATCGGGCGCTTGCGCAAATGGTCGCGAGCGGCCGCGTCGCCGGCGCTTCGGCGCTGGTCTGGCGCAACGGGCACGAGGTATATTTCGGCGCCGCCGGTTACGCCGACCGCGAGGCCCGCAAACCCATGCGCCGCGACACGCTGGTCCAGATCTGGTCAATGACCAAACCCGTGACCGGCACGGCTTTGATGCAATTGTGGGAGCAAGGGCGCTTCGGGCTTGACGAGCCGCTGGCCAAATACCTGCCCGAATATGCGGGCGTGAGCGTCTTCCACGGAATGGATTCGGCCGACAATCCGATCCTCAAGGCGCCGCAGCGCCCGATCCTCATCCGCGACATCGTCCGGCACACCGCCGGCTTCGGCTACGGACCGGGTGCAAGCTTTCCGGAAAAAATGTTCGAGAAAGAGGACCCGCTGAACCTCGACCACGATCTTGCCGAATTCAGCCGGCGCCTGGCGAAGGTGCCGCTGCTGTTCGAGCCCGGCGACCAGTGGCGTTACAGCGCCGGGGTAGACGTCCAGGCGCGATTGATCGAGCAACTGACGGGCGAGCCTTTCGAACCCTATGTCCGGAGGCAAATCCTCGAGCCGCTCGCAATGCACGAAACCGCCTGGAGCCAGCCCGAGTCCCGCTATTCGCGGCTCGCCACGGGCTACACCGCGGGACCCAACGGAAAGATCCAGCGCAAGACCGACGCCGATATCCGCCGGTTCAACTTCAGCCCGCGCAAGTTGACAATGGGGGGGGCCGGGCTCGCCTCGACCCTTGATGATTATATGCGGTTCGCGCGCATGCTTCTCGGTCGCGGGAGCTTGGACGGCGTCCGCATCCTCAAACCCTCGACCGTCAAGCTGATGTCGACCGATCAGCTCGACCCACGCATCACCGAGCGCGCATGGCTGCCCGGTAAAGGCAGCGGCGGCTTTGGCATGGATTTCTTCGTCCGCACCGGACGGCCCAAGGATGCGGCCGAAAATCGCGGTGCCGTTGGGGAATTCTTCTGGGACGGCGCGTGGACGACTTTGTTCTGGGTAGATCCGGCGAACGACCTTGCTGCGGTTTTCTTCGTCCAGCGCGACCCGTTCGACGGGACCTTGCACCATGATATCCGCAAGGCCGTCTATGGCGCTGCTTATCTGGGGCCCAAGGGCGACTGATCATCAAAACCCCGGTCCGGCTTGAAGAGCGGCGGGCCGGGCCCATATTCCTGTCTCATGGCCGGGGGGCAGCACATCATTCACGTCACTCTCGATCCCGAGCATGCCGGCTGGCGCCTCGACCGCGCGCTCGCAGCGGCGGTGCCGACCATGTCGCGCGAGCGGCTCAAGGGACTGATTCGCAACGGTGCACTGACGCCCTTGGTTCGCGACCCGGCGATCAAGATCAAAGGCGGCGAGGCGTTCGGACTGGTGGTGCCGGCGCCCGAGCCGGCGCACAACGAAGCGCAGGATATCCCGCTCAAAATCGTCTTTGAGGACGAGCATTTGCTGGTGATCGACAAAGCGGTTGGCCTGGTCGTCCATCCGGCTGCGGGAAATCGCGACCGCACGCTAGTCAACGCCTTGCTCCACCATTGCGGCGCGAGCCTGTCGGGGATCGGCGGTGTCGCCCGCCCCGGGATCGTCCATCGCATCGACAAGGACACGTCGGGGTTGCTGGTCGTGGCGAAGACCGACGTCGCTCACGAGGGATTGGCCAGGCAGTTCGCCGCCCACAGCATCGAGCGCCGCTATCTGGCAATCGTCTCGGGCGTGCCGCGGACGAGCGGCGGGACGATCGACGCGCCGCTCGCCCGCTCATCCAGTAACCGCAAGAAAATCGCGGTCGTGGCCGAAGGACGGGGCAAGCGCGCCGTCACGCATTGGAAGCGGCTCACACCGCTGCGCGACGCGGCGTTGGTCGAATGCCGGCTTGAGACCGGCCGGACTCACCAGGTGCGGGTGCATATGGCGTCGATCGGCCACCCGTTGCTCGGCGATCCATTTTACGGCGGTTCGGGCAAGACTCACCGCAAATTATTGAACGACTTGAGTTTTGATCGTCAGGCGCTGCACGCGGCGACGCTTGGCTTCATCCACCCCCTAACCAAGCAGCACCTGTCGTTCGAAAGCCCCATGCCAGCCGACATGCAGGAACTGTTCAGCGCGCTTGGTGTATAGGATTTCAAACGCTAGGGGCTTTTTCGAAAAGCGCCCGGCCCACGGAGAAGCGATTACATGGCACAGCAGAAGAGCATCGTCTCGATCCCGTCGTCAGGCGGGGAAGCCGGGCTCAATCGCTATCTTAGCGAAATCAAGAAATTCCCGATCCTCGCCCCCGAGGAAGAGTATATGCTTGCCAAGCGCTGGCGCGAGCATGGCGACACCGACGCGGCGGCAAAGCTGGTCAATTCGCACCTTCGGCTCGTGGCCAAGATCGCGATGGGCTACCGTGGCTACGGGCTGCCGGTCAGCGAGCTGATTTCCGAAGGCAACATCGGCCTGATGCAAGGCGTCAAGAAATTCGAGCCCGACCGCGGCTTCCGCGTCGCAACCTATGCGATGTGGTGGATCCGGGCCTCGATCCAGGAATTCATCCTGCGGTCGTGGAGCCTGGTCAAAATGGGCACCACCGCGGCGCAAAAGAAGCTGTTCTTCAACCTCCGCCGGATGAAGAATCAGATCGACGCGTTCGAAGATGGCGACCTCAAGCCCGCCGACGTTACCAAGATCGCCACCGACCTTGGCGTCACCGAGGCCGAAGTGGTGTCAATGAATCGCCGCATGGCGATGGGCGGCGACACGTCGCTGAACGCCCCGCTCCGCGACACCGAGGGCGAAAGTCAGTGGCAGGACTTCTTGGTCGACACGGGACCGCTGCAGGACGAAATGATCGCCGAGGACGAGGAAAGCCGGGTCCGTCATGACCTGCTGATGGACGCGCTGGAATCGCTCAACGAACGGGAAAAGCACATCCTGATGGAGCGCCGCCTGACGGACGAACCCAAGACGCTGGAAGAACTGAGCCAGGTCTATGATGTCAGCCGCGAGCGGATTCGCCAGATCGAAGTTCGGGCATTCGAGAAGCTGCAGGCGGCGCTGCTTCGCCTGGCGGGCGAGAAAAGGCTTCTGCCCGCGGCTTAGGCACTGCCGTGTTCCTACCTGACTAGACCCTTGCCTTCCGCCGCGAAGAGTCGGACGGTGGTCGTTTCGAAGAGCGCGCAAGCTGCGCCTTCCGGCGACTCGCGCGCCCCTCGTTGGGACGAGAGGAGAGTCGCATGGGCGCTGCAACCAAGAACGGACTAACCAAAGGCACTCGAGCCATCGCGCTGGTCGGACCGGCCGGCGCGGGCAAGACCAGCCTTGCCGAAGCGATGTTGTTCGCCGCTGGGGCGACCGATCGACTGGGTGCGACCGCCAACGGCTCAAGTGCCGGCGACAGCAGTCCAGAAGCCCGCCAGCGCGGCGGCTCGACCGAACTCAACCTCTACAATTTCGACTATCTCGGCGACCGCTTCGCAATCGTCGACAGCCCCGGCTCGGTCGGGTTCGCGGCCGACGGCACCCGTGCCCTGGCGTTGGTCGACATGGCGATTGTCGTCGTCGATCCCGACCCGGCGCGAGCCGCGCTTGCCGCCCCTGCCCTCCGCGCACTCGATGAACTCGGCGTTCCGCACCTGATTTTTGTTAATCGCATCGACCAGGCCCATGGCCGCATCCGCGACCTCCTCTCCGCGCTGCAGCCAATGAGCGTGTCGCCGCTGATCGCCCGCCAGATCCCGATCCGCGAAGGCGACAAGGTCACTGGCTTCGTCGACCTCGCGCTCGAGCGCGCGTTTCACTATCGGCCCGGGAAGGATAGCGAGCCGATCGAAATTCCGGCGGAACTCCAGCAGCGCGAAGCGGAAGCGCGCAACCATATGCTGGAGCAGCTCGCCGACCACGACGACGAATTGCTCGAGCAATTGCTGATGGACGAAGCGCCGAGCCAGGACCGCGTTCTCCAGGACCTCGCCCGCGAGACCGGTGAAAGCCTTGGCGTGCCGGTTCTATTCGGTTCGGCGAGCAGCGCCTGGGGCGTTCGCCGCTTGCTGAAGGCGTTGCGCCACGAAGCTCCTAGTCCTGATGCGGCGGCGCGGCGCCTGTCCGTGACCGATCCAGCGCTGCACGTCTTCAAAATCCATCACGGCGGCTCGGTCGGGCGCTTGGCGCTGGCGCGGGCCCTTGGCGGCGAGCTGTCGGAAGGGTCAGACGTCAAAACCAGTAGCGGCGAGGCAGCGCGGCTTGGCGCCCTGTTCCGGATTCAAGGCGAGAAGACGCACAAGATCGCCGAAGCCACTAACGGCGATCTCGTCGCGGTCGCCAAGATAGACGGCGTCAAGGCCGGCGAATGGCTTGGCCCGAACAAGCTGCCGCCGCCGATCGACAGCGAATTCCCGTCGCGCAA
>JBDSXT010000120.1:0-15205 GCA_039925985.1 Sphingomicrobium sp.
TGATCCACGGACGCGAAGGCAGCGGCGTCGGTGACACTCTCACGTCGAACAAGGCCGTCGATGCTTACCGGAAGGCTGCGCCAACCGGCACCAAGGGCCTCCAGGACATCAATACCAAGAAGGACCAATAGCGATGAACGCTCCTTTTCAGGCACGCGCCGGTCTGCGTGATCCATTCACCGCTTTCGTCTGCGACGATGCCACCGCCGACATGCTTCGGCCGGTCGCGGTCGAGCACGGCTGGTCGCCGGAAAAGGTCAACAAGGGCGGCCTGCGCAATGCGGTCCAGTCGCTGTCGATTTCGGCCAGCCCGAACATCCTGTTCGTCGACCTGTCCGAATCCGCCGACCCGCTGAACGACATCAACGCGCTCGCCGAAGTTTGCGAGCCGGGGACGATCGTCATCGCCACCGGCCAGGTCAACGATGTCCGCATGTACCGCGACCTCGTCGCCAGCGGCATCCACGATTATCTGCTCAAGCCATTCACCGTCGACCAGCTCCGCGACACCTTTGCCCATGCGCAGCAGGTGATTTCGGGTCCGCGTGGTGAATCGCAGGCCGACAAGCCGCACGTCATGACCGCGGTGGTCGGCGTTCGCGGCGGCGTCGGCGCCTCGACCATTGCCACCTCGCTCGCGTGGCTGCTCGGCGAGCGCGCGCATCGTTCAACCGCACTGCTCGACCTCGACATTCACTTCGGGACCGGCGCCCTGGCGCTCGACCTAGAGCCGGGCCGTGGCCTCACCGACGCAATCGAAAATCCAAGCCGCATCGATGGCTTGTTCATCGAGCGCGCGATGGTTCGTGCCAATGAGCGGCTTTCGGTGCTCTCGGCCGAGGCACCGATCCATCAACCTTTGGCGACCGACGGGACGGCTTTCTTCCAGCTTCAGGAAGAAATGCGCAACGCCTTCGAATCGACGGTGATCGACCTGCCGCGCCACATGCTGATCCAGTATCCGCACATGGTACATGATGCGCATGTCGCGGTCGTGGTTTCGGAGCTGACGCTGGCGGCGACCCGCGACACCATCCGGATCCTCGCCTGGCTCAAGTCGAACGCGCCGCAAACCAAGGTCATCGTCGTTGCCAACGGCGTGCCCTCGGGCGGAGCGCTGGAGATCAGCCGCAAGGATTTCGAGCAGTCGATCGAGCGGCCGGTGGACATCGTCTTCCCGCACGACGGCAAGCTTGCGGCCCAGTCGGCCAAGCTCGGCAAACCGATGGCGGAAGTCGCCAGCGGGAAAATGTCGGCGCCGTTCAACACCTTGGCCGGCATGGTCCTTAGCCACGCTACCGAGGAAGGTGCCGGCGACGCGAAAACCGTGGGCGCCAAATCGCTGGTCGACAATCTCAAGTCGATGCTGGCCAAGCCCAAAGCGAAAGCGGCCTAAGCCAATGACGGCCAGCCAGGGGGCGACCCCTGCCCTGCCGCCGCGAAGGGACTGACGAATGTTCTATGCCTTGATCCTGTTCCTGTTCGCCGGCTCGGCCCTGCTGTTGATCGGCAAGCTGTATGCGGGGCCGTCGGCGTCGAAGACGCTGCGGCGGCGGGTAGAGCAGATCAAGGAGCGGCATGGCGACGTCATCGCCGGCCATGCGCAAGCGCAGATTCGCAAGCTGTTCGCACAGCGCGCCGGCCGCATCGAAGGCGTCTTCTCGACCCTAATTCCAAAGCCGGCGCTGCTGCGCCGCCGACTGGAGATGACCGGCAGGAATATCAGCCTCGCCAAATATTCGTTCATCTCGCTGGGCATTTGCCTGTTCATCGCTGTGATTTTCATGGTTCGCGGATCGCCGATCCTGCTGGCCTTGTTCGTTGGCATGTTCTTCGGCCTTGGCGGCCCCTATTATATCGTCGGCAAGATGATCACTCGCCGCATCAACAAGTTCAATTCCAATTTCCCAGACGCACTCGAGCTGATGGTTCGTGGGCTGCGTTCCGGCCTGCCGATCACCGAGACGCTGGGCATCGTCGCCCAGGAAGTCAGCGGCCCGGTCGGGATCGAATTTCGCGCGGTGGCGGACAAGATGAAGATCGGCCGCACCATGGACGTGGCGCTGCAGGAGACCGCCGACCGGTTGGGCACCGCCGAGTTCCAGTTCTTCGTGATTACGCTTGCCATTCAGCGCGAGACCGGCGGCAATCTTGCCGAAACCCTGTCCAACCTTGCCGACGTACTGAGAAAGCGCGCCCAGATGAAGTTGAAGATCCGCGCGATGAGCTCGGAATCCAAGGCGTCCGCGTACATCATTGGCTCGCTGCCGTTCGTGGTGTTCACGCTCGTTTGGTTCATCAACCCCAATTACATGGGCGGTTTCTTCGTCGATGAGCGACTGATGGTCGCGGGTCTCGGCGGCATGGTGTGGATGGCCGTTGGCGGCTTCATCATGGCCAAAATGATCAACTTCGAGATTTAGGGGATTATTCAGTCATGCAGGCGGTAGGCCCCACTCTCCTCGGCTTTAACGTGATCTGGGTCGCGACGATGCTCAGCGCCGTGGCGACGTTCGCGGTGCTGATCGCAATCTACGCAGCGACCACGGTCCGGGATCCCATGGCGCGCCGGATCAAGGCGCTGAACGACCGTCGCGAGCAGCTCAAGGCCGGCATCGTCGCTTCGACCAACAAGCGTCGCAAGCTCACCAACCGCAACGAAGCTGCCGATCGCGTGCGCTCGATCCTGACCAGCTTCAAGATGCTTCAGGACGACCAGCTCAAGAAAACTCAGCTCAAGCTGATGCAGGCCGGCATCCGGACCAAGGACCTGGCGTTCTTCATCATTCTCGCGCGGGTCCTGCTGCCGCTCGTGCTTGGGGTTACTGCTGTCCTGCTGATTTACGGATCCAACTATTTCCCGGATTGGTCGGGGTGGCGCCGCTACATGACCGTCGCGGGGACTCTGGTCGGCGCCTACAAGGCCCCCGACATCTGGCTGAAGAACAAGATCACCAAGCGCAGCAAAGCCGTCCGCAAGGGCCTTCCCGATGCGCTCGATCTGCTCGTCATCTGCGCCGAGGCCGGCCTGACCGTCGACGCCGCCTTCAATCGCGTCGCCAAGGAACTCGGCAAGGCCTATCCGGAGCTCGGCGACGAGTTCGGCCTTACGGCAATCGAGCTGGGCTTCCTCAACGAACGCCGCATGGCCTTCGAGAACCTCGCCAACCGCGTCGATCTCGAGGCTGTTCGCGGCGTTGTCACGACCATGATCCAAACCGAGAAATATGGCACGCCGCTCGCTTCGGCGCTGCGAGTGCTGTCGGCGGAGTTCCGCAACGAGCGGATGATGCGCGCCGAGGAAAAGGCCGCGCGGCTGCCGGCGATCATGACCGTGCCGCTGATCTTGTTCATCCTGCCGGTGCTGTTCATCGTCATTCTCGGCCCGGCCGCCTGCTCGATCAACGACAGCCTGCTCAAGGGTTAGTCTAAGCGAGATTGGAACGTTAGCGTCACTTTGCGCGCTATATCCCCCGAGTTTATGCAAACATGGGGAGAGCCGACATGCCGATCTATCTGTCTGATCCGAAGGACGCCGTCATTTATGCTCTGGTCTTTGTCCTGGGCTTGCTGATCGGCGCGTTCCTGACCGCCGGCGGACGACGCAAGTGGAAAGCCCGCTACCGCGACGAGACGACCCGCCGCGAGGCAATCGAGCGCGAGCACCGCGACCTTAGCGACCGATGGGACACGCGCGAAAAGGAGTGGAGCAGCCAGGAAACGGCTCGTGAAGCCGCGATCAGGGAGAATCGCCGCGATCCAGTCGTTGTCGACCGCCGCCCAACCGACATCGATGGCGATGGGGTGCGCGACAGCGTGGACCGCCGCCGCGACTCCGACATCGACGGCGATGGGGTGCGCGACAACGTTGACCGCCGCCCCACCGACGACCGCAAGGCCTAGCCGCCTACCCCTCGATTTTGGAGAAATCCGCAACCCTGTGAACGGCGTCGCGGAACCGCAGCAGCAGGTTGAGCCGCCGCGTTCTAGCGTGCGGGTCAGGGTCGTTGACCGTAACTTTTTCGAAAAAGGCGTCGATCGGGCTGCGGAGTGAAGACAACGCCGCCATCGCTTCGATGAAATTCTCGTCACCGATCGCGGCATCGGCGCGCGGCTCGGCCTCTTCCAGCGCAGCGGTCAGCGCATTTTCCTCCGGCGGTAAGTCCGGCGCGGTTCGCCTGGCCTCCGCCATTTCGGCGACCGCTTGGGCAATCGCCGGCTCCTCGACCTGGCTCAGCGGATCCTCCTCGCCGGTCTGCGGAATGCCTTGCTCGGAAGGATCCGCCATGACCCGCGCCAGATCCCATTTCTCCTTCTTGAGAATATTCGACGCCCGCTTGTAGCCCGCGAGCAGGTCCCTGCCCTCTCCGGTCTCAACGAACGCCTGCAGCGCCTGGACGCGCTGGACCATGCGAACATTGTCGCCATCCGTTTCGACCGCCACGACTGCGTCGATCATATCGTTGCGGACTCCAGCTTCTTTCTGTTGGACCTTGAGGCGGTCGATCAGGAACGTTGCAATCTCCCGCCCCGCATTCGCACCTCCCGCGTGCGCGGCTGCAGTGATCAGATCGCGCATCGAAACGCGGAGCTGGTTCTCGATGATCAGGCTCAGAATCCCCAGGCCGGCGCGGCGCAACGCAAATGGGTCCTTCGATCCCGTTGGCTTTTCGCCAAACTGGAAGAAGCCAACGAGGGCGTCGGCCTTGTCCGCCAGGGCGACAGCCACCGTCACCGGCGCATTCGGCACAACATCGGCCTGCCCGACCGGTTTGTAATGGTCGCGGATGGCGTCGGCGATGGCCTCGGGCTCGCCCTGCGCCTCGGCCAAGTAGCCGCCGATCACGCCCTGCAATTCGGGAAATTCGCCGACCATGCCGGTGACGAGATCCGCTTTGGCCAGCCGCGCGGCCCGCTCCGCCTGATCGGATTCTGCGCCTTTGACAATACCTTCCTCGACCAGCCAGCGCGCCAGCTTGGCGACGCGCTCTACCCTGTCGGCGACGGTGCCGAGCTTCTGGTGAAACACAATCCCGTCGAGCTTCTTCGCTTGCTCTTCGAGCGGCACTTTCAAATCCTGCTCCCAGAAAAAGCGCGCATCGCTGAGCCGCGCGGCAAGCACTCGGCGGTTGCCTTCGACGATCGCTTGGCCGCCGTCATTTGCGTCGATATTGGCGACGCAGACAAAGGCGGGAGCGAGCGCTCCGTCCGCATCCAGGCACGCGAAATATTTCTGGTTGGTGCGCATGGTCAGCACAATGACTTCGCGCGGCACGTCGAGATAATCGGCGTCGAAGTGGCCGACGAGCGGCACTGGCCATTCGGTCAGGCCCGCATTTTCGACCACCAGGCTTTCGTCGGCGAGCAAAGTCAGTCCGGCATCGGCCACGGCTTTTTCCGCCCCCTCCCGGATCAGCCGCTCGCGCTCGTCCTGATCGACGATGACATGGCAGGCGCGCAGTTTCTCGATGTAATCGCCGGCTCCGCCGACGGTGATCGCCCCCGGATGGTGGAAGCGATGCCCAATCGTGCTCGCGCTGCTTTCGACGCCGTCGATTGCGACGGACACGAGGTCTTCGCCGAGCAGAGCAACGATGCCCTGCAGTGGCCGCACCCAACGCAGCGTCCCGTTCCCCCAGCGCATCGACTTTGGCCACGGGAAATCCGCGACGATCCGCTCGATCGCCTCGCCAATCACTTCGGCCGCCATCCGCCCCGGGCGCTCGATGACCGCGAACAATACGCCGTCGCGCTCTTCGAGTTGAACCCCTGTCAGTCCGGTCTTGCGCAGGAACCCCTCAAGCGCCTGGGAGGGGGCCGACGCCTTCGGCCCCTTGATCTCCTCGCGGCTGGCGGCGGTCTCCCCGGCGACATCGCGCGCTATCAGTACCAACCGCCGCGGCGTCGAATGAACGTCGATTGCGCCCGTTTCCAGTCCCGCCTCGGTCAGTTCCTCGGCGAACATCCGCGCCAAATCGTTGCGCGCCCGCGCCTGCATCCGCGCCGGAATTTCTTCGCTGCGCAATTCGAGAAGGAAGTCCGCGCTCACAACGCTTCCACCCATACCGCGCAGGCGGCGGTCGCGAGATCGCGGACACGGCCGATATACGCCTGGCGCTCGGCGACCGAAATGACGCCGCGCGCCTGCAATGTGTTGAACACATGGCTCGCCTTAATCGCCTGCTCATAGGCCGGAATGGCGAGCTTCGCGGCAAGGCAATTTTCGCACTCCGCCGCGGCTTTTTTGAACAGGTCGAACAGGATTTCGGTGTCGGCGACTTCGAAATTCCAAGCCGACATCTGTTTCTCATTTTCCAGGAAAATATCGCCGTAAGTCACTCCAGCGTCGTTGAATTTCAGGTCGAAGACATCGTCCACGCCCTGGATGTACATCGCCAGCCGCTCGAGCCCGTAAGTGAGCTCGCCGGCGACCGGCTTGCATTCGAACCCGCCGACCTGTTGGAAATAGGTGAACTGCGTGACCTCCATGCCGTCGCACCACACTTCCCAGCCCAGGCCCCACGCGCCCAGCGTCGGGCTCTCCCAATCATCCTCGACGAAGCGGATGTCGTGTTTGAGGAGATCGATGCCGATCTCGGCGAGGCTCCCAAGGTACAGCGCCTGCAGATCCGGCGGGCTCGGCTTCAGCATCACCTGATACTGGTAATAATGGCCGAGCCGGTTGGGATTGGCGCCATAGCGGCCGTCGGTCGGTCGCCGGCACGGCTGGACATAAGCGCATTGCCACGGGTCGGGGCCCAGCGCGCGCAGCACCGTCGCCGGGTGAAAGGTCCCCGCCCCCATCTCCATGTCATAGGGCTGCAGCAGCACGCAGCTCTGCGCGCTCCAATAGCGGTGGAGGCTGAGGATCAGGTCCTGAAAGCTCAAGGACAAAGGCCGTCGTTCCCCGTTCAATTTGCGCCCAGTGGGTGCGCGGGCGGTTTGGCGCAAGGCGGGAGTTGGAGCAAGTGGCGCGCGCAGCCAGTCCGGGGACTGGCCAGCACGGTACTGAGAGCGCTGCCTTCGGGCGAGCCACGTGCCCGCCACTGGCAACCACCGTTCAGCCACCCTACATGGCCCGGCGACGACAGTTCCCGCGACGAGAGGTATTGCGATGTTGAAGACGATCCTGCGGCGCGGGCTGGGCATGCTCGGCCTGGCGGCCTTGGCCGGTTGTGCCACGGTTCCCAATCCCCCGGCCGCCGCCACCGGCCGCCCGGCCCTGTGGCAGGTCGCCGACAAGGACACGACCGTCTATCTGTTCGGCACCATCCATTTGCTGCCCAACAATTATCAGTGGCGCACCACTGCCTTTGACCAGGCGGTTGCCGGGTCGCAGGGGCTGATCGTCGAGACGATCGTCGACAATAAGAACCCGCAGGCGCTGGCCGGCGAACTCGCCCGGCTCGGCTTTCGCGATGGTTTGCCGCCGCTCGCAACCCGAGTGCCAGCCGAGAAGCGGGCGCTGCTCGAGGCAGCAATGACCAAGACCGGGATTCCCCGCGCCGCCCTCGACCGGATGGAGACCTGGGCCGCCGCTTTCATGCTGCTCGGGACCCAGTTCAAGGACCTCGGCCTGAATGGCGACGCTGGTGTCGAGAATGTCCTTCGCGGGGCCTTCACTTCGGCCGGAAAGCCCGTCGGTCAGCTGGAGACCAACAGCGAGCAACTGGGCCTGTTCGACACGCTCCCTGAATCCGCCCAGCGGGCCTTGCTTGAGGGGGCGATCGAATCGCCCGATGCGACGACAAAACAGTTCCGCAATATGCTCGACGCATGGACCCGCGGCGACGTCGCGGCGATAGCGGACAGCTTCAACGAAGATTTGTCCGGATCCCCAGAACTTCGCGAAGCATTGCTGAGGCGTCGCAACGCCAACTGGACCCGGTGGATCGAGCAGCGGATGGCGACTCCGGGATCGGTGTTTGTTGCGGTCGGCGCCGGCCATCTCGCGGGATCGGACTCCGTCGTCGCAATGCTGCAAAGGGACGGCTACCGGGTCAAACGAGTCCAGTAGCTCTTCGCCATTCGAGTGCTTTGTGACTGATTGGCAACGAGAGTTATTCACTCGCCCCGGCTTTCCGCTAGACATTTCTTAACCTCTCGGTGACCATGATCGCCGGGTATCGGGCTGGGGGGCACGATGCACGCATGGGCGGGTGCGGACCTTCTGCGCCGTCGGCGTCTTGAGCCGGGCTCATCCGTCCACCGCTTCCTTGGACTCGGTCCGGTGGGCGGGAGACGCTGAAGGATGGCACCCTTTCTGATGGCCGCAGCGATCGCCGGCGCGTCGGTTGCGCCGGCCGGACGCCCTGACGCTCATCCGGCGATGTGGGTCGTCAACGACGCCGACACGGTCATCTATCTCTTCGGCACCTTTCATGCGCTCGACGACAAGTCCGCCTGGTTCAACGACGAGGTAAGGACGGCCTTCGCGGCTTCCGATGAGCTGGTGCTCGAGACCATTGTGCCCGGGATTCCGCGACCGCAGCCGGTGCGTCCGATAACGATGCCTGGCCGCGTTCCCCACTTTGCTATCACTCCGAACGCGTCGTTCCTCGCTTCAACCCGGCTGGCGATCTCGGCAGGACGGGCGCGCGGCATGAACGCGGACAATGGCGCCGACATGGTCCTGCGCCGTGCCGCAGAGGAAACTGGCAAGCCGGTTGAAGGACTCGAAACATTTGATTTTCAATTGAAGATGTTCGGCCGCATCCCTCAGCAGCCGGATCAATCGCTCGGCTCGACCCAAGATGTCAGTTCGGCCGGAAATTTGGCGATCGTCATGGGCCAGTTGCAGGCCGCCTGGAACCGCGGCGACCCGGGGATTTTCACTACGATGCTCGACCAGATGCGGATCAATTCTCCACAAAGCTACTCAATCATGTTCACCCAGCGGAACTCCAACTGGGCGAGCTGGATCGCCAAACGGCTGGAGAAGCCCGGAACGGTCTTCGTCGCCGTCGGCACAGGACACCTGGCGGGACCGGACAGCATCCAAACCAAGCTCGCTCAGCTTGGAGTCCGTTCCGCCCGCATCAACTGACGATCGCAGCAGGCCGTCACCCCGGACTTGATCCGAAGTCCGCCTTTTCTTCCAATCTTGCTTTTCCAGCGTCCGTCGCCTAGTGCGCCGCTTCCCAGCCATGGTCATCCCTGGAGGCGTGGCGGGTCATTGCATTGGAGTAAAACAGATGAGCGAACAGCTAACGCTGCCCGCTGAAGCGCGCGAACGGGCTGGCAAGGGAGCCTCCCGAGGATTGCGTCGCGACGGACGGGTCCCCGCCGTGATCTACGGCGACAAGAAAGAGCCATTGTCGGTCCACGTCGAGGAGAAACTCCTCGCCAAGATGCTGTCGACTGGCCACTTCATGAACACCATCGTCATGGTCGATGCGGGTGGCAAAACCCATCGGACGCTGCCCAAGGACGTTCAGTTCCATCCGGTCAACAGCCGGCCGATCCACGTCGATTTTCTGCGCATCGGCGAGCACGCCCAGATCACCGTGGCGATCCCCGTCCGCTTCGACCATGAGGAAGAATCGCCGGGCATCAAGCGCGGCGGCGTTCTCAACATCGTCCAGCACGAGCTCGAACTGGTCTGCGACGCGGCCTCCATCCCGGACGAGATTCACATCAGCCTCGCCGGCCTCGACATCGGCGATTCGATCCACATCAGCCACGTTACCCTGCCGGAAGGCACCAAGGCGGCGATCGACGACCGCGACTTCACCGTCGCCACCATCGTCGCTCCGTCGGCGGTCAAGGCCGAGGAAGCCGAAGCTGCTGAAGCCGCCGCGGCCGAAGCCGAAGAGCCGGCTGGTGAAGAGGGTGAAGGCGAAGCCGAGGGCGAAGCCGAAGCCAAGGAAGAATAAGCGATTTTCCGTTCGTCCTGAGCTAGTCGAAGGACTGCTTTTCTAAAGCAGGGCAGCCCTTCGACTTGGCTCAGGGCGAGCGGTTTTTGTTTGCCCCTGCACCTGCTAGCGAACGTCGATGCAAATCTGGGCGGGCCTTGGTAATCCCGGCGGTAGCTACGCGCTCCATCGCCACAACGTCGGCTATATGGCCGCCGACATCGTCGCCGCCGTGCATGACTTCGGGCCGTGGCAGAAGAAATTCCGCAGCCTCATCGCCGAAGGCCGCGTCGGTCGCCACAAGGTCCTGCTGGTCAAGCCCCAGACCTACATGAACGACAGCGGCGACGCGGTTCAGCGGGTGCTGAAATTCTACAAGCTCGACCTCGCCGCCGTCACCATTTTCCACGATGAACTCGATCTGGCGCCGATGAAGGTCAAAGTGCGCGTTGGCGGCGGCCTCGCCGGACACAATGGCCTGCGCTCGATCGACGCGATATTCGGGCCCGACTTTCGCCGCGTCCGGATCGGCATCGGCCACCCAGGGCACAAGGACAAGGTGACCAACTACGTCCTCGGCAATTATGCCAAGTCGGAGATGGAGACACTTTCCGACCTGCTCGCCGCGATCGCCGCCGAAGCCGAGTGGCTCGCCGACGGCGACGACGCCCGCTTCATGAGCGAAGTGGCGCTGAGGTTTCAGCCAGAATGACCGCCCGCAACCTTTTCGCCACGCGCCTGTACGAGGCGGAGCCCGCCACGCCCGAGCTACTCGGCGAACTCGCTCACTCCATCCGCTCGCTGGCGCGGGACGACGCCGCCGGTCGGCGCTGGAGCCGCGAGCATCATTATCCCGGCTACACCAGCTATGCGTCGCTGAATGACCTACCCAAACGCGACCCGGCGTTCGGCGATCTCGCAAGACTGCTTACCCGCCATGCCGTGATTTTCGCCGAGGATTGCGCATTCGAGCTGCCGCGCAAGCTGCGGCTCGACAGTCTGTGGGTCAATCTGTTGAAAGCCGGTGGACGGCATAGTGGACATGTCCATCCCCACAGCATCATTTCGGGAACCTTCTATGTCGAGGCTCCGCCCCAATCGGGCGCGATCCGCTTCGAGGACCCGCGCCTGCCGCTGATGATGGCCGCGCCTGTACGCCCGGACACCTTCGTCACCGTCCAGCCCGTCCCCGGCCTGCTGCTGCTGTGGGAAAGCTGGCTCCGCCACGAGGTCCTGCCTGGCAAAACTATTGGCGAAAGGTTGAGCATCTCGTTCAATTTCGCGTGATACGTCACCCCGGGCTTGATCCGGGGCCTGCCTTCCTTACTAGGCCGCAGACAGACGGATCCCGGCCCCAGGCCGGGAGGACGACTTCAACCCCGGAGATCCCATGGGCTTTCGTTGCGGCATTGTCGGCTTGCCGAATGTCGGTAAATCGACGCTTTTCAACGCGCTGACCGAGACCGCGGCGGCGCAGGCCGCGAACTATCCGTTCTGCACGATCGAGCCCAATGTCGGCCGCGTGGCGGTGCCCGACGAGCGGCTCGACAAAATCCGCGAGATCGCCAAGTCCGCCAGCGAAATCGAGACCCAGATCGAGTTCGTCGACATCGCCGGCCTGGTCCGCGGCGCCAGCCAGGGCGACGGCCTCGGCAACCAGTTCCTCGCCAATATCCGCGAGGTTGACGCGATCGTCCATGTCCTGCGCTGCTTCGAGGGCGGCGACGTCACCCACGTCGAGGGCCGGGTCGACCCGATCGCCGACGCCGAGACGGTCGAGACCGAACTGATGCTGGCCGATCTCGACAGCCTCGAGCGGCGCGTCCCCAACCTCGCCAAGAAGGCCCAGCAGGGCGACAAGGAAGCCAAGATCGAGGCCTCGGTGCTCGGCCAGGCGCTCGACCTGCTGCGCGACTCGAAGCCGGCGCGGCTGACCAAGCCCAAAGATGCCGAGGAGCAAAAAGCGCTTAAGCGCGCGCAGCTCCTGACCGCAAAGCCCGTACTTTACGTCTGCAACGTCGATGAGGGCGATGCGGCCAACGGCAATGCGCTATCGGCGAGGGTGTTCGAAGCCGCCGCCGCGGAGGGTGCCGGCGCGGTCGTCATTTCAGCCGCGATCGAAGCGGAGATCGCGACGCTCGACGAGGCCGACCGGGCGGGGTTCTTGGCTGATCTAGGCCTCGAGGAAACCGGCCTTACCCGGGTGATCCGCGCCGGTTATCAGCTCCTCGGGCTGATCACTTTCTTTACCGCCGGGCCCAAGGAGTCCCGCGCCTGGACAGTGCACAAGGGCGCCAAGGCGCCCGAGGCCGCGGGCGTCATCCACACCGACTTCGAACGCGGTTTCATTCGCGCCGAAACGATCGCCTATGCCGATTTCATCGCTTGCGGCGGTGAGCAGGGCGCCAAGGACGCCGGCAAGATGCGGTCCGAGGGAAAGGACTATGTCGTCCATGACGGCGACGTCCTGCTGTTCCGCTTCAACATTTAGGGTGTCGGCCGACCTAGCGCTGGCTTTCCCGGTACAGCATCACGGCGAGCAGGGCGGTAATGGCGATCGCGATCAAGCTTGCCGCCATCGGGATCATGTGGGACCCCAAAACGATCTGAAAGTGCGTGACGATCCGATAAAGATGGACCACCGCCATCAGCGCGAAAATTACGGCCGCCAGAAGCGTAAAAGGTCTGCTCGCCGTCATTGTCCCCTCCCCTTGTGATCGTCGGCAGTGTCTGCCTGTTCAAGGCGCTCGGCAAGCCTGAGCATCAGCAGCACCCAGGCGGCGCCGAATGCCCAGCCGCCGACGACGTCGCTCGGCCAATGTACGCCCAGCATCGGGCGGGTAACGCCAATCACCGCGGCGCCGATCACAGCAGCCGCAACCGCGAGCCTTTGAAAGCGACGCGGTGCGGCGAGCAGCGCCAGGCTCAGGAACACAATCATCGAATTGCCCGCGTGGCCGCTGGGAAATGACAGGGTCTTCACCACGACGCGATGGACCGGGTCCTCGGGGCGGAGGCGGCCAACACCAAATTTTTGCAGCTCAACTAGCAACCGTCCGGCAAGCGTGGTCGCCACGAGTATTGCGGCCAAACGTCCCTTGCGTCGGTACAGCAGCCCCCCTGCGCCAAGCAGCGTCAGCAAAACCAGTGGAACCCACTCGCCGAGGTTCGTCACCGCGATCACCAGCTCGCGAATGCCGGGCCGATCTGCCGCATAAAGCGCGTCGAGCAGCTGGTGATCGAGCGGCCCGGTGCCGCCGACCATCATCGCCAGCCACAGCCCGACAAGCGCCGCGGGCGCGGCTGCAAAGACGAGTTGTCGGGCGTTCGGCCTGATGGCTAGAATTTCATCCCCGCCCGAACGCCAATCGTCCGCGGCCTGCCCGGTACGATCAGCGTCCGCGTGCAGCTTCCGCAATTGACCCCGCGCGACAACTCGTCGGTACTGTCGAACACGTTCGTGACATACGCTTCGAGGTTCCACCGCGGCCAGTTGAGCCCGGCGAACAGGTCGACCACGGTCGATGACTTTATCCGGCCTAAATATGAATTCGGGTCGACGAGGATAAACGTTCCCGCTTGCAGTTGCAGCGAGCGGAGCGATGCGCGCGCTGGGCCCTTATATGCAACACCGCCCTGAACATGCGCCCTGACGTCTGCCCAGGCCGGGAAGCTATAGCGCGCCGTCGCCGAGCCCTTGAACTTGGGAGTCACCGGAAGCCGGCTGCCACTCGGAACCGAAACGAAACTGAAGCCGCAGTCGGAGGTCGTGTCTTCAATTACGCCACAGACGTTCCCCTTGGTCTTGGCTTTGGTGTAGGCGGCGGCCGCGTTGACCGTCAGCCCGCCGGCGACGTAGTTTACATCCGTCTCGACGCCGTCGATGTTGGCGTTCTTGCCGTTGTGGATTTCGGTGAAGCTATTCTGTCCCAGGAAGCTGAACTGAAATTTATTCCACCGCTGGTGATAAATTGCGCCGTTCCAGCGAATTCTCCCAAAGGTGGTCTTCCAGCCCGCTTCGTAATTGCTGAGGAAGTCCGCATCGTACGGCGGAACGTCGCCGCGGCGATTGATGCCGCCCGGCCGGAAACCGCGCGACCAGGTCGCATAGAACATCAACCCGTCCTGTGGCCGCCAGGTCGCGTTCAGGCGGTGGATGAAGCCATTGTCCTTGACGCGCTTTGGCACCACCTTGCCGTCGACAAAGTCACCAAGATTGGTACACGGGCTCCCGCCGACGATCGGCGGCAGCAGCGTCCGGTCACTTGCATAAATGTTTGTGTCGCGGTCGTAGAGTCGCTCACCGCTCGCGGTGAAGCAGCCGGCGACACCAGTCCGGTTGCTCCCCGCGGCATTGCGCGGAAAGGCCGAGAACGGACCGTCGCCGCCGTCACCCGGATTGCGGCCAAAGCCGAAGAATCCGATCAGGCTGTTGTCGAATTTATAATAGCGTCCACCGGCCGTCACCGTGATCTTTGGCGTGACATCGAAGCTCGCTTCGCCAAATGCCGCATAGTCCCTGTCGACCCGTTCCTGCTGAGTCAGCCATAAGGTCCCGGGGAAGCCGTTGACCGATACATCGGGACCCAGCCGGTCAACTTTGTAATCCTGGTGAATCAAGTTGGACTGGCGCTGGTAAAAGAGACCGGCGATCACCCGGAACGCCTTATCGGCCGGCGAGGCGATGCGCAGCTCCTGGCTCAACTTTTTGAAGTGATCGGTGCCGATGATGAATTGTTGCGGATTGACCGTCCGGTTGCCGGCCCCGTCGAGGTAATAAAAGACTCCGAGACCACGGCCATAAGCTCCACCGTAATAATCCGCATAGAGTTGATCATAGGCGTCCGCATAATCGGCGTAATCACTCAGCGTGTAGGTGGTGCGGTCCATGTAGGCGCCGGCATAGGTCACGTCGAAGTTTGCGATCTTGCCTTCGATAGTCAGTGCGGCCTGCCAAAAACGGTCCTTGCGGACGTCATCGCGGAAACGGTCGATCTTGAGGTCGCCGAGCTGGGGGTCGAAGAAGAAGACGCCGTTGGCCTTCATTTTCTGGTACATGAATGTCGGTGTCGCGGTCCAATTGTCATCAAGATCGACCTTTAGCGCCGCCCGACCGCCGTATGTCGTCAAGTCGTTAAAATTCTTCTTTTCGAGGCCGGAATTGGTCACGGTTAGGGAGGGAACGTCCTGGGGCGGATCGTAGGCGGGGCGATCGTCGACGAATCCGTAATAGGTCCGCTCGCCGTGGATATTATCGATGTAGCCGCCGTCGCGCTGGTAGAAAGCGACTCCGCGGAACGCGATCCGGTCCGCGACCGGCAGGTTGACCATGCCCTCGAGCTTGCCGCCCA